>SVGR01000028.1 GCA_015056265.1 Clostridiales bacterium
CGGTGGGGCCCCAAAGGCCCAGGGTATCAATGCCTGCATGGGTGTGGGTGGCGCAGATATTGATGGCGGCGCAGTTGGGAATATCGGCCAGCAGTGCGCGGATCTGGGCCACCGTGCCGCTGTCCAGGGCGATGCAGTCCACAGAGATCAGCAAAACGCCCTCCCTGCCTGTATCCAGCCACAGGGCGCGGGCCTCGCAGTAATCCAGCACGCCGGTGATCTCCCAGCCGCTGTTGTATCCGGCGATGTACAGGGGTTGATCGGAAGCATCCGGGGGCAGGATCTGCTGCCGGGCAAATCCGGCATGCCAGCGGGCTTCCTCCGCCTGGGCAGGCAGGCCGCCCATCAGCAGGCAGGGACACAAAAGCAGGGAAAGAACCCTGTACAGCAGGGAATGACGAATGCGGATCATAATGGCGTTCTCCCTTCTTACAGATGGGACAGCATCGGCAGCATCACGGAAAGGAATGTGCCGAAGCGGATATCATTGATATCGGTGAACCAAAGGGCGATCAGCCCCAGGGGGATCAGCAAAAGCACCCAGGGCAGGATGGAAATGATGATGTGCTTGGGCTTTTTATGAAAGATCAGCAGCGCCAGCAGCAGGCCGATTGCTGCGCCGATCAGCAGTCCGCCCAGCCAGGGGGAGGCGATATCGGCCCCTTTCAGCTGATCCAGTACCTGAACGATGTAGGAAAGGGTATCTTCATTCATTCCGAAAAGACCGCCGATGCTGCCAAGAATACCGGAAAGATTGCGGATCAGCCACTGGGATAAGAGGATTGCCAGTGCCGCATAGCCGCTTCCGCCCAGGGCGAAAACCCCATATTTTATTGATTTTCTCATTGCTGTAACCTCGAATAGATTTGGAAATTCCTCAAATAGTATAGCATAAGCAAAAGAATCTTGTCAAGGAACGGGCACCTCCGCAGAGGGTTGTTTCCCCTGTACCGCCAGTGCTTCCCTGGTCTCAATTTCGGATTTGGAACGTTCTGTCAATGAACAGTTTTTCGGCGGAAAAAGATGGCAGATAGAAGCGTTGTTCATAGGGACGGTATATGGCTCCTTCCGGGATGTATGGGGGAAACCATAAAAATATGGCGAGAGAGGAAGCAAGCTTTCTCTTTCGCCAATTTTGAGTATTTTTGCTTTGTTCCGCGGAAAAGGGCCTTTCGCTGCTCTTTGTTTCGCGCGGAAGAGCGATGTTTCATGGGATTGTATTCTTTCAAGGCAGCATCCAGAGGAAAAATGCCTGCGGTACAGGGGGGATTATTTCCTGCCCGGCAGTGAATTTTATTCCTTATCTTCGCCGCAGCAGCAATCCTCTTTGCCTTCGCCGCAGGCGCAGTCCTCTTCGGTGCAGGCGCACTCCTTCTTTTCTTCGCAGCAGCAGCCTTCCTTCTCGGCGGCCTTGGGCTGATTGGGGTAGATTTCGTAGATGGCGCTGCGGATAGCGTCCAGTTCCTCCTGGGTCATGGCTTTCAGATCCTCAATGATCTTTTCGGCCCGGGCCTTGCAGGCACTCTGCTGTACAGCCTTTACAATTTTACCGGCGGTTTCGGTGACGGTGGCCTTGGCCTGCTCGTAGATGGGTTCGCCCTTCTGGGCCAGGTTTTCGATAACCTCCTGGGTCTTTTCCACGCCGATGGCCACGGCGCCGATGCCGGCCTGCAGCACCTTTTTCAGTTCGTTGCCAATCTGATCCATATCCATTTGATTCGCTCCTTTCAGTGAATAGTATGTCTGATTGCAAAGGGTTTTTCGCTGGGAACCCCTTGAAATTTCATGGTTTATTCTTCCTCGGCTTCCTGGAGCAGGGGCAGATCCCAGGGATCATCCTGCAAAATATGGGCCGCCTTTTCCTCATCCAGCGCCTCCACCTTGCGTAATTTCCGTTCAATGGTGCGGCTCTTGCGGCTGGCATTTTCGATGGATTCGGTGACGGCGTGCATCTTCCGCTGGGTATTTTCCAGCAGCCTTGCGAAATTGCCGAATTCCGTCTTTACGGCGCTGAGCAATTGCCACACCTCATCGGTGCGTTTTTCGATGGCCAGGGTACGGAATCCCACCTGAAGACTGGTCAGCAGGGCGTTTAAGGTGGTGGGCCCGGCGATAACGATACGGTGCTTTTCCTGCAGCTCTTCCGTAAGGCCCCGGGCCCGCAGCGCTTCGGCATACAGCCCCTCGATGGGCAGAAACATGATGGCAAAATCGGTGGTATGCGGAGGTACAATATACTTGGATGCGATACGCTTGGCCTCTGTTTTGATGGCGGTATGCAGGGCATTTTCTGCGGAAGCGATCAGCACGGGATCGGCGCTTTCCAGGGCGGCCAGCAGCCGCTCATAATCCTCCAGGGGGAATTTGGAATCGATGGGCAGATAGATTGTTTCTTCGCCCTGCCCCGGCAGCTTCACCGCAAATTCCACCCGCTGGCTGCTGCCCGGCACCACGGCCACATTTTCATCATACTGGGCAGGGGAGAGCACCTGGGCAAGCAGGGCGCCCAACTGCATTTCCCCCCATACGCCCCGGGTTTTGACGTTGGTGAGCACTTTTTTCAGATCGCCCACACCGCTTGCCAGGGATTGCATTTCGCCCAGGCCCTTGTATACCTTTTCCAACTGCTGGCTGACCTGGCTGAAGCTGTCCCCCAGGCGCTTGTCCAGGGTGGCATGCAGCTTTTCATCCACCGTCAGCCGCATTTCTTCCAGCTTTTTATTGTTTTCCTCCTGCAGGGAGGCTACGGATTTGGTCAGCGTTTCCCGCATCCGCTCCATCCGGGTTTCATTCTGGGATAGCTTATCATCCAGGGCGGCGGACATGCGGTGCAGTCTGGCGTCCTGCCTTTCGCCGAAGGCATCCAGCCGATCGGATAACTGGGCGATGCGCTGGGATTCATCCCGGCTGCGCTCCTCCAGCAATTGATGCATCCTGCCCCACTGCATTTCGTTCATCTGGGCCATTTCTGCCCTGCTTACCAGCCCTTGCTGCAATTGCCGCAGATGATTATCAAGATCAGCATGGCTTTCTTTCAGCTTTTTATTCTTTGCCAGCAGCACAATCAGCAGCGTCAGCGCCGCTGCTGTCAATAAGAGCGCCAGCAACGCCAGCGTTCCCTGATTACTGGCAAGCCAGGATTGCATATTGTTCATAACAATATCCTCCGGAAAAATAAAAAATTCGGAAGGCGGAAGATGAAATCGTATTTAGTCGGCTCTTTGATCGTTTCCATTGTTTCTTCTTCTATCAAGATACATTGAATACGAAAATTGAAAGACTAAATGCATTCCGAATTCCGCATTCCGAATTCTGCATTCCGAATTATTTATAGTTCTCTTCTTCCTTCCATGGCCTTGGCCAACGTTACCTCATCCGTGTATTCCAGATCGCTGCCCACCGGTACGCCATGGGCGATACGGGTGACCCGGATGCCCATGGGCTTGATAAGCCGGGCGATATAGGCTGCGGTGGCCTCCCCCTCGATATCGGGGTTGGTGGCTAGGATGATTTCGTCCACCGGTTCCGTGGAAAGGCGGGCCATCAGCTCCTGAATGCGGATATCCTCCGGGCCGATGCCGTGCATGGGGGAAAGGGTGCCCCCAAGCACATGATAGAGGCCCTTGAAATCCCGCATGCGCTCCATGGCGGCCACGTCCCGGGCGTCCCGCACCACGCAGATCTGCCCGTTTTGCCGCTTTTCTTCCTGGCAGATGGGGCAGAGGGCGTCTTGGGCATAATTGCCGCAGCGGTCACAGAAGCGCAGGGCTTTCCGGCCCTGCCACAGGGCGGCGGCCAGTTCCTTCACCGCCTCCTGGGGCATGGCGGCGATATGATAGGCCAGCCGCTGGGCGCTTTTTTGCCCGATCCCCGGCAGCTTGGCCAATTGCAGGGCCATCCGGGCGATGGGATCAAAGCCTTCCTGCATATCAGAACATCCCGCCCATTCCGGCCGGCGCCATCTTGCCCATGGTTTCTTCCCGGTTCTTTTCGCCTTCGCGCAGGGCTTCGTTGACGGCGGCCATCACCAGATCCTGCAGCATTTCCACGTCATCGGGATCCACGGCTTCGGGTTTGATGGTCAACTCCAGCAGTTCCCGCTTGCCGCTCACCTTGCAGCTGACCATGCCGCCGCCGGCGCTGGCTTCGTATACCTTTTCATCCAGTTCTTCCTGTGCCTTCTGCATCTGCTCCTGCATTTTCTGGGCCTGACGCATCAGCTGCTGCATATTGGGCATTCCGCCGCCGAAACCGCCGAATTGTTGACGTGCCATAAGAAATTCCTCCTTCAATATCGCCTGCCCGGTTGGCCGGGCGCATATATTTTCATTACATTATACCACGGCCTTCCGCTTTCTGTAAAGCAAAAATGGCTTCCCAGGCCCGGGCGGGTTTGAGAAGCCATGAATGAGGACGGAAAAGGGGCGCTTCTCCGGCCTTGTTGATGTTTTTTTCCGCACGACGGCGTAGATTGCGCCGCGTTTTGTCTGAGAACAGGCCGCTGGCATATTTCCTGACGCATCGCGCCTCTTACACAGGGGGAGGGCTGGAGAGGCTTGTTATCCGTTCCTCAGGATGCTCATGCATGCATATTGATTGGAACCGGTCCAAGCCAGATCGTAAAGAACGGGGTGCAAGAGGATCGCCCCCCCTGCCCGCCGGAGGCATACGCTGCCTGTCAGATCCATTCTGGCGGGGGTGGAATCATCCGATGACGGTATAGCCCTGATCCTCCACAGTTTTTTTGAGGAGGGCGTCCTCTGCGGGGGCGGACAGCTTCACAATGGCTGTGCCCGTTTCATGGCTGACCTCCGCTTCGATCACCTGGGGCAGCGCTTCCAGGGCCTTCTTCACCCGGCCGGAGCAATGAGGGCACATCATCCCTTCGATTTTCATGGTCTTTTCCATTTGTTTTTTCTCCTTTTTCTTTTTGATTTTATGATCGCGCTTCGTGCTGGAAAGATCCAGGAAATTCAGCCGCAGCGCATTGGAAACCACACAGAAGCTGGACAGGCTCATGGCCGCCGCCCCGAACATGGGGTTCATCTGCCAGCCCAACAGGGCAATGAAAGCCCCGGCAGCCAGCGGGATACCGATGATATTATAGATAAATGCCCAGAAAAGATTTTCATGGATATTGCGAAGAGTGGCCCGACTGAGCCGGATGGCGGCAGGCACATCGGTGAGCCTGCTGTGCATCAGCACCACATCAGCGGCGTCCACGGCGATATCCGCACCGGCGCCGATGGCCATGCCCAGGTCTGCTCTCGTCAGGGCAGGGGCGTCGTTGATGCCGTCCCCCACCATCAGCACTTTTCCCTGTCTTTTCAGTTCCCGGATCACCTGTTCCTTTCCGTCCGGCAGCACCCCGGCGATTACCTGATCCACCCCTGCCAGTTTGCCTACGGCCTGGGCGGTGCGTTCATTATCGCCGGTAAGCATAACCGTCTTTACGCCCATGTTTTTCAGCTGCCGGATGGCCTCGGCGCTTTCTTCCTTGATGGTATCGGCTACGGCAATCAGTCCCAGCAGCTGCCCGCCCTTTGCAAAGAACAGGGGGGTTTTTCCTTCCCCCGCCAGCTGATCCGCCCTGGTTTTCAAGGCGTGAGGAATTTCCGTCTGAGCGCCCATGAATTTCATGCTGCCGCCCTTTACCGCCATGCCATGGATCTGTGCAGACAGCCCGTTTCCGGGAAGTACCCGGAAATCCTCCGCTGCTTCCGGTTGCAGATTTTTTTCTTTTCCATATTCCACAATGGCTTTCGCCAAAGGATGCTCGCTCTTAACCTCCAGGGAATAAGCGAGGGAAAGCAGCTCCTCTTCCGCTGCTCCTTCCGCCGCCAGCACATCAGTGACCCTGGGCCGGCCTTGCGTGATGGTGCCCGTCTTATCCAAAGCGGCAATGGTAATGCGGCCTGCTTCTTCCAGGGCGGCGGCCGTCTTGAACAGGATGCCCTGCCGGGCCCCCTTGCCGCTGCCCACCATGATGGCCACCGGCGTTGCCAGCCCCAATGCGCAAGGGCAGGATATTACCAGCACCGAAATGCCCCGGGCCAGGGCATAGCCAAAGGTTTGCCCCGTCAGCAGCCAGATAATCGTGGTAACAAAAGCGATGGCAATCACCACCGGCACAAAAATCCCCGATACCTGATCGGCCACCTTGGCGATGGGGGCTTTGGTAGCAGAGGCGTCCGCTACCATTTTGATAATCTGGGACAGCGTGGTATCCTCTCCCACCCGGGTAGCCCGGCAAGTGAGATGTCCCGACTGATTCAGTGTAGCTGCGGAAACCGCATCCCCCTTTTCCTTATCCACGGGGATGGATTCCCCGGTGAGGGCGGATTCATTCACGGCGCTGCTGCCTTCTTCCACCACGCCGTCTACAGGGATATTCTCCCCCGGCTTCACAAGAAACAAATCCCCGGTTTTCACCTGGTCGATGGGCACAATGATTTCCTGCCCGTCTTTCAGCAGCGTTGCCGTCTTGGGCGCCAGCTTCATCAGGCTTTTTAAAGCATCGGTGGTTTTTCCCTTGGAACGGGCCTCCAGCATTTTGCCCACGGTAATCAGGGCCAGAATCATGGCCGCCGATTCAAAATAGAATTCGTGCAGATAATGATGGGCATTGGTCATATCCCCTGCCATGGCAAAAAGCGCATAAATGCTGTAGCCAAAGGATGCGCCGCTGCCCAGGGCCACCAGCGTATCCATGTTGGGAGAACGATGCATCAGCCCTTTGAAGCCGTTGATAAAAAATTTCTGATTGATCACCAGAATGATCCCGGAAAGCAAAAGCTGGGCAAGCCCCAGGGCCATGGGGTTTTCAAGGAAGGATGGAACAGGCCATCCCCACATACCGTATCCCATGGAAAGATACATCAAAATCACCAGAAAGCCCAGGGAAGCGATCAGCCTTTTTTTCAGCAGCGGGGTATCCCGATCCTTCAGGGCGTCCTCATTTTGGGTATTGGACGGGGCGGCGTCCCGGCCCTTCACTTTGGCCCCATACCCCGCATTTTCCACCGCTTTGATAATGGCGGCGTCCTCCGCATTTCCTGAAACCCCCATGGAATGGGTGAGCAGGCTGACGGCGCAGCTTTCCACCCCAGGAACGCTTTTGACCGCCTTTTCCACCCGAGCGCTGCAGGCGGCGCAGGTCATGCCGGTAACGGTAAATTGTTTCATTCTTTTTATTCCTTTCCCATATATGGCTTTATTTCATCAGCTTCTGGATGGTTTCCATCAGTTCATCCATGGTTTCATCCTTGCCGGAACGGATATCCTCTGCCACGCAGGTACGGATATGCTGGGAAAGCAATTCCCGGCAGAAGGCATTCAGCGCCCCATTGACGGCGGCGGCCTGGCGCAGGATATCCGGACAATAGCTGCTATTTTCCACCATGCCCCGAATGCCCCGGATCTGGCCCTCAATTCTGCTGAGACGATGGATCAGCCTGGTATATTCCTCCGGGGAACGTTCCTTTTTGCGGTGGCAGGTACAGTCTTCCATGGAAAAGCCCCCTTTCCCGGATGCTTTTTACACGTCTTATACCCCCTGGGGGTATATGCATTCATTATATACCCGGGGCATTTCTTTGTCAAACGGGTATGATCTTTCTGTTGGGAAATTTTCTTTTCCGGCAGGGAAACCCGTTGTATACGGCGAATGTAAATGGGCTTGTGAATCTGGAAAGGAATGTGCTTTCCGAAAAAACAGGCCACAAGGAGAAAGAAGGTAAATTATTATGAGCGAATGCACCCATGATTGCTCTTCCTGCAGCGCCAATTGCGCCAGCCGGGATCCCAAGAGCTTGCTGGAAAAGCCCCACAAGGGCGCGAACATTAAAAAGGTCGTTGCCGTAATGAGCGGCAAGGGCGGCGTGGGCAAATCCATGGTGACCGCCCTCCTGGCCGTGCTGGCCCAGCGGGCCGGCTATAAGACCGCCATTCTGGACGCCGACGTCACCGGCCCCTCTATCCCCAAGGCCTTTGGCATCAAGGAAAAGGCCATGGGCAATGATGAAGGCATCCTGCCCGTGATGAGCAAGACCGGCATCAAGATGATGAGCGTCAACCTCCTTCTGGAAGAGGAAACTACCCCCGTGGTGTGGCGCGGCCCCGTGATCGCCGGTACCGTCAAGCAGTTCTGGACGGATGTGCAGTGGGATGATGTGGATATCATGTTCATCGATATGCCTCCCGGAACGGGGGATGTGCCCCTCACCGTGTTCCAGTCCATTCCTGTTGACAAGGCTGTGGTGGTGTCCACCCCCCAGCAGTTGGTGGGTATGATTGTGGAAAAAGCCCTGAATATGGCGGGTATGATGAATATTCCCGTGGCCGGTATCGTGGAAAATATGAGCTATGCCCTCTGCCCCGATTGCGGCAAGCATGTGGAAGTGTTCGGCGAAAGCCATGCGGAAGAAATCGCCGCCCGGTTTGACACCAAGGTATTGGGCCGGCTGCCCATCAATCTGAAGCTGGCCGCTGCCTGTGACGCCGGAATGATCGAACTGTTCGACGGCAACTGGCTGGACAAGGCCATATGTGATATCCTGGGCGAATAAGCGCCTGCTTCCCCGGTGTGATTACACGCCGGGGAATTCTTGTGTTTTCCAGGCAAAGTGCAAAGTACGGTTGTAAAAAAGTACTTTATTCCCTCAATGGAATTGACATTTTTTTGTGACGGGCATATAATGTTAAACGGACCAAACAAATGAGGGAGGATAAAACAATGAAACTGAACAAGCGTTTCCTGGCAGTACTGGTTCTGGTAGTGATGGCCTTTTCTCTGGCTGCCTGCAGCGGCGGCGAAAGCACCATCGTGGGCACCTGGAAGATGGATCTGGAAGGCATGCTGGCAGTGAGCGGCATCTCCAAGGCTGATTACGAAGCCATGAAGTCCACCATCGGCGAGATCGAAATGACCATGGAATTCACCAAAGACGGCAAGGTGATTACGAAAATCACCATGATGGGCCAGACCGAAACTGAAACAGCTACCTACAAAGTGGAAGGCAATCAGCTGTATGTGGACGGCGATCCCGGCGAATTCAAGCTCAACGGCAACAAGCTGACCCTCACGTATGACGGCCAGAGCGTTGATTTCACCCGCAAGTAATTCCTTGCATTTTAAGAGACCTTGAGATAAATCAAGGTCTCTTTTTAATTGCCGTTTTGACGGGCATTTGACAATATCGTCTGCGCTGGTTTATAATGGAAAAAATGGTGATAAAGGAGAAATGGATATGGACTGGCGGCCCACGCCTTCATCGGATTTGATCACCCGGCAGTATCTGGACAGCTTGCTTCTGGAAGTGCGGCACATCGATGCCGAGATTCCCGATACCCGCTTTATCTGCTTTGGCAAAGCCTTTTCAGCCCCCATCACCACCGGCGCCCTTTCCCATCTGCATCGCACCCGGGAAAACGGCATGGCGGAGATGGCCCGGGGGGCGTTCCTTGCCGATATGCTTGCTTTTTCCGGGATGGGGCCGGAAAGTGAGCTGGAATCCATGGCGGAGACCGGCGCATCGGTCATCAAGATCATCAAAACCTATCAGGATCGGGAATCCATTTCCCGGAAGATCCGGCATGCGGAAAGCTGCGGCGCCTTTGCCGTGGGTATGGATATCGATCATGCCTTCAGCCGGGGCAAGGGCTATGACTGCATCGACGGCATGGAAATGAGGCCGCTGCAATTTCAGGAATTAAAGGATTTCGTACAATCCACCGCCCTGCCCTTCGTTATCAAAGGCGTGCTCAGCGTGCAGGATGCCTTGAAATGTAAGGAAGCCGGGGTAAAAGCCATCGTGGTTTCCCATCACAATGGGCGGCTGGATTATTCCGTGCCGCCGCTGATGATGCTGCCTGAAATCCGCCGGGCCGTGGGGCCGGAGATGGTGATTTTTGCGGATTGCGCCATCGAAACAGGGCTGGATGTGTTCAAGGCCATCGCCCTGGGGGCGAACGCCTGCTCCATCGGCCGGCCGTTGATGGGCTGTCTGAAGGAAAACGGTGCGGAGGGCATCGCCAACCATATGCGTCGCATCCAATCCGATCTTTCCTACACCATGGCCATGACCTGCTGCCATACCCTTTCCGAAATCAGCGCAGATATTCTGCACAAGAGGATGTACTGATAGGAACGAGAGGATGTTTCTTTTGAAAAAGAAACGCCCTTTTGCGCTCTCCTAAAGAAAAATGCAACAGGATATTTCTTGGATTCATGAAATCCGCCTGTTTTCCAGTGCGGCTGTGGAAACATAGTAAACCATAATTCCGAATTTAAGAAAGGATGTGTTCCTCCATGCGCCTTGGCGGATCCGTCATGCCCCCTTATCATTCACCAAAGGAATGGCTGGCCCTGGTAAAAGAATTGCAATACAGCGCGGTGATCTTTCCCGTGCACTGGAGCGCGCCCAGGGCAGTGCGGCAGGAATACCTCTCCTGCATCCGGGATAATGATCTGGCGATTGGCGAGGTGGGCATCTGGAAGAATCTCTTCGCCCCGGATGATGCCCAGCGCAAGGCCGCCCTGGAGGATTCCTTCCGCTGCCTGGAACTGGCGGAGGAGGTGGGGGCCAATTGCTGCGTGAATATTTGCGGCACGCCGGCGGAAATCTGGGATGGATTCCATCCCCTCAATTATGCCCGGGAAACGTATGAACGGATTGTGGAAATCAGCCGCCGGATCATCGATACCGTGCAGCCGGAAAAAACGTCCTACACCCTGGAGCCCATGCCCTGGATGTGCCCCCGATCCCCGGAGGAATACCTGCAATTGATTCGGGATGTGGACAGGCCTGCCTTCCGGGCGCATCTGGATTACTGCAATATGATTTCTTCTGCGGATCGGTATGCTGATGCGGAGGGGTTCATTGAAAAATGCTTCGCCCTGCTGTCCCCTTACATCCGCTCCATCCATGCCAAGGATATCCTGATCGATGATCACATCCTGCCCTTGTGCATACAGGAGGTGCCCCCGGGGAAGGGGAGTATGCCCTTGGGAATGGTGCTGCAGTTGAGCCATCATTTGGGGGAAGACGCCACCGTTTTTGTGGAGCATCTGCCCGATCATGAAAGCTATCTGGCCGCCATTGATCATATGCGCAAGGTGGGGGAGGCGGCCGGCGTTCCCATCAAATGAACAGTCAAAAACCCCCGTTTCCCGGGCTTATCCAGGAAACGGGGGGATTTTTATGGCATTATTTAATGCTGTTCACCAGGGCGATCAGCTCTTCATGCACCTGCTGGGCGGTCTGCATACTGATGGCGGTGGCGGTCTGGGCAGCGGCATCGGTGTTTTCCGCAGCGGCAACATCGGCCTTCATCTGGTCGTAAGCAGCGTAGCAGATCTGCTGCAGGGCGGCAATCTTATCATTGACGGCTGCCTTCTGATCGTCGGTGAGGTTGCCGTAATCCATCAGGTTGGACAGGGCGTTGCAGGTCCAGTAGAAGGAATCCTGCCAGTTGGCGGGCAGCACCTTGTAACCGTCCACCCGGGCCCAATTGCCGTCTTCGGTGGGGGCGTAGCCTTTGCCGGGATAGTAGATACCTTCAGCGGGCTGCTCCTGGCTGAAGCCAACGGCGGGCAGACTGGTCTTGTAGGCGGCGTAGGTATCCAGGGTCAGCATGGGATAGTAGGGAACAAAGGGGGTGCAGGTGCCGTTGTTCATGCCCACCCATTCCACGGTATCGGTGGCGGCGTCCGCCTTGCCGATCTGGAAGATGTGGATTTCGGTGTTGCCGCCCTTGCCGATGCCGGGGATCTGGAAGTAGCCCACGATATCGGCGATGGTGTAGGTATTGGGCAGCTGGATATTGCTGTAGAAGGGAACGATGGCGCCGTCGGCGGAAACATTGGAGATCACATAATCAGCGGCGGTGTATTCCTCGGCGGTCTTGGGGGCGGCGGGATTGAAATAATTCAGGGCGGATACCATCCGGCTGCTGGCGCCGCTGCCGCATTCGTAGGAGGCCATGTAATCGATGGTGTTGGCTGCTTCATCGCCCACGTAGGTGCCGGCAGCCTTGGCAATTTCGATCAGCTTGGGGGAGGCGATCACGTTTTCGGTATCATCCAGATCGATCAGACCGATGACGGACTGGTTGGGCACGGCGAAGGCCAGATTGTCATTCAGCTTCACCGCTACATACTGGGTGCCGCTGAGGTTTTCGATGTACCAGATTTCCTTATCGTCGCCGATGAAGATGCCGGCGCCGTCATAGCAGCCGTAGGTATCGTAAATATTCAGCAGCAGCTCCACGCCTTCCTTGGCGGAAGCGGCCTGGCTGAGGATGACGGTGGTGATTTCCGCTTCCTCGATGCCGCCGTTCTTGACGTAGGGATCCAGTTCCTTCAGGGCGGCGTTGCTGCTGTACAGGGTTTCGGTGGCGCTCATGGATACGCCCATTTCATTGGTGCCGCCGGCTTCGTAGGGGGTGTGGGTATGGTCGCCGCCGCAGTCGGGGCAAATATTGCCCTGTGCTTCCCCGTTATCATCCCGGAAAGCGGTGTAGCTGTAGCTGTCTTTTTCGAAGACGTAATTGAAGCCGTAGCAGCCTTTGTATGCATCCCCGGCTTTGTGATTGCCGGCGGGGCTCACATAGAACAGTTTGGAATAACTGTTGGAATAATCCTCGGATCGTGCAAAGAAGGAATCCCCCGTTTCGGTGAGGCCGCCGCCCACATAGATGGCCGTGCAGGCAAGGGCGTTGACACAGGAGAAACAGAGCACCAGGGCAGCCAGGAGAGCGATCAGGGACTTCATCTTCTTCATGGAGGGATACCTTCCTTTCTTTGATTGACAAGATGAATTATAATGCATGTTTATTCGTTTGTCAAGCATAAATATGCAAAAAATATAATTTTTTTTAATTTCGGCGGAGAATCGATCAATCAAAAAAGCGTCTGTATGCACAATACAGACGCGATGGAACGAATAAAACCGGATGCGACATGAAAGTGAGATTTTATGCAGGGAATGCGCGGCGAAATTACAGCCCGCACAGGTCCTTAATCACTTCCCCGGCCAGGATCATGCCCATTACAGGAGGCACAAAGGACAGGCTGCCGGGCAGATGCCGGCCGTTTTCCACAATGATTTCCTTCGTGGCCAGGGGCGGTTCGGTGGAATAGACCACCCGGTGCTGCGCAATGCCCCGCTTTTTCAGCTGGCTGCGCATCACCCGGGCCAGGGGGCATACGGTGGTTTCATAAATATCCGCCGCCCGGAAGCGGGTTGGGTCCAGCTTGTTGCCGGCGCCCAGTGCGCTGATGATGGGCACCCCCAGCCGATGGGCCCTTTCAATTAAGCACACCTTGGCCGATACGGTATCGATGGCGTCAACAACATAGTTGAAGGCTGTAAAATCAAAATCGGCAGCGTTTTCTTCCCGGAAGAACAGCTGCAGCGCATCTACCCGGGCCTGGGGATTGATATCCAGTATCCGCTCTTTCATCACCTGCACCTTGGGCCGGCCTACGGTGGAATGGAGGGCGGCCGTCTGGCGGTTGATATTGCTCAGGCTTACGGTATCGTCATCCACCAGCGTGATGTGCCCCACGCCTCCCCGGGCCAGGGCCTCTGCACAGGCGCCGCCTACACCGCCCACCCCGAACAGGGCCACATGGGCGGAGTGCAGGCGGGCAATGGCCTCCTCTCCCAACAGTAGGGCAGAACGGGAAAATTCAATCATGGCATGGCTTCCTTTCCGGCAGTGATTCTATTTTATTATAGCAGAGGCGGGGAGCGATGGCAAAGGGGCATGGCAATTTTTTTGCTGCCGCCACTTGTAAACAAAGGCCCGGACGGCATATTTACCCTTGTAGAAAATTGATTTTTCTGATATACTGTATCAGGCTATCTGTATTTTGCCAACAATGCGAAGGAGGGTATATCCTTTGAACGATTATCGCGATCAATATAATGAAGAATCAGCGCGGGTGGCTCAGCAGGCCGTCAAGCCTCAGCCTCAGGTCGGGGAAGCCGCCCCTGCCGCCGCGCCCCGCCGCCGCCGCAGCGAGGTGTATCAACAGGCTCCCGCTGTGCAGCAGGCCCCTGCGGCGCAGCAGCCTCCCATGGAGGAAACCCGGGCCCTGCCCCGCAGGGAAGCGCCCGCCCCGGCGGTCTATCAGGCGTATCAGCAGCCCCGTCAGGAAACGCTCTATCAGTCCCCTGCCATGCGCCGGGAGGAAAAGCCGGCGGAGGATATCCCTGCCCGCCAGTCCCGTACCCAGGAATATGGCCGGCCCGCCCCTTATTATCAGCAGCGCGCTCCCCAGCGGGAGGAAGACCCGCGCCGCCGTCCTTCCTGGGAAGAACAGATGGAAGAACCGGATGATGAGGATGAGGGCCGCCCCATGTGGCCCAAGATCCTGCTGATCGTGCTGATTGTGTTGCTGGCCGCTGCCGCCGCCCTGTATTTCGTGCCGGATGCCGGCCCCCTCAACCCTGTGAAGGAAGCAGTTGTGGATACGGTGGACAGCGTGATCGGTCTGGTCAGCCCCAAGAAGCCGGAACAGCCCCAGGCCATTTCTTTGTTGACGGATAAAGATACCGGCGCTACCGGTGAACGAATCACCTTCCATCTGACCACCAATCAGGCGGTCGCCTCCTCCCAGGCCATCCGCCTGGTGGATGCCGCCGGCGGCGATCTGATGGCCACCGTCAACAAGGTGGAAAACGGCCAGAGCGATGCAAAGCAGCATCAGTGGTATATCACCAAGGTATTCAGCAATGCGTATACCGGCCCCATTTACGTGGAGCTGCTGACTGAAAATGGCTGGGTGCGGTCGGATGTGCAGGCTCAGCTGTCTGTAAAGCCCCTGCCCACTGCCACCATTCAGCCCGTCCGGATCGTGACCCCCGCCCCCACGCTGATGCCTACTCAGGCGCCCATCCCCGTCCCCACGGATGTGCCCATGCATACGGATGACCCCGTGCAGGGCGGCCTGATCCCCACTGTTTGGGTGACCGAAGCGCCTACTCATGCCCCCACGCAGGCCCCCACCCAGGCTCCTACCCTGGTGCCGACTTTGGTTCCCACCGCTGTGCCTACCCAGGCGCCCACGCCTGAACCTACCCCTGTGCCTACCCCCGAACCTACGCCCTCTCCCACGCCTGTGCCCACCAATTCTCCTCTGCCTCAGTTGGAGGCGAAGGCGGGCAGCAACAGCGTGAAGGTGACAGATACGGTATACAAGGGCGGCACTGCCCAGAAGGATTACGTCCGTGAGGACGGCTATATGGCCCCCCATCCCGATAATTACTCCATGTGGAATGCCGGCGTGCTCACCTTCCGCGGCGATAACTTCCGCCGCAATGCCGCTTTCGGTACTGTGGAAGTGGAAAAGGAACAGATGAGCGTGCTGTGGAAGAGCGAAATCGGCTCTCTGCGCACCGATGACAACGGCACTCTCTACGGCGTTGGCTGGACGGGTCAGCCCGTGATCGTGAAGTGGCCCATGGAAGTAAGGAACATGATGGAGACCCTCTATGCGGAAAAGAAGGCCATTTCTGGTTATCGGGAAGTGATCTTCGGCGCCCAGGATGGCAAGATCTATTTCCTGGATCTGACCGACGGCTCTGCTTCCCGTGATCCAATCAATATAGGCTATCCCCTGAAAGGCAGCGTGGCCGTGGATACCACCGGCCGGCCTCTGCTGGCCGTGGGCCAGGGTATCTCCAAACTGCCCAACAAGCAGGGCGATATCGGCGTGCATGTTTATAACCTGATCAATAACGAAAAATTCTTCTTCGTCAACGGCCGCCAGTCCAATTCCCAGAAGCAGTATTCCACCAACGGCGCCTTTGACGGCACGCCCCTGATCCTGTATAACGATAACGTGCATGAAAATGACGCCATCATTATGGCGGGTGAAAACGGCCTGCTTTACACCATTGATCTCAATGCCAATTTCGAGCATGTTTCTGAAACCGAGCCCAACCGCGTTAACAAGATGGAAGTGAACCAGGAGACCTATTATCTCCGCTCCAAGCTTTCCTCCAGCGGCGATGATAAGGCCAAGAATCAGGTGGGCGTGGAAAGCAGCGTGGCTATGTACAATCAGTACATCTATCTGGCCGATACCTACGGCCTGGTGCGCTGCGTGGACAGCAACACCATGAAGACGGTGTGGGCTGTGGATACCGGCGATAACGTGGACGCCGCCATTGCCCTGGATATGGATGGGGATGATGGGGTCAGCCTCTACACCGGCAATACCGCCTATTCCCGCCTGGGCAGCAAGAAGGATGTGACCATCCGCCGCCTGGACGCCCTTACCGGCGAAGAAAAGTGGAGTTACGCCATCAAGTGCGATTATAACAAGGATCAGAAATCCGGCTGCAAGGCCAGCCCCGTGGTGGGCCAGTACGGCATCGATCATCTGGTGATCTTCACCGTGAATATGGTCAGCGGCGGCGATAGCCGGATCATCGCCTTCAACAAGGACAGCGGTAAGGTGGAATGGAGCTACGATCTGGCCGCCGATACCATTTCCTCTCCCGTAGCTGTGTACAATCAGGCCGGAAAGGCCTGGGTGATCCAGGCGGATGAGGACGGCGTGCTGTATATGTTCGACGGGCTTACCGGTCGGCTGTGCAGCAAGCTGGATCTGCAGGGCGATATTCAGGGCTCTCCCGCTGTGTACCGCAATACCTTGGTGATCGGTACCTGCAGCAAGGATAATTCCTATATGTACGGCATTCGGATTGAATAATCCCTTTCGCAAAGGCGGCCAATCATGGCTGCCTTTGTTTTTTCGGCAATTTACGGTCGAAAAATAGGCCTTTCAGTTCCATTTCTGGGGCTGAAAGGCCTATTTTTACAGTATATGTGATGAAACTGAATAGAAATGCTTACAGCTTGGTGTTGACGAATTCCTTCAGGATGGCCAGGGCGCTCTCCATATCCCGCATATCGATGGTTTCGCAGGCGGAGTGTACGTAGCGGCAGGGAATGGACAGGGTGCCGGCAGGCACGCCGCAGCGGCTGTGCTGGATGGCGGCGCCGTCCGTGCCGCCGTAGGGCAGGATTTCCCGCTGATAGGGGGCATTGGCCTTTTCGGCGGCGGCAATCAGGGCGTCCCGGAGGATGGGGGTGGCAATGTGGGAGCGATCCATGAATTTGATGGCGGCGCCCTTGCCCAGCTGGATGGCGGGCAGCTTCACCTCGGGGGTATCGCCCCAGCCGGTAACATCCAGGGCCACGCCGAAATCGGGGGCTACCTGATAGGCAGCGGTGGTGGCGCCCCGCAGACCCACCTCTTCCTGGGTGGAGAAAACGCCCACGATGGTGTTGACGGGATTTTCAACTTCCATGAGCATCTGGGCCAGCAGCGCGCAGGCGCAGCGGTCATCCATGGCGGGGGAGGCAATGCGGTTTTCGCCCAGCTGCACGCAGTCGGGGGCGTAAACGCATACATCGCCCAGATTTACTTTGGTAAGGGCGTCGGCCTTGTCTTCCGCGCCGATATCTACAAACAGATGGGCCAGGGTGGCCGTTTCGCCCTTGGTGGGCTGCAGCATCACCACGCCCTCCACGCCATTGCCGAAGGTGACGTGATGGCCCTTGATATTATCAATGCCTACGCCGCCCACATTGGTGACGCGGAGATAGCCGGTATCTTCGATATCGGTAACGATGAGGCCGATATGGTCCATATGAGCGGAAAACATGATGGTTTTTCCGTCCTCCTGGCCCTTCTTTTCCACAATCAGATTGCCCATGACGTCAACCTTCATGGAATCAACTTTGCCACTCAGCATTTCCTGCACTTTTTCGGCTACCTTTCCTTCCTGACCGGTGGGGCCATAGATGGCAAGCATGGTTTTCAAGGTATCAAGAAGCATAATTGAACCTCCTGCATATTTCTTGGAATCGATTATAAATTCGGAATTCGGAATTCGGAATTCGGAATTAAAGTTAGACGATGAATAATCTTCTTTTGCTGATTCAAGGATTGAATCTATGAGAAATCCTTATGTAATTCCGAATTCCGCATTCCGAATTCCGAATCACATATTGAATCCGTTGATCTGATCACACGTTCTCTGCGTACGCCTTCGCCAGCTGGTACTGGGCCTCGATATCGGAGAGCTTCACCACGGAAGAGGGCCCGTGGATATAGCGGCAGGGGACGGACAGCACGCAGGTGCGCTTGCCCTCCCGGCGGCGTTGGAATGCCCCGGCGTCGTTGCCGCCGGTAGCGCCCCGCTTGATCTGGTGGGCAATGCCTTTTTCTTCGGCCAGGGTGAGGATTTCTTTGTACAGTTCCCGGTTTACCAGGGAGGCGTTATCCATGAAGGAAACGCATACGCCCAGGCCCGGTTCGCATACCCGGCGGACCTTATCCACATCGCCCATATCCCCGGCAGTGGTACCTTCCAGGATGATGGCAGTATCTGCGTCAGAGGCAAAGGCCGCGCCGGTAGCGCCCCGCAGGCCCACTTCCTCCTGCACCACGAAAGCACAGGTGATATCGCAATCATAATTGCCTTCCAGCAGCCGCAATAGATTCCAGCAACCAAGCCGGTCGTCCAGGGCCTTGGCCACTACGCAGCCATCGCCGAATTCCTGATAATCGTTATCATAGTAAGCGAAGCATCCGGGAGGGCAATCGGCCAGGGCTTCGTCCTTGGATTTGGCGCCAATATCGATGTAAAGATTATCAAAGCCCAGCACCCGCTTGCGGTCATCCGCAGACTGGAGATGGATGGCCAGGGCGCCGATCACGCCCTTCACCTGCTTTTCACCCACCACCACATATTTGCTGACGGCAACCCGGGGATCCACGCCGCCGATGGGCCGGAAGATCAAAAGACCGTCTTCCGTCGCATCCAGAATGATGAAGCCGATTTCATCCATATGAGCCCCGAAGAGCAGATGACGATCGGATTTGCCGCTGCCTTTTTTGAAGGCGATCACATTGCCCATCCGATCGATTTTGACGGAATCGCACAGGGGCTTGGCCGCTTCCAGGAGGGCGTTGCGCACGGCCTTTTCATCGCCGGATGCGCCGTTCATATTGCAAAGGGTTTTCAGATCCATAATTCATCCTCCCAACTGCTATTGAAGGATTTCAGGTAATGGGCCAAGAGCCTGCCGCCCTCGGTAAGGGCATGCATATCAAAGGTTTCCACATTGGTGTGCATATATTTGAGGGGCAGGGAGAGCAGCACCGTGGGCACCCCGGCCCGGGCCAGGGACAAATCATCCGCATCGGTGGAAGTATAGCGGGGATCAATGGTCGTCTGCAGGGAAACGCCGTTTTCCTTGGCCGCCTCTTCCAGCTTTTTGACCAGATAAGGATGCAGGAAGGGGCCCTTGGAGACTACCAGAGAATCAATCTTATGGCTGGAAAACCGGGGCGCGCCGGGCACCTCCGCATGGCATACGTCAAAGGCCACGCCGTAATCGGGATCCAATTGGAAGCCGGAAACCGCCGCGCCGTAGGAGCCGATTTCCTCCTGGCAGGTGGCAACGAAATAAAGATCCGCTTCATACTTCATTTCGCAGAGGCGTTGAGCTGCCTCCAGCATAATGGCCACACAGGCCCGGTCGTCGGCGGTTTTGGTGGCAACCCGGCCGTTTTTCAGTTCCACATACCGGGCCTCAAAGCATACGGTATCGCCCACCTTTACCTTTTCGCGCACCTTCTCTGCGCTCATCCCCATGTCCACAAACAGGGTTTCCCAGTTGTAGTTGTTTTTCTTATCGGCGTCCTTGAGCAGATGAGGGGGCGTTGCGCCCACCACGCCCATCAGCTCGCCGTCTTTGGTGAAGACGCGCACCCGCATGCCGGGCAGCACCCGGGGATCCACGCCCCCTACGCTCTGCAGCCGGAGGGAGCCGTCCTCTTCGATCTTGGATACCATCATGCCGATTTCGTCCAGATGGGCGCAAATCAGCACCTTGGGTCCGTTGCCTTTTTTGTGGGCGATGACGCAGTTGAGGGGTGTGATCTCCACCTCATCCACGAAAGGCCGGAAGGCGTCGGCGATGAACGCTGCTACCGCTCCTTCATTGCCCGTCACGCCAGGGATGGCAGTTGCCTGGCGCAAAAAATCCGCTGTTTTCATATTCTTTTCCTCCCATTGGGGAATTTCATTGATTATTATACTATAAAGGAAAGAAAATGTATACAAAAAATTGCTGTTCCATTCATCCTGCCGGGGAAAAACATGAAAAAGACAGCGCCTGCCGGATGGGCAGACGCTGTGGGAGGGGCTGCCAGGCGATTATTCGTGGCCGGCCTTCAGGGCGTAATGGCTGATGTATTCCTCCAGGGCTTCCAGATCCATGGAATTGCTGATCAGGGAGCCCTGGCATTTGAAGGTGCCGATTTCCTCAAAGAATTCAAACTGATCCTGATTATCCACGCCCTTGGCGCACATGCGGATATCCAGGGTATCGGCCATATGCTGGATGGCGATAGCGGCTTTGCAGGCCATTTCGTTTTCGGGGATATGCTCGGCGTATTCCCTGGCCAGCTCAAGGGTGTCAAAATGCACCTGATACAGCAGGGGCATATTGGTCAGATGGGTGCCGAAATTGCCCATGCACAGCTGAATGCCCAGTTCCTGCCGGACGTAATTCAGGTTCTGGCAGCCTTCGGCGCTGAGCTGCTGCAGTTCGCTGATTTCAAACTGCAGCCGATTGCCCTCCAGGCCGGTATGCTCCAGGCATTTTTTCACCTGCTCCACGAAATGCTCGTTTTCGACGAATTTGGGCAGCACATTCAGGGAAAGGGTCAGATGCGTGTTGGTGCGCTGGCTGATCTCCATAATTTTCCGGGCGGATTCCCACAGCAAGGCAATGGAAAAAAGCATGGTCAGGGCGTCGTCGCGCTCAATGATTTCCAAGATGGGCCAGGAGGGGAGCAGGTTCCCGTCCGGGCGGCGGAAATCGGACACAAAGAACTCGTAGGTATTGCAG
The DNA here is from genome assembly GCA_015056265.1 of Clostridiales bacterium. Classification (GTDB taxonomy): domain Bacteria; phylum Bacillota; class Clostridia; order Christensenellales; family Aristaeellaceae; genus RUG563. The sequence goes on from SVGR01000028.1 coordinate 20,944, forward strand.
CTGTTTTTGCCGAAGGTCCATTTGGGCTGTCCATGGATCACCATTTCATTTTTCAGGATCATGGCGGAAATCGTATGCTGTTCCATCGTTCTTCCTCCTTATTCTATTTTGATTGCACGCATCTTCAGCTTTCTTATGGTATTATATTCGCCATCAAATCCATTATTCCTGCAATAATACACATAAAAAATGGAAAAGAAGAAAAGGCAAATTGCATGCAAGTGATGCATTTCCTGGTGCAAATGGGAAGGGGGAAATTTCCGGCCGGATGTTTCAAAGGGCGTTTGGACGGGTATTATATATACGAGCCAAATGATTCCGCCGGTTTTCCGGCCCTAGATAAGGAGAAAAAAGCATGCTGAATGTAGGCGAAAAGGCCCCTCTTTTTACCCTGAATGACCAAAACGGCGCCCCCGTTTCCCTGGCCGATTTTGCGGGGAAGAAGGTGGTTTTGTATTTTTATCCCAAGGATAACACCCCCGGCTGCACCCGCCAGGCCTGCGCCTTTGCCAGCGCTTATGCGGGCTTTCGGGAAAAGAATGTGGCGGTGATCGGCGTCAGCAAGGACAGCGTGGCAAGCCACCTGAAATTTGCCCAGAAATACGATCTGCCCTTCACTCTGCTTGCCGATCCGGAAACGGACGTTATGCAGGCCTATGACGTTTGGAAGGAAAAAACCCGCTGCGGCAAAACCAGCATGGGTACTGTTCGGTCCACCTATGTGATCGATGAACAGGGAGTGATCCTCCATGCCCTGCCCGAGGTGAAGCCTGATACCAATGCTGCGGAGATCCTGGCCCTGCTTGCATAAAACGGCCGGTTTCTGAATTGTCATCTCACTTTTCATCCTCTGCCGGGAAGCGACCGTGCAAGCATCGCTTCCCGGCACTGGTGTTTTTGGGAAAAATTACCGTTTCTTTACGGGGTGACAGACGCCGCCTGATCTGATACAATAAAGGCAGATGATTACAAAGGAGAGAAACCTGATGAAGCGGCGTATTCTTTCGTTGATGCTGATCCTCTTTTCCATCCCGGCTGTGGCCTTTGGGGAGGAAACAAATTATCGGATCGCCCTGGAGGGGACGGAATATATCTATGACGGCCCGGGATACGATTGGGATTATGCCCGGATTGTGGGGGAAGACGGCATTTTCACCATTGTGGCCCAGCAGCTGGATGAGGAAGGAAATCTGTGGGGGAGGCTGAAATCCGGGGTGGGCTGGGTGAATCTCACCGCCCGGCAGCAGGAAAGCTACCGCAGCGCCCCCATCCGTGCCTGCTTTGCCCAGCCCTCTCTTTTGCAGCCTCCCCTTTTTTATCA
>SVGR01000167.1 GCA_015056265.1 Clostridiales bacterium
CATAGGTGCCGGGGGAATCATCCTTTACATCAAAGCCGGTATCCTCCCGCATGCTGTCAAGAGAATAAACTTCTTTTCTTTTCCGCAGCGCATCCACGCATACATTCATGGCAATTTTGGTCGCCCAGGTAGAAAACTGGGCGTCCCGCCGGAAGGAATCAAATGCGCGGAAGGCCCGCAGCATCGTTTCCTGGGCGCAATCCTGGGCATCCTCATGATTGCCCATCATATGATAGCAGAGGGCGTAGATCTGGCGTTCGTTTTCTGCGGCCAGACGCTCAAAATGATCCGCCGTCTGCTTTTTGGAAAACAATTTCAGTTCCATTTTCCCTCCCCCTTTCCTGGAAAAACTTCCATCGGTATTCATTATACCATAACTGCACAAAAAAGAAACGGCACAGATGCGCCGTTCCCTGCATATGGTAAAAAATTTTATAAATGAAAGTATTCCTTGATTCGTTCCGCTGCAGCCTCAGCAGAAAGATCGGTATTATTGATCCGAAGGTAATGGGGTTTATTGATTTCCCCAGGCAGAGAATTGAGACGATATTTTTCTTCAATGCGCCGGAACATGCCCTCCGACCATTCAATATTCCGCTTGCTGGGCTTGTTATTCAGGCGGTTTTCCGTTTTATTGCGATCGATGCGGATATCATAATCTGCTTCCAGCTCCACATAGTAAACTTCAGCCCCATGGGAAAGGAATAATTGCTCTATGCCGGCAATGTAATCCCAGTCTGCCTGCTGATCCAGCGCCCACATAAAGGTAAAGACCATCCCCGGCTCATCCGTTTTGACAAACGCCTCAAAAATTTCCCTGCGGAATAATTCCGTCAGCCGGGATCGCTCCGCCGGATGATTTTTGAATAAGCCGCATACCGGCTCAATGGTCATATGATTATGGAACAATTCCAAATCGGTGATTTTGCACAATTGCTGGCCAACTGTCATCTTGCCTACAGCATGGGGACCGAATATGATCACCAGTTTCATTCTGCCGCCTCCTCCAACGCAAAACGGGGCACCCTTCCGCCATCCACATCCACCATTTCCTGCCACATTCCCGCTGGACGCACCCAGGTTTCCATGCTGCCGTAGAGCGCGCGATAGATCACCATAGGCTCCAGCGTTTCAGAATGCAGGGACAGGCCCATCATCTGATAGCGCTTGCCCTTATAATGGCGGTAAATTCCCTGAGGAATACGGATGCGATAGCTCTCCAGCAGGATGAAAGGATAAATATCCATCCAGAAATCCAAGTGATGCAGCTGTGCAGACAGGGAAGAATCCGATTCAATTTTTTCCGGCAGGATCCACATGGCATCCTGCACCTCACCGGGCTGATAATGCATTTTTTCCAGCGGCACATCCTGATAAATCAGGAATACATCCCGCATAAAACGCCTTTCCGGCCTGAGATAATGGCTGATCAGCCGGGCGGTATCCATATCAGGCGCAAAGCCCATTTCTTCTTCCACTTCCCGGGCACAGGCCGTCGCCCCATCCTCCCCCTTCAGGGCGGCGCCGCCGGTAATGCACCAAAGATCAGGATATACCTTTTTTTCTTTGGCCCGGCGCTGCAAAAGCGTTTCCCCTTTGGAGTTGAGGATAACGGCGTCCACGGTCAGATGAAGAAATCCTTCGGGAATATACTCTCCCCTGGCGATGGTTTTGCCGGTTCGTTTTCCGGATATATCATATAAATCCCAAATTTCCATGGTACTCCTTTCAAGCACCGGGGCACAGGCGGATTTTTCCGCCCACCACGGTCATCAATGGCTTCTGATGCTGGATTTCCATAGGATCTATGGCAGAAAGATCCCGGGGGAAAATGGTGAAATCAGCAAACAGGCCCTTTTTCACCCGTCCCCGTTCTGCTTCCAGGCCCACCGTTCTTGCCGCCATCACCGTATGGCAATAGACGGCCTCGTCCACTGTCAGGCACTGTTCCGGCAGCCAGCCACCCTCGGGGAAACCATCAAAATCTTTGCGGGTCACAGCACAATAAATATTTTTTGCCGGGGCAAAGGGCTCCACCGGGCAATCACTGCCGGAAGAAATGCATACCCCGCTGTCCAGAAGGGTCTTCCAGTTATAACTGGTCTTTTCCAGCTGAGCCCCTACCCGATCCCGGCAGATATGCAGATCATATTCCGTAAAGACGGGCTGGGCATAGACATCCACCTTCATATCGATAATGCGCCGTAGCGTTTCCTGCCCTGTAATCTGGCAGTGGACAATGCCATCCCGGAAATGGCTGGTTTCAGGCATCAGGCGGCGCGCATACTCAATGGCATTAAGTACGCAATCCACAGCGCCGTCGCCAATGGCATGCACGATGAAGGGCAGCCCGGCCTGATGGGAATGAAGGGCAAAGGTATTCAGTTCCTCCTGGGTAAAGACAGGCACGCCGATCACGCCGGGAGCATCGGCATAAGGGGCATTGAGCCAGGCAGTGCGGGCGCCCAGGCTGCCATCAGCAAATGCCTTCCGAGGCCCCAACCTGTACATGGCGCTGCCCTGACCGTAATGATAGCCGGCCTTCAGGAATTCCTTGAGTTCCTCATCATCCCCGCCCAGATTGCACTGCTGCACCACCCGGAGGGGCATTTTCCCTTCCGCTTCCAATTCCCGGTAAGCGGCAATCACCGTATGCATGGAAAATCCCGCCGTGCCCAGGTCATCGGAATAAATGCCGGTCAGGCCTGAATCAGCGCATTCATTCAATACAGAAAGCATCAATTGCTTGCATACCTGCACCCCTTCATCCACCCGGTCCCGGTTGATCAGGCTGAGGGCGCTTTCAGAAAAGAAGCCCTGATCAAAATCCATTTCGCCCCCATCGGGCACCTTGGTATCCCGATTAACGCCCACCAGTTCAATGGTTCTGGTATTGGCCACCACCAGATGGCCGCACACCC
>SVGR01000029.1 GCA_015056265.1 Clostridiales bacterium
TCATCTTCAAGGAAAATCTTCGCACGCTGCCCATCCTGCTGTCCCAGATCGTATCTTCCGGCACCATTGCCCGTGCGGGCGTTGGTTCCGCGGCGGCAGTGGTACTGATGCTCCCGCCCATCATTCTGTTCATCATCAGCCAGTCTTCGGTGGTGCAGACGATGGCGTCGGCGGGTATCAAGGAATAATGCGGATGAAAGGAGGAGTCACATGCTCAAGCGCTGCATGATTCTTATCATGGCGTTCGTGATGATCGCATTGCCGGCCATGGGTGAAAATACCTATCCCGGTTACATCTATGACGCCTGGGGCAAGAGCGTTCCCGCCCCGGACAGCTATCTGCCTGCCGAGGTGATCAACGGCGTTGCCCAGACGGGTAAGGCCTTCAAAAGCCCGGCGGACGTATTTGTCCACAATGAAGAATTCATTTATATCTCCGACGCCGGAAACGGCCGCATCGTGGTGCTGGATCAGAATTTCGCCTTCGTCCGTGAGGTGAATAAATTCTTCCTGCCTGATGGGGGAGAGGTAAAATTCAAGAATCCTTCCGGCATCTTTGTGGATGAGAAGGATCAGCTCTACATCTGCCTGCCCGATGAAGGCCGGGTGGTTGTATTGGATCAGGAAGACAAGCTTGTGCGGGAATACGGCCGGCCTGATTCCGATCTGCTGGAAGAGAATGCGGAATTCAAGCCTGATAAGGTATTGGCCAATCAGCTGGGTACCGTGTTCATCCTGCCCAAGGGCATGTATCTGGGCGCCGTTATGTATGATAGAACGGGGAAATTCCTGGGCTTCTACGGCGCCAACAACGTGACTGTTTCCGTGGCCGTGATGATCGACTACATGTGGAAACAGCTGCTCTCTCAGCAGCAGGTGAACAATATGGCCCGCTATGTGCCTGTTCAATACGCTTCCTTCGATATTGACCAAGAGAACTTCATCTACACCTGTACCAATGAAAGCTCAAACACCTATAACGAAATCAGCAAGCTCAATTCTCTGGGCGACAACGTGCTGATCAGTTATACCCGCAACGTTCGTTCCCAGACGGGTAACTACGGCGATCTGGAGCGGGGCTATTACATGGGCCAAACTCAGGATACTCGCTTCATCGACCTGGCCATCCATGATAACGGCATGCTCTATGCTCTGGACAGAACCCGCGGCCGTGTATTCGTCTATGACCAGGAAAGCCATCTGCTCAGCGTCTTTGGCGGCGCCGGCTATCAGGAGGGTACCTTCCAGAATGCCATAGCGATCGATACCCTGGGCCAGAAGGTGCTGGTGCTGGATAAGGATAAGGCCAGTATGACCGTATTTGAACGTACGGAATACGGCGAACTGGTGGAAAGTGCCGTGCTGCTCTACATCGACGGCCTTTATCAGGAAGCCTGGAAACTGTGGGAAGAAGTGGCACAGCGCAATGTGAACTGTGAATTGGCCTACATCGGTATCGGCAAGGCCCTCTATGAGGAAGGCCGCTACCAGGAAGCCATGCATTATTTCAAGCTGGGCTATGACCGGGAAGGTTATTCCAGGGCCTTCAATGAATACCGTATGGAAACTGCCCGTAATCTCTTGCCCTATGTGTTTACAGTATTGCTTGTTGGCGGGGCCGGTCTGGTGATCTTTACCAAGATCCGCAAGTATCGCGCCATCCGTGAGGGAAGGAGGGAGGAAGAATGAGCGCCGTCAAACGGATTATGAAGGTGCTGGGGCATCCGTCCTCTGAACTGTACGAAATGAAGTATTACAAGGTGTGGCCCATCCTGCCCACCGTTGTGATTCTGTTAGCCTGGTATGCCACGGAAGTGTTGGCCATCTATGCTACCGACTTCAAATTCAATTACAACAACCTGACCAACGTCAATATCCTCTACACCTTTGCCTCCACTGTCGGCCTCTTCCTGCTGTGGACGGTGGTCAATTGGGCAGTAACCACCCTGCTGGACGGTAAAGGCAGCATCCGGGAAATCTTTTGCGCCACTTCTTACGCCCTGATCCCCTATGTGGCGGTATCCATTCTCTGCGTGGTGATGAGTCATCTGCTCATCATGGAAGAAGAAAGCTTCATGACCATCTTCCGCGCTTTCGGATTGCTGTATAGCCTGCTGATTTTCGTATCCGCCATGGCTACCATCCATGATTACAGCATGGCCAAGGCGATCCTGAGCATTCTGCTTTCTCTGGCGGGGATCGTGTTCATTCTGTTCCTGCTGGTGCTCTTCTTTGGTCTGCTGCAGCAGGTGACCCTGTTCGTCCAGACCGTGTACATGGAACTGCAACTGCGTAGGTAAGGAGGGCCGGTATGAAAGAAAGAAAGAGAAAAAAGCGCCTGATTATCCTGGGCGTATTGGTACTCTGCGCCGGCCTTGCGGTGCTGGCCATGTTCTCCATGGGTATCCTGGGCGGCGTGAGCGAAAAGCTGCCTGCCCTCGAGGCGGTTCAGCCCCTGCCTGTCGGGGAAGAGATCCCCTTCAACGCCAAGGATGAGGAATTCCGCCAGGTGGCGGAAGTGAACGGCAACAAGCTGTTCATGCGTCCCTCCGACGCCAATTTCTACGTAGAAACTGCTGCCGGCACCCAGTGGTATGCCAATCCGCTGGACGCCCGGGACGATTCCTGGGCCACCCGTGTTTACAAGCTGGAGCTGGCCTCTTCCCTGATCATTTCCTACTATGATCTGGAAGATAAACAGGAAAACAAGAAAAACAGCGAAACGGTGTGCGTCAAGAAAAAGGCCATCACCATGTATCAGCTGGAAAATGGTTTCCGCACGGATTACTATTTCAAAGACGGCGATGTGACCATCCCTGTGGAAGTGACCCTGGAAGACGATTATCTGAAGGTGCGCGTGGTCACCAGCGAAATTAAGGAAGAATCCCCCGATGAATGCCTGCTGAGCAACATCCGACTGTTGCCCAATTTCGGTGGCGGCGGGGCAAATGACGAAGGATACGTGCTGCTGCCTGACGGGCAGGGGGCGTTGATGTACTTCAACAATGGGGAAGGCAACAGCCTGGAATACCGTTCCTCCGTCTACGGGGACAATAAGACCACCACCCTGGTGTTCCGTCCCTCCGACGGGTATAAGGCATCCCTGCCTGTATACGGCGTCAAGAAAAATGATACGGCTTTCCTGTCCATCATTACCGGCGGCGATGAATACGCTTCTCTCAATGCTTTGGCTAATCAGCGTAATTCCTCTTACTGCGGTGTATATGCTGATTACAAAATGCGCTATACAGACCGCTACATGCTGGATATCAGCAGCTTCAATGCCCAGACCATCACCCTCTATCAGGATCAGGGCTTCGAAATGCCCGCCCTTGAGCAGCGGTATTATTTCCTGGAGGGCGATCAGGCCAATCTGGCCGGTATGGCGGATGTATACCGTCAGTATCTGATCCAGGAAAAGGGCATGGAAGAAAAGAAGAATGATGACACCGTGCTGTTCCTGGATTACTATGCCGGCGTTTCCCGGAAGGAATCCACCCTGGGTGTGCCGGTGCTCAAGCAAAAGCAGCTGTCCGGCCTGACCGATATTCAGAAGATGTATCAAGCCCTGCGGGAAAAGGCCGATGGCGGCATCAACCTGCGGGTGCAGTCCTGGTCTCAGGATGCACTGAAGGGGCAGATCGATACCAGTCTTTCCTGGGCTGCCGGCAACAATTGGAAGGACTGGGAAGCCCTTCAAGGGGCTGTGAAATCCGCCGGGGATGAAATTGCGCTGACGGTGGAACCGGTGAAATTCACCGACCAGGGTAACGGCATCATCCCCGTCCGGGATTCTGCCAAGTCCTTGTCCCGCTCTCCTGCTTTCCAGTATACCTTCTCTGTTGGTACCCGTATGGAAGATGGTTCTGCCAAGCGGGGCTATCTGCTGCATCCCGCCCTGATCGGCAATGTAACGGAACAGATGACCGGCGCCCTGGAAAAACAGCAGGTGACAGCCCTGTCCCCCCTGAGCATTCCTTCCATGATCTATGGCAGCTATGATACCAACGTATCTTATCCCATGCAGACGGTGGCCGCCATCGAGGCTGCGCTGCAGGAGATGGGGCAGAAGTATTCCCTGTTCATGGATAATCCCAATGCCTACGCACTGCCTTATGCAGACTTCCTGGTGAATGTGCCCGGCGGCAGCAGCAGTTTTGACCTGCTGGATGTGACGGTGCCCTTCGTGCAGATGGTGTACGGCGATCTGGTGGGCTATGCCGGGGAGGCCATCAATCTTCAGGCCGATCCCCAGGCTGCTATGCTGGAGGCCATCGCTACCGGCGGCGCTCTGAATTATGCCTTGGTCACAGGGGATACGGAATTGCTGATTGATACTCAGCTCAATTATCTCTACAGTGTTCGGGCAGATCTTTGGCAGAATCCGATCCTGGAAGCCTTGGCCCAGGTGGAAGCAGCCCGGAAGTTGACGGAAAATTCCCGCCTGGTGGGCTTTGAATGGATCGGGGATCATGCCTCGGTATCTGAATTCGAAAATGGCGCAGTGATCTGCGTCAACTATGGCAAGGACGCCATCACTTGGGAGGGCGTGGAAGTGGCCCCCAAGACATGGCAGGCAAGAGGGGAGGGAACTAAATGAGAAAGCGCAGGCCCAGCCTGGAACGCAAGCGCAGAGTCGCCGGTTTCTTTTTCGTGCTGCCCTGGATCATCGGCTTTGTTGGCATGTTCATGCGTTCCCTGATTGAATCCCTGATTTACTCTGTCAGCACCACCACCATCACCTCCAACGGTATGCAGACGGTGTATAAGGGCTTTGGCTCCTATAACCGTGCCTTCTTCATCGATACCAATTTCGTCCGGTTCCTCACCGACGAAATCACTGGTATGTTGCCCCAGGTGCTGATCATTCTGGCCTTTTCTCTGCTGATGGGTGTCATTCTCAGCGGCAGCTTCAAGGGCCGCACTTTTGTCCGTTCCGTCTTCTTCCTGCCGGTCATCTGCGGCAGCGGCCTGATCCTTTCCATCATGAACGGCGACGCAATGTCTTCCGCCATCATGTCCGGATCCCGTTCCGCTATGCTGTTCCAGACCAGCGGCATCGATCAGTTCCTGCTGAAGATGGGCGTGGGAAGCGATTTGGTGAACACCATGATGGGCATTGTGAACGGTATTTTCGATCTGACATGGAAATCCGGTTTGCAGATTCTGCTGTTCATCTCCGGCATCATGTCCATTTCCCCGGCCCTGTATGAGGCCGCCAAGATCGAAGGCGCTACCGCATGGGAATCCTTCTGGAAGATTACTTTCCCCATGCTGTCTCCCATTCTGGTGCTCAACGCCGTTTATTCCATCATCGACCGCTTCACCGATTACGGCAACAAGGTGATGCAGCATATCCTCAGCTTTGCCAAGGGCTTTGACTTCAGCTACAGCAGCGCTTTGGCATGGATTTACTTCCTGGTGATGGGTATTCTGGTCAGCATCTTCTACATCATTGTGAACAAACGGATCGTCTATACGGTGGAGTGAGGTGAGCGCATGAAGAATTTGATTAGCGGCAGCCTGAAAGACAGGATAGACGCCCGGTTCAAGCAGAATAAAGACGGCCTGGAAGGCCGGATCCTGCTGACCAAGACCAGCCGGATCGGCGTGACCATCTTCCGTTTGATTTTCCTGCTGATGATGTGCTTTGTGGTGCTGTATCCTTTGATGTACATGCTCTCCGTCTCCCTGCGTCAGTCCAAGGATCTGTACGACCCCACCGTCATCTGGATCCCCCGGAACTGGACCATCGAGAACTACAAGGCGGTATGGGAATTGATTGAATATCCCAAAGTGCTGCTGGAAACCTTCCAGCTCACCGCCATTTCCACCATCATCAACGTGTTCGTCTGCGCATTGGTTGGGTATGGCTTCGCCCGGTATAATTTCCGGGGTAAGAAGCTGTGGTTCGGTCTGGTAATTTTCACCCTGATGGTGCCCACCCAGACCATTTCCATTCCCATGTATGTGCAATATGTATCCTTCGACTTTTTCTTCCTGGGCCAGATTGGCCGCCTGTTCACAGGTGAAGCGTGGACCATGAAATTGCTGGATACGCCGTTGGTGTATTATCTCCCCGCCGCCTTTGGCCAGGGCATCCGTTCCGGTCTGTTCATCTTCATCTTCCGTCAGTTCTTCCGTGGCATGCCTAAGGAACTGGAGGATGCCGCCTACATCGACGGCTGCGGCGTATTTGCCACTTTTATCCGCATCATGATCCCCTGTGCCGTTCCCGCTTTCGTTACCAGTATTCTGTTCTCTTCCGTGTGGTACTGGAACGATTACTATATGGCTTCCATGTATTTCAGCGACGCCAATACCCTGGCAGTATCGCTGGGCACCTTGGCGGATCTGCTGCGTTCTGTGGGCTTCAATATGTATGACGATCCCTACGTCATCGTCACCCAGATGCAGTCCGCTTGTATGCTGACCATCTTCCCGCTGATCGTGCTGTTCATCGTCATGCAGCGGAAGTTCACTGAAAGCATTGATAAGACCGGTATCGTGGGCTAAGAAAGGAAGAACAAACGATGGATACGCTTCGACTGGAAGATATTCGCTGCCGGGATCCATTCTTTGTGAAAACGGCACAGGGCGTTGTGCTCTATATCAGCCACGACGGCCAGGAGCCGGCAGAATACGAAGGGGTAGACGCCCGGTTTTCCCAGGATGGGGAACACTGGGGTCCCCTGGCGCCGGCCTTGAAGCTGCCCAATCTGGGCAATACCTATTGGGCGCCGGAAGTGCATGAATATCAGGGCGCATGGTACATGTTTGTAACGGTTACCGGTCCCCTTCCCGGCAGCGGCGCAGAAACGCCCCTGGGCAAGGAGCAGGTGCGGGGCACCCGGATTTTCCGCAGTGAAGATCCGCGGGGCCCCTTCACCCCTTGGTCTGAGGGGCCGGTAACGCCCCCGGAACAGTTGGGCCTGGACGGCACCCTGTTTGTGGATAAGGACGGCACGCCCTACATGATCTACTGCCATGAATGGCTGCAGGTGGTGGATGGCACCGTGGAGGCGGTTCAGCTTTCGCCTGATCTGAAAAAGCGGGTGGGCGGCCCCCATCTGCTGTTCAAGGCCTCCGATGCTGCCTGGTGCCGTGGCCAGTATGTGGCTGAGGCAGTGGGCATCAAATTTGATTGCATCACCCGGGTGACCGATGGGGTATTCCTCTTCTATGATAAGAGCGGCGCCCTGTGCATGCTGTGGAGTACCGGCAACGGCCGGTATGAAACGGGCATTGCCCGGAGTGTCAGCGGCAGCCTCTTTGGCCCCTGGACCCATGCCGAAAAGCCCCTCTATGATCAGGACGGCGGCCACGCCATGCTTATTGAAAATAACAAAAATGAGTTGTTAATGGCGCTTCATGCTCCAAATTACGGCCCTTGCGAACGTCCCCGGTTGATTCCTGTCACGATCACGGAATCGGGACTGGCTCTGGATTCATCCCGTCAGGGGGCTTTCTGATCGGTCGGCCCAAAATTGAAAATTCTATATCCCGCAATTGCAATTCCATGCATCGGGGCAGCCGTTCCTCGGAGCGGCCGCCCCTTTCCATTTAAAAACAGAAAAACAGCACGGGCACAAATGTGCCGGCAGACTTCCGGATCTTGTGCAAGTCATGATCAGGGCGAACCCCTTGATCGCTGGTTGCAGCAGCCGCTATTCTTTTTGTGATGGGGAAAGCGCTCTTTATCCCATCTGCAATCACGGATCAGACGACGGAATCCATACATGGATAAACGTGGCTGTCAGCCATTGGGCGGATAAACGAAAAACAAGAATATGGGAGGAAATGAAGTATGAGTGAACAGAAAATTGCGATGCCCGAAACGGCCCTGAAAAAACAGTACAGCACCATTATTGACCAGATGCCCAAGCGCGCCTATGAAGTGGACGGGAAAAAGCTGATGAGTCCTCCCCTTCTGTATGGCCGCATCCTGCGGATTTCCCATTCCCAGCGGGGAGATAATGGTGTGCTGATCTCCACCTTCGAAAAAAAGCGGTTTCTGGATCCGATGGATTGGGGCAAGCGGGTGCCAGGCCATCCTGTGATGCGCAGCGATGACAATGGCAAAACCTGGCGCACCGTCAACGAAGTAATGGATCCCGATCATCCTCATTTTATGCAGTATCTGATGCCCACGATTTTTGAACTGCCCTGCGCTATGGGGGATTTCCCGGCTGGTACGCTGCTGATGGGAACGGTAACCACCCATCCTCAGGAGGGATCCTATCTTAATCTCTATTACAGCCTGGATACGGGCAGCACCTGGGTTTTCATGGGTGCGCTGGATCACGGCGGGCCCGCATACAGCGGCGTATGGGAGCCCTTCTTCCATCTTGCTGCCGATGGCACCCTGGTATGCCATTACTGCGACGAACGCAATTACACCTTCCACAGCCAGAAGCTGGTGTACCGCACTACCAAAGATCTGAGGCACTGGTCCCTTCTTCAGGATTCCGTGGCCTGCAAGGAGCCTTCCTACCGGCCCGGCATGCCGGTGGTAACGCGCCTTTCCGACGGCCGGTATTTCATGGTGTATGAGATGGTAGGCATGGAAGGCAATCCCGTTTACTGCAAATATTCCCCCGACGGATTGGACTGGGGCGATCCCCAGGATTTCGGCCGGCGGATTTATTCCGTACAGGGCGGTTCCCTGGGCTCTTCTCCCTATTGCCTGTGGGTGAACCGTGGCGGCGAAAAGGGCACCCTCATCGTCAGCGGCGGTTTTATGAGTGCAGGCGCCGCTGCCGGCGGCCCCGGACACGGCACCGATTATTTTGTCAGCTTCGATGGAGGAGAGACCTTCACCCAGTGGCCCCATCCCATCCCTTATAAGGATACCGATCACGCCTCCCACACCGGATACAGCAACAGCTATTTCTTCTGGGATGAGGGAAACACGCTTTATTCCATCAACAATATCGGTTCAGAGGACGGAAACGATTGCCTGATGATCGTAGCCGTCAGCCAGTGGATAGACGAGTGAAACGGGAGAGGAGCGAATAAGCATGGAAGTAAAACAGCATCAATCTGCATTGCGGGTGCAATACACCTCTGTGATTGATAAGGCACCGAAACTGATGAAGCATCATGAGGGAAAAACCGTTTACAATACCGCCAGTCTTTACGGCCGTTTGATTCGTATTTCTCATTCTTCTCAAGGCCATAACGGCGTGCTGATTTCCACGTTTGAGCATCGAAAACTGGATAATGATCCCAAGGATACTTTGGGCAGAATGCAGGGCCATCCGGTTTACCGCAGTGACGACGATGGAAAAAGCTGGCGTATGGTAGCCAGGATTCTGGATTGGGAACATCCGCATTTCAATGTCTATTGGATGCCAACCATCTATGAATTGCCGCGGGATATGGGCAGCTTCCCCAAGGGGACGCTGATCATGGGCGCCGTTTCCACCCATCCGGAGGAAGGATCCTATCTCAGGCTCTATTACAGCCTGAATACGGGCAGCACCTGGTTTGCCCTGGGTACTCTGGATCACGGCGGGCATTGCGGGAAGGGTGTGTGGGAGCCTTTCTTCACCATGACTGATGATGGTGTGCTGGTATGTCACTATTGCGATGAGCGGAATTGCACCATCCACAGCCAGAAATTGATTTACCGCATTACCCGGGATTTGGAAAACTGGTCCTTTGCCATGGATTCTGTAGCTTGTGAGGATCCCAATCTGCGCCCCGGTATGCCGGTGGTGACCAGGCTGCCCGATGGCCGGTATTTCATGGTGTATGAAATGGTGGGCATGGAGGGGAATCCTATTTATTGCCGCTATTCCCCCGACGGGCTGGATTGGGGTGATCCCAGGGATCCCGGGCGGCGGATTTATTCCAATCAGGGAGGCAGTCTGGGTTCCTCTCCCTATTGCCTGTGGGTGAATCGGGGCGGAGAGAAGGGCACGCTCATTGTTAGCGGCGCTTTTATGAGCGCTGGGATGCCATCCGGCGGCCATGCGAACGGTACTGACTATTTTGTCAGTTATGACCTGGGGGAGACCTTTGAACAGTGGCCTCATCCCATTCCCTATAAGGATTCTGATCATGCGTCCCACACTGGCTACAGCAATAGCTATTTCTTCTGCGATGAGGAGAGCAAGCTGTATTCCATCAATAATCCCGGCTCCAAAGACGGTATCTGTACCGAAATGACCATGGCCGTCAGCCTATGGGAAGAATAAGGGGAGCATAGAATATGTCAGCATTAAATGTGATGTATCGTACGATTGTTGATTCCACCGATAAGCGCATGCTATACAGGGAGGAGGGCGCTGTACCCAGCTTTACCAGCGCTTATGGCCGCATCCTGCGGGTGAATCATTCCCAGTGCGGGGAAAACGGCGTGCTGATTTCCACCTTCCATCAGGAGGCGGATCCCAACGATCCGGGGGATACGCTGAATCGCCTGAACGGCCATCCCATTTACCGCAGTGACGATAACGGAAAAACTTGGTATTTGCAGGCACGGATCCTGGATGAAGAACACGATCATCAAAAGATGATCTATACCCAGAATACGGTGTATGAACTGCCCCGAGATATCGGCCCCTTCCCGGCGGGAACGCTGCTGCTGGGCGGACTGGCGGTACATAAAGTGGACGGAGGATATATGCGCCTGTATGTGAGCCGGGATACCGGCCGCACCTGGAAGGCGCTGGGCACCCTTGACAGTGGCGAATATTATGAAATGGGCGGCGTATGGGAGCCATTCTTCGTGGTATTGGATGACGGCACCCTGGTTTGCCACTACTGCGATGGCCGCAACCGCAGCCGCCAGAGCCAGAAATTGGTTTACCGCACCACCAAAGATCTGATGCATTGGTCCTATCAGTTCAATTCCGTGGCCTGCGCCGATCCCAAGCTGCGGCCCGGTATGCCGGTGGTGACCAGGCTGCCCGACGGGCGGTATTTCATGGTATATGAAATGGTGGGAATGGAGGGCAATCCCATTTATTGCCGTTATTCCAAGGATGGTCTGGATTGGGGCGATCCTGAAGATTGGGGCAGGCGGGTCGTATCCGATCAAGGAGGCTCCCTGGGATCTTCCCCCTATTGCCTGTGGGTGAACCGGGGCGGCGAAAAGGGCACTCTGATCGTCTGCGGCGCTTTTATGAGCAAGGGCCAGGCCACCATTGGCACCGGATCGGATTATTTTGTCAGCTTCGATCTGGGGGAAACCTTCACCCAGTGGCCCCACCCAATTCCCTATCGGGGGGATGATTTTGTCTCTCATACCGGCTATAGCAACAGCTGCTTCTTCTGGGATGAGGGCAATATCCTCTATGCCATCAACAATCACGGCTCCGAGGACGGAAAGAAATCCCTGATGACTGTGGCGGTGTGCGATTGGGTGGAGGAAAGGGACGAATAGACAAATATCCAGACAAAATCCTATTGCATTGTGTAACGAAATAAATCAATAATTAACAAAAAAAGAAAAGGCGAGGAATTATGAGAAAGCAACAGTCTTTGAACGGTTTTTGGGAAATCAGTATCAATGAGCGGCCGTTTCAGCCCCAGGTGGTGCCCTATTCTGCTGCGTGTGTTGGCGAATCCCTGCTGAAAACCGCCTTCGACGCCGAAAAGTCCCCCAGAACGGTGCTGGTATTTGAGGGTATTTCTTACAGAGCCGACGTTACCCTGAACGGAAAGGCCCTGGAAGGAACGATGCTGCCCTATTGCCGGTATTCCTATGACGTTACCAATATTATCAAGGAAAAGGACAATGAAATGCTCGTCTCCTTGAGGGATCGGGGCATGAAATACGGTCCCCAGGAAGGCTGGGAAAACTACGGCGGCATCCAGCGCAATGTGTATCTGGAATATACCGATACCATCTATGTGCAGGATGCCTGGTGGCGCACCTTCTTTACCGATGATTACAAGACTGCAAACTGCAGCATACTCACCAAGGCGGAGGGTGCTTCTGCCCTTCGGGTCACCCTGAAGGATCGCTTCGGCGATGCCGTGGCTGTGCAGGAAGCCAAGGTGGCCGGGGAAGAAACGGACGTGCAGTTCACCGTCTTTAAGCCCCTGCTGTGGAGCCCGGAGCACCCTAACCTTTACACCTTGGTGGTGGAGGCCCTGGATGAGGCCGGCAATGCCCGGGATGCCTATACTCAGAAGGTAGGCTTCAAGGAATTCAAGGCCAATGAAAGCCAGTTCCTTCTCAATGGTCAGCCCTACATGCTCAAGGGCGTGTGCCGCCACGATATGTGGGGCGACGTGGGGATGACCCTCACCGATGAAATGATCCACCGGGATCTTTCCATGATCAAAGGTACGGGCTGCAACTTCGTGCGTCTGGTGCACTATCCTCATGACAAGCGGGTGGTGGAAAAGGCGGATGAACTGGGCCTGCTGATCTGCGAGGAATCGGGGCTTTGGTGGTCTGATGTGACGGATCCTGAATTGTCCGAACCCGCCCTGAAGGTAATGGAAATGACTATCCTGCGCGACCGCAGCAACGTATCTATCGCTTTCTGGCTGGCTTTCAATGAATGCGTGTTCACCGAGGAATTCCTCAAGGCTGCCACCGCCACCTGCAAGAAGCATGATCCTTACCGTATGATTTCCGGCGCCAATTGCATGACCCCCAAGAAGACCAAAGAAATTTTTGACGCTGCAGAATTCGATTTCTATACCTACCATCCCTACGGCCCCGATGAAAACCATATCATGACCGGTATCCACGGCGAAAAGCCCATCATGTCGCTGAATGAAGTATACGATATTCTCAGCGGCAAGCCCCTGCTCTTTACCGAATGGGGCGGCAATTTCGTGGAGGATAACGTATTCCTCTTCGGCCGCATGATCAAGAACATGATGAAGGCCAACCGGGATAAGCGGCTGGGCGGCTTCTCCTACTGGGAATGGGCAGATATGTATGAACACAGCCGCGGGGAACCCGGCTGCTTCCATGGTCGGCTGCATGAGGGCCTGGTGAATATCAACCGCGAACCCCATGCCATCCTGGACGTGCTGACCCGGATGCTGGCCGATCCCGGTCTGCTGGATGATTATCCGCCGGAGGTGCGTTTCTGCCAGGTATCCGTGCCTCAGGGCCAGTACACCCCTGTTCCCCTGCCTCGGGATGAAGAAGCGCAGGAAGCCGAATGGAAAAAGATGCTCAAGCAGAGCGAAAAGCATGAGGGATTCAATAATCATCCTAACCGCCGCATGGCCAAGGGGCCCCAGCTGCCCTGGGCGATCAAGAAGGTGGGGGATGTGCCCATGGATCTGCCCAAGGGACGCCCCGTGGTGATTGGCGATACATATGAAATGCCGCTGCCCGAAAAGGCCGACGCCCTGTACATCCTGGGCAATGTGCTCATGCCCTGGGGATATCCCCAGAATGGCAAGAAGGGGGATGAAGTGGGCAAGTATATCGTCACCTATACGGACGGTACCACTCAGGAAATTACGCTGCGCAACGGCGTAGAAGTGACCACTGCCAGCGTGCTGGCCGGGCAGAGCCGCATCAATCCCATCGCCCAGAAGGCGGAACAGGCCATCTATTTCACCTATGATAAGAACTGGGAGCATTATGTGGTGCATATGTACTGCCTGCCCCTGGAGGAAGGAAAGCACCCGCAATCCCTGACCGTAAAGTGTCAGAAGGAGGGCAGCTCCCTGCTGCTCTTTGGCGTCAGTGCGTATCAGAAATAAAAATTGTTTTATGAGGAGGGTGCAACGCGCCCTCCTTTTTTGTGGAATAAAAAAATTAAAGGAAAAAATTGAATATTCATAAAATATTGTATTGCAAAACAAATATTCTATGATATAATGAATCTGAATCAAGGATCAATTATATATGCATTTCTTGAATTGGTTGAATGAACATTTGAAAGCAAATGATATTTTTGTATTGGTGAAATCGTGCGGTAAGCATCCGCATTGATGATAAAAAAGGAGATGGATGATTGTGAAGAACAACCTGGTAAAGATTCTGATGCTGCTGATGGCCATGATTGGGCTGATCGGTCTGTGCTCTTCTGCTCTTGCTGATGTTGTGGTCAATGTTCAGCTGGAAGAAGCTTCCGGTGGCGGCGATCTTCAGGAAGTTGAAGGCGGTCTGCATTTTGTGGGCGGTGCCAACAGCTGGGTCAATACAAAGCATATGCTGAATCAGAATATGGGCGATTTCGAATGGAAGTTCGATTACACCGTGGCCCGTCATGATTGGTCTGATAACTGCTTTATGTTCCGCTCTCAGTGGGAAAACAATATGTATTCCTACCGGCTGCAGATCAAAGGCCGCTCTGCTGTGAGCAGCGGTCAGCCTGCTCTTTCCCTGGTTAAGGGGCAGGGCGTGGGCGCTGAAGAAGTGCTGGCCACCACCAGCGCCGTGAATATTGAAAACGATAAGGCCTATACCTTCCGTATTGTCATGGTCGGCGCTGATATCGAAGTCTATGTGGATACCGAAGGCGGCACCAGCACCACTCCCGTGCTGACTGCTACCGTTCCCTCCAACGGCGAGGATTTCTACGGTGACGCCGACGCCCTGATCAAGGAAGGCAACTTCCAGATTACTGCCTGGGACAGCGATTTTGTGATCTCCAACATGACCTTCACCGTGCCCCAGCAGAAGCCCGAAGGGGAACCCACCCTGCTGGATACCATCACCCATGACGGCGCCGGTATCGTGGAAAAGAAGGCGGACGGCAGTGTGCGTATGGCCGGTAAGAGTGCCGCCGGCGGCGACGCCATGCTGAACACCAACCACATTCTGGGCTCTTACATGAGCGATTTCGATTGGTCCTTCGAATACACCCCCAGCATCATGGGCTGGAACCAGGATATCTTTGCTTTCCGCAGCCAGAATGAAAACGAATGGGGCTGCTATGAACTGCGCATCCGCGGCGCCAATGTGGCCGGCGACGGCGCCAACATCGTCCTGCACAAGGGTGAAAACAATGCTATCGATACCCCCATTGCCAGCACTACTTTTGAGGGCCTGAACCCCGATCAGACCTACTCTGTCCGTATACTGGTGGAAGATGACTATGTAAAGGTCTTCTTTGCGGTGAAGGGTCAGGAAAGCGATACTCCCACGCTGGAAGGCGCGCTGCCCAATGTCGGCGGCAACTATAACACCGAACTGGTGCCTGAAGGCGATTTCCAGATCCTTTCCTGGGCCGGCGATTTCGTCATTTCCAATATGACCATCGGCCTGCCTTCCCAAGATGTGGAACCTGAACCTGAAATCCTCCCCATCGGCTACCTGAACAACACCGTATGCCCCCTGGGCGTTACCCTCCGTGATTTGGATAATCCCGTTACCGGCAAGTGGTACACCGTACTGCCTCTGGATTTGAGCCAGGATTGCACCTATGTGTATCCCCTTATTGGCGGCAATGTATACGTGATCGGCGAAGTGCGCATTACCGTGGCTGCCGGCACTGTGACCGTGGATTACGAATACTACAACCTTTCCTACATGCATGAATGGCCCACCGAAGTCCTGGGCGAACATCTGAACTTCTTCGGCGATATCTCCACCGTCACCAAGGAAGCTGTTGAAAATCAGCCCGATTCCGGCTTCGAATTCGGCGTGCCCTACTCCATCGAAAAGGATCTGGGCGGCGATACCGAAGTACTGCTGTTCATCTGCAACCGCGTCAACTTCTATGATTTCAACCCCTGCATCTATCGCTTCTATAAGGAAGCCTATCGCAGTTACATCAATGCCATGACTGCCCAGCTGGCCGCCATGGCCCAGGATGGTAATGTGATCGCTCCTGCTCCCTATGTGGAAGAGGAAGATGCCAGCTACACCAAGGGCGCCGTGACCAATCTTCTGCCTCTCATCGAAAAGGAAGCCGGCGAATTCGTTGCCCTCGAAAACGGCCTGCGGGTCAAGGGCACGACGGATGCCGGCGACCAGTACTGCAACAGCTGGCACATCCTGCAGCGCCATGTGGCGGACTTCGAATTGGAATTTGACTACACTCCCTCCAAGAACGAATGGAATGCTGACCGCATCAGCTTCCGCTGCGAAGAACCCGAAAACGAATGGGGTCAGTACATGGTGCTCATCGGCGGCAGCAAGACTGAACATGCCGGCATCTCCCTGGTGAAGGGCGAAGCCCTGAAGCAGCCCTTTGCCAAGGCTGATTACGCTCTGGAACTGGGCGTTACCTACAACTTCAAGCTCATTGCCAAGGGCAATGTACTGAAGCTGTATGTGTGCGAAGCGGGTGAGGAATTCGGCCGTCCCCTGCTGACTGCCACCCTGTCCACCGAACCCACCGATAACTATCGTGACATCTATATCCCCGCTGGTGACTTCCAGATTGTTACCTGGGGCGGCGACTTCGTCATGACCTACATGAACGTGACCGAATTGGAAAAGGTTGCCGAATAATTGAAGATCTCTTTAAGAGGCCCCTTCATGGGGCCTCTTTTTGCATGGTTTTGGATGATTGCCATTCGTTGGGGAACATGATATAATGGCATAGAAATGGAAAGGGGCGATAAAATGAGCGAGCGGCCCATGAAGCGGGTATCTGATTCCTACACCACCCAGGTACAGATTTTAACGCAAGCCAATCTGAATGGCTACAATCGGCTTTTCGGCGGTCAGCTGATGAGCTGGATGGATATCGTGGCGGCAGTGGTGGCCCGGCGGCATTCGGGCAGAAATGTAACCACCGTGCGGGTGGAGGATCTGGAGTTTAAGGCCCCGGCCCATGCCAACGATACCCTGATGCTCACCGGGTATATCTGCCACGCAGGTACTACCTCCATGGAAATCTGCGTCAACGTATATGTTGAAGAATTGTCCGGCGAGCGGGAATTGATTAACCAGGCCCATTTTATCATGGTAGCCCTGGATGAAACGGAGCGGCCTGCCAGAGTGCCTGGATTGATTCTGGAAACGGATCAGCAGCGAAAAGAATGGGATGCGGCTGAGCGCCGTCGCCAGATGCGGAAAAAAGAATAAACAATTGACGAACAGGCTTGATCCCCGCCCATTTTTCCCTGTTGACAGGGGGCGGGGATCATGTTATTTTGGATGCATCCTGGATACAACGGAGGGCATTTATGAGCGATTACAGAATGGAAACCAAGTGCGTGCAGGCGGGATATACTCCCGGAAATGGAGAACCCCGCCAGATTCCCATTATTCAGAGCACCACCTTTAAATATGCCGACAGCGACAGCATGGGGAAGCTGTTTGATTTGGAAGCGGAAGGATATTTCTATTCCCGGCTGCAAAATCCCACCTGCGACCATGTGGCGGCGAAAATTTGCGATATGGAGGGGGGCACGGCAGCCATGCTCACCTCCTCCGGCCAGGCAGCTAACTTCTTCGCAGTATTCAATATCGCCAATGCGGGGGATCATGTGGTTTCCAGCGCTTCTATTTATGGCGGCACGTATAATCTGTTTGCCGTGACCATGAAGAAGATGGGCGTGGATTTCACGTTTGTGGATCCCGGCTGCAGCGAAGAAGAATTGGAGGCTGCCTTCCAGGAAAACACCAAGGCGGTATTTGGTGAAACCATTGCCAATCCGGCCCTGACAGTACTGGATATCGAAAAATTTGCCAATGCGGCCCACCGTCATCAGGTGCCCCTGATTATCGATAATACCTTTGCCACGCCCGTAAACTGCCGGCCCTTTGAATGGGGTGCCGATATCGTTACCCATTCCACCACCAAATATATGGATGGCCACGGGGCGGCAGTGGGAGGCTGCATCGTGGACAGCGGAAAATTCGACTGGATGGCTGCCAAAGAAAAATTCCCCGGCCTGTGCACTCCGGATATGAGCTATCATGGCATTACCTATGCGGAGCGTTTCGGCAGGGAAGGGGCCTTTATTACCAAGGCCACTGCACAATTGATGCGGGATTTTGGCTGCACCCCTGCGCCCCAGAGCGCTTTTATCCTCAATCTGGGCCTGGAAAGCCTGCACGTGCGCATGCCCAGGCATTGCGAAAATGCCCAGGCAGTGGCAGAATACCTGGAAAAACACCCAAAAATCAATTGGGTGAATTATGCAGGGCTGCCCTCCAGCCCGTATCATGATCTGGCAAAGAAATATATGCCGGGTGGCACCTGCGGCGTGGTGTCCTTTGGGGTCAAGGGCGGAAGGGAAGCTGCGGGAAAATTCATGGCCGCATTGAAGCTGGCTGCTATTGAAACCCATGTGGCGGATGCCCGCACCTGTTGCCTGCATCCGGCCAGCAGCACCCATCGCCAGATGAGCGAGGAAGAATTGATTGCCGCCGGTGTGCCCGGGGATCTGGTGCGCTTGAGCTGCGGCCTGGAAAGCAGGGAAGACCTGATCGCCGATCTTGCCCAGGCACTGGAAACCATCTGAAGGAGATAAGAAAGCGATATGCCTATTAAAATTCCCAATGCTCTGCCTGCTGCCCAGACGCTGGCGGAAGAAAATATCTTCATCATGACGGAGAACCGTGCCCGCACCCAGGATATCCGTCCGCTGAAAATCATGCTGCTGAATCTGATGCCCACCAAAATCGATACGGAAACCCAGCTTTCCCGGCTGCTTGGCAATACGCCATTGCAGGTGGAGCTGACCCTGGTGCGCACCGCCTCTCACGAGAGCCGCAACACCCCGGAAGAACATATGCTGGCCTTCTACAAGGAATTCAAGGAGGTGCGGGATACCCGCTTTGACGGCCTGGTGATCACCGGCGCGCCGGTGGAGCATCTGCCTTTTGAGCAGGTGGATTATTGGGATGAGCTGTGCGAGATCATGGAATGGAGTAAGAAGAATGTCCATTCCACCTTCCATATCTGCTGGGGCGCCCAGGCGGGGCTGTATTATCATTTTGGCATTGATAAAAAGCCGCTTCCGGAAAAAATGTTCGGCGTGTTTCCCCATAAGCGGGATTATGATAAATCCATCCTGTTCCGGGGATTTGACGATACCTTCATGGTGCCTCATTCCCGGCATACAACTGTGGATCGGAAGGATATTGAGGCCCATCCTGCCCTGCGTATTCTGGCTTCCTCTGAGGAAGCGGGGGTATACGCCGTGGCTACCCGCAACGGCCGCCAGATTTTTATCACAGGCCATTCAGAATACGATCCCCTGACCTTGGAAAGGGAATACAAGCGGGATATAAATGCCGGGAAGCCCATTAAGGTTCCAAAGAACTATTATCCCGGGGATGATCCCCAAAAGGCACCCATTGTTTCTTGGCGCGCCCATGCCAATCTTTTGTACTGCAACTGGCTGAATTACTTCGTCTATCAGACCACGCCCTACAATCTGGATGAACTGCAGCCTGAGGCACAGTAAAGAAAGAAGCTGCTTTCCCGTGGCGGGGAGCAGCTTTTTCTTTTCATTTTTGCAGGAAAACTGGTTTTAATCACGAATTGAAGAAGCATAAAACTGCGCCGTGAGCATTTCTCAGACGGCGGATGGGAGATACGCATGAATCGTGAAACAATGCTGAAATGGGCCCAGAGGACCAAAGAAAAACTGGAAAAAAAGATGCTTTTTGCTGCCCGGCAGGCGGAATGTGTGCCTTTTATTCCCTATTCTACGGAAAATGGAAAGTGGAAAGAAATTGAAATCGATTGGTGGACCAATGGATTCTGGGGCGCTACCATGTGGCAGATGCAGCAGATGACCGGCAATCCTGCCTTCCGGGAAGCGGCGGTGCGGGGCGAAGAAATGATGGATGATGCGCTGAAAAACTTTGAAACGCTGCATCATGACGTGGGCTTTATGTGGCTGATTCAAAGCGGCGTACGCTATGCACTGGAAAAGAATGAAGATAGCCGCAAGCGGACATTGCTGTGCGCTAATCTGCTGGCGGGGCGTTTCAATCCCAATGGGTTCATCCGGGCCTGGAATGGAGATGCCATTGGATGGGCGATCATCGACTGCATGATGAATCTGCCCCTGCTGTATTGGGCCAGCCGGGAAACGGGGGATCCCCGGTATCGGCTGATTGCTATGCGCCATGCAGATACTACCATCAAGCATTTTGTCCGTCCGGACGGATCCTGCAATCATATTGTGATGTTCGATCCGGAAACGGGAGAATTCATTCACAATCCCGGTGGTCAGGGATATGAATCCGGATCTTCCTGGACCCGCGGCCAGGCCTGGGCACTGTATGGATTTGCCCTTTCCTACCGCATGACAGGCAAGAAGGAATACCTGGATACCGCTGTGAAGGTGGCCGATTATTTCATCGCCAGCAGCCAGAATAATTGGCTGACCCCCTGTGATTTCCGTGCGCCTGCGGAACCGGTGATCCTGGATAATGCGGCAGGTGCTATTGCCGCCTGTGGTTTGATGGAAATTGCCGATCATCTGGGCGCTGCCCGTCAACAGCCGTATTTCGATGCCGCCTGCAATCTGCTGCAGGCCATGGATGAGCACTGCGCTGATTGGACCGAGAATACCCCCGCCATTCTGCAGAAATGCACCGTGGCATATCACGATCAGCCTGGTATTCATATTTCCATGATCTATGCGGATTATTTCTTCATTGAGGCTGTCAACCGCCTGCTAGGGAGCAAAATGCTCTTCTGGGGTCCCGATCTGGCACAATAAATCCATTCAAAAGCTCCCGGCACTGCATATGTCGGGAGCTTTTTTGTGTGGGGTTTACTTGGATTTCAGGGTAATCAGATGGATTTGCGGGCGTGCGCCCAGCCGTACAGGAAGAACGGAAGTGCCCACCCCATTGCTGATCATAATATCCACACCGTTTTCTTGCTTCCAACCGGAAAGATAGCGGTTGCCGTAGTTACTGGAGGATTTGATGGCCCTGCCAAAGAGGCTCACCTGTCCGCCATGGGTATGGCCGCAGAGCGCCAATTGATAGAAGGGACCGCCGGTCATCTGGTAGGTTTCGGGTAGGATATCCGGGGAGTGAGGGGCAAAGATGGTAAAATCTGCATTCCGGCACATTTGGGCCACCTGGGATAGGGCCGGACTGCCGTTATAAAAATCATCCACTCCGGCAATGGCCAATGTTGCCCCGTCTTTTTTTAGCAGTAGCACGTCATTTACCAGGGGGCGCACACCGCAAGCTGCCATTTCCTGCTGTAAAAGCTGCAGATTGCTCTCCGGCGGCGTGCGATCATGATTGCCCATCACGCCCACTACCCCGTACCGGGCCTGGAATTGGGGATGTAGGGAGAAAAATGCAACAGCACCTTGGGAATCCTCGCCGTAGTCGCCGCCCAGAATGATCAGATCAGGGGCAAGGGCATTCACCCGCTGCACCAAAGCGTCGACCCGTTCTTTGCTGAAAAATGAGCCATAATGAATATCTGAAATATATGCCACCCGCAGCCCGTCAAAGGGGAGCGGCAGGGCTGGTGAGGAATAATCATCCTCCACCAGATCCAACTGCTGGGATAAATACAGGGGATAAAACAAGGCGCAGGTCACCGGCAACAGCATTAGCAGTTTGCCCAGTTTTGAGGGCTTTTTAGCCCGTTTTTTTTCTTGATGCTTCATGAAAGATGGGGCTCTCCTTTCCAGGTGATAACAGAATTGTAACATATTCGATGCATCTGTGCAATTGTAGAAAATAGCATATTATGATATAATTTATCGAAAAGAATGCATTTGGAAAGGAAGATTTCTTTGATTTTCAAGCGCTGTCTGCTTTTGATGATGATCTTCGTGATGCTGCCCTTTTCCGTGCCCGCCCAAGGGGCGGTGAAGCTGGAAATTGAGGCAAATGAATCAGGCTTCACCTATGCCTATTCTGTGCCGGGGGAGGATTTTACCGTGCTTTGGTATTCTACCCCTGCGGAGAGCGGACGGCTGGTTTTGTATGCGGCGGACGGCCAATATGCCGGCGAGGTGGCCTTGCCTCTTTCTCAGGCGGGGGGACGGCTCAAGGTGTGGGCAGAGGACCTGAACCAGAAAAAACTGGCGGAAGTGAAATTGGATCTGTTCGCCGCTGCTGATTATCAGGCCCCTGCTGGGGATTCTCATGCCAAGGTGAAGGATTTTGCGCTTACAGAGACCCTTCGGGGATTTGAATATTCCTTCTCTGCCCCGGAATGCGATTAT
>SVGR01000168.1 GCA_015056265.1 Clostridiales bacterium
GATGAGTGGTTTCAAAAAATGGCACCTTTAGCGCTGCTGCAATGGCCCTGCCGTGGGATGCACCCACCTGAAAAACAGGCATATAGGAATCCTCTCCATCCCGGGGGGATATGGAAGCGCACACGCAATCAATGGGGGTTGAGGCCTCATTGAGCAAGGGCAGCAGCACTTGGGAAAGCTGCCTTACATGCGCAAAAACGGCCTCGCTTTGGCGAAGGCCGCGTTCTCCCGCGGGGACGGGCAAAAGCTGCCGCATCTGCCGGGGCACCGTGGAATCATTACACAGCGCCGCAGAGGTGGTATAGCAGCTGGTATCCAGCCCCAGGGCCAGCATCAGGCATTTTCTCCTTTTTCGTCCCGGAGGGCCAGAACGGAGGAGAGCACACCGTTGACAAATTTCCCGGCGGTGGGGGCATCAAAGCGCTGGGCCAGGGTAACCGCTTCGTTGATTACCACGGCATCGGGCAGTGTGCGATCAAAGCACAGCTCATACACGGCTACCCGCAGCACCGCCCGGTCTACCCGGGCGATACGATCCAATGCCCAGCCTTTGAGGCATTTTTCAATCATTTCATCCAGTTCATCGGCGTTTTTCTCAACACCGGCGAGGATACCATCGATATATGCCTGGTCATCCTCTTCGGGCGTAAAT
Organism: Clostridiales bacterium; assembly: GCA_015056265.1. Taxonomy (GTDB): domain Bacteria; phylum Bacillota; class Clostridia; order Christensenellales; family Aristaeellaceae; genus RUG563. Next base: position 653 of record SVGR01000168.1, read on the forward strand.
TCAATCAGGCCGCGCAGCGTTTCTTCGCCGCCGTCCCCGCCCAGCATGTTTTCAAATACCATCTGCACGGCAGCTGCCCGTGCTGATTTTCGTGCCATGGGATTCTACCCCTTATCCTTTGGTATATTGGTTTATTCTTGTTCCTGGGTTTCTTTCCTGGGTTCCTTATCAGCCTCCAGGCTTTCCCGGATGGCCCGTTCCAGTTCGGGATTCTTTTCCCGGTAGGGAATGGAATTCTTGGGCGGGAACAGCTTATTGATGATACCCTGGAACCACTTTTTCTTATCCTTTACGCCGCCAAGGAAGGCGCCCACCAACATCAATCCCAGAATCAGCAGGGTCTGCCAGAAGCCGACCAGCAGGAAAAGCACAGCCAGCACCATGGCGATCACGGCAAAGGAAATGGCGCATTCGGGAGTACCGATTCTGAACATATTGCGCATGAAGGTGGTGAATTTTTTATCAGCCAAGGCTTCCTTCCTCCTTTTCCGGATTCTGTGCGGTGGAATCTTCCGCTTCATCTGCAGCGGGAGAAGAAACGTCCTGAGGGACATCGTCTTCAGCAGCCTCAGCAGCTGCAGCGGCGGTTTCTAATTCCTGAGCGGGTGCCGAAGGAATGGCTTCTTCCTGCAGGGGGAGGAATTCCTCCTGGGAAGGGGCTTCTTCTTCCTGGGGCTTGGGAGGCTCAGGAACGGTGGCAGCCTGATCGGCCTTGCAGAAAAGGCGGCGATGCAGGGGCATTTTCTTTTCCTTTTTGGATGTTTCAACAACCTCGGCGGCAGCGGCAGGGGCCTCAGCGGGCACCAGGTAGGGCGATACGGAATCCCCCGTGCTTTCCCGGGTGCTTTCAACGCAGACCCTTACTTCCTTCACATCAATTCCGGAGGAGGCAACCAGATACTGTTTGATCTGCTTTTGCAGGGAGGCAACCGCCAGAGGAATGGAAATATTACTGGCCAGGGAAATGGAAAGATCCACGGTGACCCCTTCCCTGCTGTGGCGGATCTGCATCCGATTGACATGAATCTCTTCATGCATATCGATGCATTTCTGTACCAGATTTTCGATGGCCGCCACCGCAATACGCAGTTCGCCATTATCCGTATGCTGCACCACGAAAGCATAACGCTTCTGGGAGCAGCGCCTGAAAAAGGCGAACAGCAAAAAGCTTATGCACAGGGCCAGGCAGCCAAAGACCAGGCTGAGCACCTGCCAGAGCGGGGCGGTCAGGGCATCGCCATTCAGACGGATGCCCAGAAATACCATCAGCGCCCCTGCAAAAAGGGCGACAAGTGCGCTGAAGAGGAGGATCAAACGATCCCACAATCTGATTCTCATAGCGTATACTCCTTATTCAGGGAGAAAGCTCAGCTGCGCTTGCGGCCGCCGGGACGCTTTCCGCCTTTCTTGGCGGGGGCTTCCTCAGGGGCAGCCTGGGCAGCGGGAGCATCGCAGGCAGCTTCTTCTTCCGCGCAGCATTCGGCCTTTTCGGCTTCACAGCATTCACATTCGGTTTTTTCAGCTTCGCAGCAGCAGGCCTCGGCCTTGGCTTCTTCGACGTCCCCTTCCAATGCGGCTTCTTCGGAAAGCACCTGCTCATCAGCAATGGCATTTTCTTCGGCAGCGGCTTCTTCCGCCGCTTCATCCACGGGGATTTCTTCCGCCTTGGGCTCTTCTGCGGGCGATTCTGCCGCAGCGGGCTCAGCAGGGGTGAGAATGGGCTGCTTGGCGGCTTCGATGCTGCTCTGGGCGGCCTTCTTTTCCTTTTCGAAGCTGACGCCCTGCACATGCACATCAACCCGGACAACATGCAGGCCGGTCAGGCTTTCCAGGGCCTTGCGCACATTTTCCTGCACATCGGTGGCAACCCGCTGGATGGGTTTGCCGTATTCCACGATGATATACAGATCCACGGCTGCTTCCTGGCTGCCCACTTCCACCTTTACGCCGCGGGTGATATTGCGGTTGCGGCTGAGGATTTCGCTGAAGCCGCCGCTGATGCACATGCCGGCAATGCCGTCCACTTCATTGGCAGCGACGCCGGCGATGGTGGCGATGACTTCATTGGCGTAGGTGATGGTACCGCCGTTTTGCAAATCCACGTCTACCTTGACGGGAAGATTTTCCTTTTTCTGTGGCATGCAAAAGCACCTCCTTACAGGTATACCTTAGTATAGCAGATTCTTGGCAATTTGGCAACACTC
>SVGR01000169.1 GCA_015056265.1 Clostridiales bacterium
GGATGTGACCCTTTATCTCCGGATGGATCATGAAACGGCGCTTTCCCGCCGGCTGGCGGTATCCGATCCCGATCGGATCGAACAGATGGGCGATTCCTTCCAGGCCCGCACCCAGGCAGCTTATGAAGAATTGCTGGCGGAAAATCCCCGGCGGTTCCTGGCCGTCAATGCCGCCCAGGCCCCGGAAGCAGTGACCGAAGAGGCATTCCAGGCCCTGTTTGACCGGATGATAGAAGGGGGCGTACTGTAATGCGGGTTGTGGTCGGTATGTCCGGCGGGGTGGACAGCGCGGTATCTGCGCTGCTGCTCAAGCGCCAGGGCTATGACGTCATCGGCGTTTTCATGAAAAACTGGGAAGAGCAGGATGAAAACGGTGTCTGCACCTCCGAATCCGACTGGCGGGACGTGCAGGATGTATGCGAAAAAATCGATATCCCCTATTATTCCGTCAATTTCGCCAAGGAATACCGGGAACGGGTATTTTCCCTGTTCCTTTCTGAATACAAGGCAGGCCGCACCCCCAATCCGGATGTATTATGCAACCGGGAAATCAAATTCAAGGCCTTCCTGGATTTCGCCATGCAATTGGGCGCCGAAAAGATGGCCACCGGTCATTTCGTGCGCACCAATGAGGAAGGGCATCTGCTCCGGGGCCTGGATCCCAATAAGGATCAAAGCTATTTCCTGTATATGATCCACGAAGCGCAGCTGAAAAAATCCATTTTCCCCGTAGGGCATCTGACCAAAGGGCAGGTGCGTGAAATCGCCGAAAAGGAAGGGCTGCCCGTCAGCGCCAAGAAGGATTCCACCGGCGTCTGTTTCATCGGCGAAAGGGATTTCAAGGCATTCCTTCAGGGCTTCCTGCCCGCCCAGCCGGGAAATATGGTCACCCCGCAGGGGGAAATTGTAGGGCGTCACGACGGCCTGATGTATTATACCCTGGGCCAGCGCCGGGGCCTTGGCATCGGCGGCCGGGGGGATGGGCGCAGCTTCTTTGTGGTGGATAAGGATCTGAAAAAGAATCAATTGATCGTGGCCCAGGGAGAAGATCATCCCCTGCTGTACAGCAAGGCCTGCACCGCCTCCCAGGCCACCTTCATCGCTTCTCCTCTTCCGGAGAATACCCCCTGCCGCGTCACCGCTAAATTCCGCTACCGTCAGGCCGATCAGCCGGTGACCGTCACCCGATCGGGGGATCAATTGCATTTCGTATTTGACGGCCCCCAGCGGGCGGTCACCCCAGGCCAGAGCGCCGTCATCTATGACGGGGAAAAATGCCTCGGCGGCGGGATCATTGAAACCATTGAACGGTAAAAGGAGGATGCTGGAATGAAGGTGCTTCTTCTCAACGGCAGCCCGAAACAAAACGGCAATACCGCCCTTGCCCTATCCGAAATGGAAAAGATTTTTACATCTGAAGGCATCGAAACCGAAATCATCCATGTTGGCCATCTGCCCATCCGCAGCTGTATTGCCTGCGGCCAGTGCCGAAAGCTGGGAAAATGCGTATTCGACGATATCGTCAATGAAATTGCCGAAAAATTTAAGCAGGCCGATGGCCTGGTGGTGGGCAGTCCCGTCTATTATGCCTCCGCCAATGCCACGCTGGTGGCGCTGCTTACCCGGCTGTTCTATTCCACTCACTTTGCCAAGACCATGAAGGTGGGGGCGGCGGTGGTGGCAGCCCGGCGTGGCGGCCTTTCCTCCACATTTGATGAACTGAATAAGTTCTTCACCATTTCCGGCATGCCCGTGGCCTCCGGCCAATACTGGAACAGCATCCACGGCGGGGCGCCCGGAGAAGGGGCACAGGATGCAGAAGGCCTGCAGATCATGCGTACCCTGGCCCGGAATATGACCTTCCTGATGAAATCCATCGCCCTGGGCAAGGAAAAATACGGCCTGCCCGAAAGAGAAAAAGGCATTTTCACCAATTTCATCCGCTAAACAAAAAATCGCCTCTCATGACTGAACATGAGAGGCAATTTTTTATTTCCGGTACAGCCGCCCGTTTTTTTCCTCCAGCGGATAGAAAAAGGGCCGCTCCATACGGTGTTCATTGGGGCTGTGCAATGTCAGCTGCAATTGCCCCTGCAAATCCCTGAAGATCATCCCATGGCCGCCGTCTTCCATAAACAGCGGCTCCGCCTGGGAAAATACGCCGTCGATTTCCCCGTTATCCGATACGGCCACCCCCTGGGTATAGCCCCCCTGGGAAAAGCTGGCCCACAGGCACAGCAGGCCGCCATCCTCTGTACGCCACAGGAAAGGCCCGTCAGTTACCCAGCCTGTCATGCCGGAAGAATGCCTGATTTCCCGGCACCAGGGGGCCTGGGAAGCACGGAACAGCAAAAAAGGATCTCCATCAGGGGCACGCAGATCATTTGTCAGGGGAATGGCGCACATTTCCCCATCCCCAGCCTGCACCCATTCGTGGCAAAAGATCATGTACGGCCGGCCGGCACGGCTCACATACAAGGTGCCGTCCAGGCACTCCCAATCCCGGGGCGTCACCGGCCCATCAGAATGAGGGCGGAACGGCCCCCGAGGCGAATCCGCCCGCAGCACCGCTGTGCCCCGGCGCATCGAAGGATTTTTGAAGCTGGCAAACATGTAAAAAGCGCCCTGATAGAAATAGACCTCCGGTGCCCAGTAATTGCGATCTGCCCAGAAGCTGCCATCATTATGGAAGCATTCATGGGGCCCCTCCCAGTTTTCCAGATCCCGGCTTACATAGACATCGAATCCATCGGCTTTTCCCCAGCAGGTTCCGCCTCTTGTTCCATACATGTAATATTTCTCATCATGCACCAGTACAAAAGGATCTCGGATATTGATTTCACTGCGCTTCAT
>SVGR01000030.1 GCA_015056265.1 Clostridiales bacterium
CCCAGCTTGCCGGCAAACTCGCTGTTGCCGGGGGCCACGGAGGTGGCTTCCAGGGAATGGCCGCAGGCCTCGTGGAAGATCACGCCGCCAAAGCCGTTATCAATGACCACGGGCATTACGCCGGCGGGGCAGAGGGGGGCGTGGAGCATGGTTACCGCCTGGTGAACGGCTTCCTTGGCCACGGATTCGGGATCAATGCGTGAATCGAAAATTTCAAAGCCCTGCATGGCGCCGGGGCCGAAGAAACCGGTCTGGTTTTCGGTGCCGTTGGAGGCGATGGCGCTGCAGGCAAAGCGAGTATATACTCGGGTATCGCTGGTAAAGAGGCCTTCACTGTTGGCGATCCATACCCGCTGCAGGCTGTCGGAATAGTTGACAGCGGCCTGAACGATTTCGGGGGTTTCAGCGAATACGGCCTGAGCGGCCTTCATCTTTTCCACCTTACGGGCACTCTTCACCAGATCGGGGGATTCCTTGATGAAATGAATATTGGGCGTATCCTGCCACATAAGGGGGGCGGCGGCATGGCTGCCCTGGGCCTTTACAGCGGAGGCAGCCCGGCGGGCGCAGGAAAGCAGCCCTTCCAGGCTGGTATCATTGGTGTACACATATACACCCTGGAGGCCATTGAACACGCGTACGCCGGCGCCGTGGAGACGGCGGCTGTTTACGCTCTCGATTTTTCCGGAGAGCATGGAAAGATTATTGTTCAAGCGGTCTTCCAGGAAAATTTCGGCGAAATCACCGCCGGTTTTTAATGCCTCGGCGATGACAGCCTGGGCAACATCCTGTTTGAGCATGAGAAACCTCCTTTATATCGATAATCCATACGAAGATAGTATACCACCAATTGGCCGGATTGTACAGATAAAAGCATATTTTCTTCCAGTCCGGGCATGATAATTCCAGGCCGGCCGCTGATGGGCCGGGGCAAGGGAGGATGAAAACATGTCCATTGGATTGATACTGCTGTCTGCGGTATCGGTGCTGGTGCTCTTTGGGGTAGCGCAGCGGGTGCTGGATAAAATGCAGCTCAGCGACCGGGCAGCGCTTTTGATCGCAGCGGCGATTTTCTTTGGCGGGCTGATCCCCGATATCCGTATCGGGCTGGTATCATTTAATCTGGGTGGCTTTGCGGTGCCATTGGGGGTGTGCATCTGGCTGCTGATCAAGACGGATAGCCGCAAAGAAGTGTGGCGCGCAATCTTTGGCGCTGTGATCACCGGCGCTGCTGTGTATGTATTGGGCCGGGTGATGCCGGATGAACCGGAAAAGATCGTGATTGACCCAAATTATGTCTACGGCCTGGCCGGTGGCGCAGTGGCGTATCTGCTGGGCCGTTCCCGGCGGGGAGCGTTCATTGCCGGTGTATTGGGTGTGGTGCTGGCGGATGTGGCGGTGGCCGTGGTGAACTGGGCCCAGGGTATTCGCCAAACCCTCTATCTGGGCACTGCCGGGGGCATGGATGTGGTGGTGATTTCCGGGCTGCTGGCAGTACTGCTGGCGGAATTTGTGGGTGAAATCATCGAAAGAATGGTGCGCAGGAACGGCCGGGAGAATCGGGATCCGGTAGATACGCCGGCGGACAGAAGGGGGAATGAACGATGAAAATGCGCTGGATAGCTGGGATTGTGACGGTGCTGATGCTTTTGTGCCCCCTGGCTGCAGCGGATGAGGCGGATGAAGGCCAGATTTACAGTATCCTGGATCAGGCAGGAGCGCTGCTCACCCATTATGCAGGTAAGCCCGATGCAGGAGATGAATATGTGACAGGGGACAACCGCCATTTCCGCATTGAACAGGTGAATGAGGGGCAGAGGACGGCCACTGCCGCTTATCTGGGAGAATATGAACTGCCAGATGTTAGCTGGCTTTCCGAATCGGCCCAGCCGGTAAGTGCAAAGAAGCGGGCAGTGGCCCTGTATTGCACCCACAGCGACGAAAGCTATGAGCCCACCGACGGCGTCAGCAGTGATGAACAGCGGGGTGGTATTTATGATGTGGCGGAGGCTTTTAAGGAAAAGCTGGAGGAGGAGGGAATCACCGTTTATTTCAGTGATGAAACCCATCATCCCCATGATTCCGGGGCGTACCGCCGCAGCCGGGCCACTGCCGCCAATCTGGTGGAGGAGGGCGTGGATGCGGTAATGGATATTCACCGGGACGGCATCCCTGATCCGGAATCGTATGAAAGCAAAATCGATGGGGAAGACGCCACCATGGTACGGCTGCTGGTGGGCCGATCCAATCAGAACGCCGGGGCCAATAAGCAATTTGCCGCTCAGATCAAGGCCGTGGCTGATGAATTGTATCCCGGGCTCATCAAAGATATTTACATGGGAAAAGGCAGCTATAATCAGGATCTGATGGGCCAGGCCATTTTGCTGGAATTCGGCACCTATACCAATGATAAGCAGGATGTGCTGGCCTCTACGGGGTACATGGCGGATGTGATGAACAAGACGCTGTACGGCGGGGTATCCGGCGCTGCGGGCAGCAGCAATAAAATGGGCGCCGCCGCTGCAGCCCGGGATGATTCGGGCAGCTTTACCGGCATCGCCTGGCTGATTGGGCTGTTTGCAGTGGGAGCTATTGTATTCGCTTTCATTGCTTCTGGCAGGGGAGGCGAAACGATGAAGAAATTCAAGCGAACCTTTCAGGAAATGGGCGGTGGTTTGCTGGGCGGCGAAAAAAAAGAAGATAAGAAAAAATGAAATCTGGGGTAGAGGAGAAGAAACGGTAAAAGAAAAAAGCGGTGTGCTTCTGTGAAGAAGCACACTGCTCATTTTTATTTTGAAAAATCAGACAGTAAAAAGTTTAACTGTAAGGGAAAGCTTTCTTTCCTCGCCGGGCTGCAGATATTCCAGCGTTCCTTCCTTCCGGGCGGCTACCCGGCCGGAGGGGAAGGAAAGGGCGGGTTCCAGACCCAACACATAATCCCGCACGCCCATCATCTTCCATTCGGTAAGCCGGGGCAGCACGTGAGGATCAAAAGCGATTTCCAGGCCCACGCCGCTGTCCTTGTTTTCCAGCCGGGCAAAGGCATGATCGCCCTTCATGGTGTGCAGATAGCACTGCTCCTGGAAATGGGGGGTGGGGGGCAGCAGTTCATACCGGGTGTCAAAATCCTCGGCGGCATGATCGTCCCGGGGGGCCACATCAGCTTCGGAAATGGTCAGCTTTGCTTTTTCAGAAAGCAGAGGGTAGCCCATGTTCATGTGATACATCTGCATCAGCGGGGCGGTATCATCCCCTTCGTTGGCGATGGTATCTTCCAGCGTCAGGGTATTTTCCTTGAGGGAAACGGTGATTTTCCGCTCCAGGGACAGCTTATTGCCAAAGAGAATGCCGTCGGAAATGCGGCCCCGAATCACAACCTGAACATTTTCCACATAGGCGCAGGAGGATTCGGCAGGGGTATGGCCGATGGTGCCGTGCAGAGGCAGCATTACGCCATCCTCTTCTTCCGGCGTGCCCACGGTGGTAAGGCCGCAGGTGGTGAGGAAGCCGGCAGTAAAGGATTTTACAAACCCGCTGCCCACATCGTCATAATAAGCGGGATGCACATAACCGCAGGGAGAAAAATAGCCGCAGTTCACGCCCTTAAAAGACAACCGATAGATATCCAGACAGCGATCGGGAACGATGGTACATTCCAGGCCCAGTCCATTTTTCACCTGATAAACCCGCATCTGATCGCCTTTGCCGCCGATGATGCGATGCTCTTCCACGCCATAAAGCTGAGAAGGATGCCCGATATAGGGATTCATCATGCCCAAACCTCCTTGACGGCCCCGTAGGCCTTTTTGTATTTCTGATAGAGCTTATCATATTCTGCCTGACGGGCAGGATCGGGCCGATAGGTTTCTCCCTCCGCCACAAACAGCCTGGCCGCTTTCTCCAGGCTCTCATATATGCCAATAGCCTTTCCGGCCAGCATAATGCTGCCTACTGCCCCGCACTGTTCATTCTTTTGACGGGTAATGGGGACGCCGGTAATATCCGCCTTGATCTGCATCCATTCCGGAGAACGGGATGCGCCGCCGGTGGCCATCAGATGATCCACCTGCACGCCGCCCTTTTTCAGCACTTCCATATTCAGTCGCATTTCATAGGCGATGCCTTCCATTAAAGCTTTATACAAAGCGCCCTGGTCGGTATCGATCTTCATGCCCAGAATGGCTCCTGTGGCATAGGGATCCATATAGGGGGTGCCTGCCCCGCTGAAATGGGGCAGTACCAGCAGTCCGGTGGGCCCTTCCGGAAGTTTTCCGTTCATCCGGGGATAGAAAGCGCCCCCTTCCGCCTGGCATTCCAGCGCCTGATCCCGGAACCATTTGAGCAGCGCACCGCCGCTGAAGGTGAAGCCGTAGGTGACGTATTGATCCTTGCCCAGATAGGGGATAACACAGAATTTTCCTTCCGCAAAACCGGGATCGGTGGGGAAATCCTGATAAACAGGGGTCATGCACTGCACAGTGCCGCCGCCGTCTACGCACAATCCGCTTGCCAGCGCCCCGGCGCCCACACAGGCCGCCACCTGGTCGTGGGAAATGGAAACGATTTTCAGGTTTCTGGGCAGGCCCAGCGCGTCTGCCATCTCTGCCCGGATTTCACCGGCCAGCGTTCCGGTGGGCACGGGATTGGAAAGCTTTTTCACATCCACGCCCACATAATCCAGCAGTTCCGTATCCCAGCATTTTTCCCGTACATTGAAGGCCATGGTGCGGCTGGCCAGGGAATAATCCGTTTGCTTCACGCCGGAAAGACGATAAACGATATAATCCTCGATTTCAGGGATATAAACCGCTTTCTCCCAGGCATCCGGCCGGTTGCGCTTAATCCACAGCAATTTAGGCAGGGTAAACATCCCGCTGGGGATTACGCCGGTGACTTCAAAAATGCGCTTTTCCCCGAAATGGGCTGCCAGTTCTTCAGCCTCGTCATTGCCCCGGGGGTCGATATACAAAAGGGCGTCCAGCAGAGGCTGATCATCCTTATCCAGCAGCACGCAGGTTTCCCCAAAGCTGGTTACGCCGATGGCGGCAAGATCGGGATAGCAGGCGGCGTCTTTCAGACATTCCGCCACCGATTGCCACAGCATATTGATATCCACCTGGGTGCTCTGCTGCCGTGGATATTCCCTTTCAAAGGTATTGACAAATTCGCCGTTTTCTTCATAGATGCAGATTTTGCAGGCAGTTGTGCCCACATCCAGACCGGCAATTTTCATGATGCTTCCTCGCTTATCAAAATGTTGAAAGGGGGCCCTTGATGATCAAAAGCCCCCTTTGTATCATTACAGAACGGTGTTATCCAGCTTCAGATAGTTGCTGAAAGCTTCATCCATGGCGGTAACCCAGTCGCCCCGGGTTACGGTAGTATGATGGCGGAAGCCCCTGCGGCCCATGTAGATCAGCTTCTTCTGCAGATCATCGATCCGGGCCACGCCGCCGCAGCCGAAGAAGGCGTCTTCGATGGGTTCGCCGGTGAATTCGCCCTTGCCCATGCAGGTGACCAGCTTGCCCTTTTCGGTGAGGGCGCAGGCAAAGGTCATGGGCATTTTGGCGATACGGCCTTCATCCACGCCCCAGCCGTAATCGGGGCCGTTGCCCTTGGCAAACATCTTGTGCACGCCCACCTGGCCCTTCTTTTCCATCAGGCTTTCAGCAGTGGAGCCGCAGTGGAACAGGATCACCTTATCGGGATCGTCGCCGTAGTTATTGTTCCAGTCCAGGCAGGCAGCGGGGGCCTGGGAAGCGGCGCTGAGAGCCCGCATGGTGAGCACGTGGGTCACGTCCATTTCACAGGAAGTGGCGATGCCGCGGTCATTGAACCAGCCCAGCAGTACGCAGGGGGCGATGCCGAACTGCTGATGCATTTCATTCCAGCACCGCAGGGACAGGGCGTCGAAATGATATTCCTTGGACATATCTTCCACGGCTACTGCCATCTTCACCAGCCAGTTTTCCTTTTCGGCAGGCACCTTGGAAAAATCGCAGTAATTATGCAGGGATTCCCGGGTTTCCTTCACTTCCGGCCGATCATCAGCCATCAGCCGCATCCGATGGAACAGCTCGCTAAGATCATGGCTTTCATAGGTGATCCCGGCCTTCTGCAGGGCCAGTTCATCGAAGCGGACGGTCTTGAAGGCGGTGGTGCGGGCGCCGATACCGCCGATGGTGAAGCGTTTGCAGGTCTTTACGATCCGGCAAACGGCGGCAAAATCCCTCAGATTCTGCTGGAAATCATCGGACAGGGGGCTGACCACGTGGGGGGCAAAGACGGTGTAGGGGATGTCGTACTGATTGAACATATCCTCCATGGAGAATTTGCCGCAGTAGGCGTCCCGGCGGGATTCGAAATCCATTTTGCCGATTTCATCGGGATAGGCCTGGATCAGAATGGGCACCCCGGCGTCCCGCATGGCGGGTACGGCGCCGTTTTCATCGCCAAAATTGGGCAGGCTCATGATCACGCCGTCATACTGGCCTTCATGTTCCTTCAGGAATTTGGCGTACAGCATGCCTTCGTCCCGGGTTTCAACGGCGCCAAAGCGGGTGGCGTCCTCGGGCATCAGGATATAGTCATGACCGGCCTTGGTAACGGCTTCCACGATTTCGGCGCGGGCGCCGGCGATCAGGGATTCGGGGAAGAATCCGCGGTTGGCAAAATACAGAGCAAAAGTCAGCTTACTCATTGATTATTCCTCCATTCCAAGAAACATTTTCATTGCGCCTTTGGCGTTTTCCTTCATAGCGTCATAGACGATGGTATCGCATTCATAGAAATACAGGGGCATATTTTCCCTGGATTTCACAAATTCACGGATGGCCTCGCCGCCGGCCTTGGACATATAGGTGTAATAATTGATCTTGCGAATACCGGCAGCAATGGCCTTCTTATAGTCTTCCTTGCTGACGCCGCTGCCGCCGTGCATAACCAGGGGCATCTTGGGCAGCCGGGCGCGCACGCCGGTGAGCACGTCAAAATTCAGCTTGGGGGCTTTCAGATACAGGCCGTGGGCCGTGCCGAAGGAGCAGGCCAGTAGATCCACCTTGGTGGTGTTGATGTATTCTTCCGCCAGGGCAGGATCGGTGTAGATTTCCACTGCGTCGCCGAAATCTTCGCCATTGCCCAGTTCCCGCTTGCCCAGAGCGCCGATTTCGCCTTCCACGGCGGCGCCGGTTTTAGCGGCGATGGCAACCACTTCTTTGGTGATTTCCACATTCTTTTCGTAGGACAGGGTGGAGCCGTCAAACATTACGCTGTTGAAGCCAATTTCCAGGGCACGACGGCAATAATCGGCGTCTTCGCCGTGATCCAGATGCACGCAAACAGGTACCTTGGCGTTCTTGGCGGCGCTGACCATGGCGGGACCGATCAGATCCAGGGGGGCGAAGGGATCATGCACCTGAGCGTGCATGATGATCACAGGGGCGTTCAGTTCCTCCGCAGCGGCGATGACCGCACGGATGGTGGCGATGTCAGGGGTATTGAAAGAGCCGATGGCGCATTGCTTTTCCTCAGCATAGGCCATCAATTCAGGCATGGTCGCAAGCATGGCATTCATCCTCCTTAAATTTTGTTTTATTATAGCGAAAATTTCCGGCAGGAAATAGTGCTATTCATGCAGTATTATTCAAATCGTCCATACTTTTTTACAATATGAACATTTTGATAGAAAATCAGGCATAGAAAGAAGATTTTCCACCATGTTGAAATTGAACACGGAACGACTGAATGTGATGATCCGGCAGGTGCATACCCTTACCCGCATCCGGATGGTGCTCTTTGATATCCAGGGAAACGAATTGCTTTCCTGGCCGGAGGGCCGGTGTGAGCTGTGCACCTATATCCGCAAGGATCCTGCCCGTGAACAGCAATGCCGGGAATGTGATCGGCGGGCCTTCCGGCAGTGCCGGGCTACCCATGAGCCCATGGTCTATTGCTGCCATGCAGGGATGACGGAAGCGGTCATTCCCCTCAGGGATGAGGAGGCGCATCTTGGGTATCTGATGCTTGGACAGATCCTGTGCGGAAAGGATGAGACCCAGGAAAGAAGCCGATTGCAGTTGGTGCTGCGCGGCAAGGGAATCGAGGGAGAGGAAGCGGATAAACTGATGGCCATGGTGCCCTTCAAGACTGCTGAAGAATTATCCGCCTGCACTACGCTGCTGAAAATGATGACGGTGTATCTACTTTCCAATCGGCTGGTGTCCTTGTCGCCCGCCACGTTTAGAGAGCGCTTGGAACGATATTTGGAGGATCACCTTTCCGATGCCGTTTCGGTAGAGGATCTGTGCGGTTATTTTGGGGTATCCCGCTCCCTTTTGTATCAGCAGGCCATGCGGCAATTGGGCTGCGGCCTGGGGGAGTACATTTTGCATTACCGTATCCGCATTGCCTGCCAGCTGCTGGAGGAAACAGCCCTCCCCATCGGCGAAATCAGCCAGCGGGTGGGTTTTTCCGATCACAACAGCTTCAGCCGGGCCTTCCGTAAGGTGATGGGCTTCACCGCCCGGGAGTACAGGAACCGTCGGCGAAATCCTTAATCTTCTATCAACCGAACGGATGGAATCGCAATTTTGACCGCTTTGAGGCGGTCATTTTTTATGAGCAATGCAGGATGATGAATCATAGAATGAGGAGGATAGATAATCTCCCTCCAATGCAAGCAGCCGCTCTTTGATGGCGATCCCTGAGGAATATCCGCCGATGCTGCCATCGGCTGCGATCACCCGATGACAGGGGATAAGAATGGGCAGGGGGTTTTTTCCGTTGGCGCCGCCCACCGCCCGGCTGCCGCCAGGGCAGCCGATCAGTTCGGCTAATTCCCCATAGGATAGGGTGCTGCCGTAGGGAATGCGCAAAAGCCCCTGCCACACCTTCTGTTGAAAGGCGGTGCCCAATGGCGCCAGGGGCAGATCAAACTGATGCAGCCGACCCTGAAAGTAGGCGGCAAGCTGGGCTTCCGCCTCCCGTAAAAGAAGCGTAGTGGGCAAAAACAGGGGCTGATCCGGAGTGAAGAGCAGCTGCGTCAGGGCGTTGTTTTCCTCCTTTAAGGTGATATGTCCCAAGGGGGAAAGGATGCATGCGGTCATATAAGGCGCCTCCCAATAAAAAATCTGTAAATTGACAGTGAAAAATGTAGAAATATATCGAAAATGTGTAGAAAATATGAAGAAAATGATATATAATGGAGGTGTTCCGAAAGGAGGAAATGCAATGTACGATACTGCTGCCAAGCGGGAAAGCTGGATTCAGCCTTCCGATCGCGATACAAGGTCAAAAAAACGGGCGCGTCGCCAGGCTCGAAGTCAAACGGCACAGAAGCAAAAGGGCCTGTGCCTGTGGCATAAATTTGTGCTGCTGGTGGGGTATGCCGCCATTTTATATGCGGCTGCCCGCGGGGTGGTGGCTTTGCTGGTGATGCTGGAGGGCACCCTATGAAGCGCATGGGAAAGAGAGTCATCCGCTATTTTATCACCGTCATCAGCATCGCCCTGATTATCGGTTTGGTGATTGCCATTTTGCCGCATTTGAAATTGCTTACGGATCAGCTGCTTTCCGGGGACAAATATAAGCGGACCACTCTGATGCTGGAAGAAAAGATGGAGCAGACCGGGGAACTGACCGCCATTCGTTATGAGCAGACCGGTGTGATGAATGCCAATGTGGATGCCGCTTTGCTGGGAACGGTGGGCTCCATTACGGCCCCTTACCGGTATGAGGCGGTGTATGGGTTTTCTCTGGCGGATGTAGAACTGATTGCCGGAGAGGATGGCATTACTGCCGTTTTGCCTCCGGTGCGCATTCTCTATGATAAATTCCAACTGACAGATGACGCACAGATCCAGGATTTCTGGAATTTGGTGACGGAAAAGCGGTATCAGCAGGTATTGGACCGGCAGGCGGCAGAGTGCCGGATGAAATATGAAACCCCCGCCTATGCCAAGGAAGCGTGGGTGGCCGCCTGCGAAGAATTGCAGGGCATGTTCACCAAATGGACGGGAGAAGAATTGCCCGTTACTTTCCTGCAGGCGGATCAGGCGCCGTCGCCGACAGATCAGCCGTAAAACATGTGTATATGAAAAGCTGAAAGGCCCTTGCATTGCCTTTCAGCTGTTTTTTTATGGATTTTCACTCATTTCGCCGCAGAGGGAATGGGCAAGCAGGGGCAAGCGATGTTCTTCATCTCCCAGCACCCACATCAGCTTCGCTACGGCGGCTTCACTGGTCATATCCCGGGCGGAAAAGACCCGCTGGGACAGCACGTTCCTGCCCACTTCATACAGGGAAAAATTGGCCTTTTCATAAATACACTGGGTGGTCACCAGGGTGATGACCCCCTTGGCGGAGATTTCCTGAAGCTTATCCACCAGATTCCGGCGGATATAGTGGAATCCGCCCAAGCCAAAGGCCTCGATTACCAGGCCGCGGTAACCGGCATTGGCCACCCAATCCAGGGTTTCAATGGAGGTGCCGGGAATCAGTTTCAGAAGGAACACCCGGGATTCCAGGGCATCCGGCCGGGCCGGCAGGGGGAACAGCCGGGGAGCAGGGGAGAGATGAGGACCTTCGGCGTCGATATGGCCAAAGAGAGGGGCGTTGACGCTATGAAAGGCGTCAAAGCCCGTAGTGCGCATTTTGACCGCCCGGGTACCCAGGATCACCTTGTGGTGGAACACTACATAAACCCCTCGTTCGGCCTTTTCCAGAACGGAAATTGCCTCCAGGAAATTGGAGGGGGCGTCGGACAACGGATGGCCGATGGGCAGTTGGGAGCCGGTGAGTACCACCGGCTTATTTTCACCGAGCAGCATGAAGGAAAGGGCAGCGGCGGTGTAGGCCATGGTATCGGTGCCATGAGTAATCAGCACCCCGTCCGCTTCGCGCAGCGCCTGCCGGACCGCCTGGGACAGCACCTGCCATTCCTCCGGTTGAATATTACTGGAATCCAGGGCGAATACGTCCCGGCCGATGATGTCAATATGACGGGGTGTATTGATATGGCTGATCAGTTCAGCAGCGGAAATGCCGGGATGCAGTCCGTTTTCACCGGCGATGCTGGCAATGGTCCCGCCGGTGGCCAGAAGAATAAATCGCTTGCCCATGGTTTGTTACCGCCTTATTTGGGTTGGTTTTGTGAAAAGCGCCGTGGGAAATGCATGCCCACGGCGAAAAAGAAATATCGGTCAATCAGCGGATTCAAAGAAATGCGCCTGCACTTTGGGATAGGTTTTATCCTTTCCGTCATTGGTCAGCACGCTGTATGTGCCGTCCGCCATGGCGTATAGTTTGCATTTTTCCCCTGCTTCGAAGCCGGGGCCGCCATCGCAGATGACATAGATCAGATTCTTATAATTAGAACCGGATTTGGAGAGGGCGAAGGTGACCACATGTTCGTTGCCGATAGTGGGGGTGATATCCACGATATAGCCGGTGTATACCACATTCTTGCCCTTATTGCTGTCGCTTTTCAGCTTGGAATAATCAATTTTCTTGGCGGAAGAGCGGATCCGCTGGATCCTTTCGGCGTCGGTGAGGGTGCGCGTGGCAGTATAGGAGAAGGAACGGCTTTCCAGGCCCTTTTTGGTCACACTCAGGATGATGATATAGGTGCCTTCCTTGCTGGTATCCAGGGTGAAGCTGAAATTGGATTTGGTGGAGGATTTATCGGTGACGATGGGGCCGTTTACCGATACGGATACCTTGGCCCCGGAGATGGTGGAGCCGGAAATGGTGGTGGTATCTCCCAGGGTTTCGCCGGGTACGATGAACAGATCCACCGGCAAAAGCCCCCGCTGATAGGTGACGGCAAAAATCCGCTGGGCGGGGATGGTTCCGGGGGTTTGAGCGGTGAGGGTGAGGGAATAGACGCCCTGGGAGGGCAGCGTAATCTTTAGCTTGAAATCACCGGAAGACCCGGCGCTGACGTTGAAGGATTTGCTGGCGGAGCTGGTGAGGGAAAAGAGGGTGGCGGTAACGACCGCGTTCTTTTCGGTGGAGCCTGTTATCGTAAAGGTATCGGAATTGGTTTCGGTGGGGGGCGGAGAGGAAAGGGCCAGCTTAATAGGCAGGTCAGGCATCTCCAGGATCTGGCTGAAGCCAAAGCCTTTCATGATCTTTTCCAGGGCGGTATTATCGGTATCCTTGGCATTGCGGCCCGTTACCTGCATATCCAGCGTGATGGTATAGCCGTTGCGGATGGTGCGGCGCTGATAACCGGTGCACACCTGCTGCCCTTCCTGATGCAGGGAGTATTTGGTCTGCAGGAAACGCAGGGTGGTGCCCCCGTAATTTTTCCAGGCGGCGCTGGAATAGGAATAGCCCAGCACATTATATCCGATTCCGTTGGAATGGGCCAGGCGGAATTCGCGGCGCATATCGTCGTCCTGATTGTTCAGGTCAAAATACATCTGTGCGTCCACGTCTTTTTTGGCCGTGATCACCAGCGTGCGGTTATTGTCCGTATCCGTGGCCTGCAAAAGAATGCCTTCGGACAGAAAGGCGTTATAAGTGGCGTCATAATCCATGTTCTGGGCGTTTAGATAAGCGGTGTGATGCTTGAGATTATCTGGGGTCAGCACCAGTTCGTAGGTGTCATCGGGCAGTTCCACATAGGCATGGATATCCGACAGAATATAGGTTTCGCCCAGGGCTGGAATGGCAGTCAGCAGGGCAAAGAAAACCAGCGTAAAAATCAGCTTGCGCAAGGCGGGGGGCCTCCTCTCGGCGATGATCAAAGGGATAGGACTAACACAATAATCCATTTCATATTGTATCACAGGCCCCGCCTCATTTCAACCGTTCCCCGCCTTTGTTTACATAAGCCCCCCGAAAAATTCACAAATATCCTTATTCGACAATTGCTGCATTTTCCTTCGACGGTCAAATCCGGCTGTGCCTCTATAATGAATAGGGACAGCAGGAGGGAGGAAGAAAAATGTATACAGTGCATTCGTCCACACCGGCCATTCGACGGTCGGTGGGACAAAGGATCCACAATGGAAAACCATGGGCGATGAAGGCATGGAAGGAAACGGTCAGGCGGCTGCCTTTGGCAGGGGCATTCTTTTTGCTGAGCCTGGCGGAATGCTTTTCCGTTCCCTCGCCTTATGCGATATGCTGCTTGGGGGCGCTGATCCAGGGGAAGGTAAAGCCGTTGGGCGCTGGATGGGGACTGGGGGCAGCCGTGGTTTTCCGCCTTATCTGGGGGATGGAGCTGGATATTTGGCAATACGCGGCATGTGTGCTGTGCTGGCCGGTGATGGGGCTGAGAATCCGGGGAAAATGGCAGATCCCGGCATGCACCCTTTGCTTGCTTTTACTTCGGGCGCTGCCGGGGATGATGGTGGCAGAGGAATGGCAGACGATCATCCGCTATGGTGCAGGGATTTTGCTTGGTATGGCGTCTATGCCTGCCCTGTGCCGGGGAGCCCGGGTATGGGCAGGAAAAAAGGAGGCGCTTTCGGAGGATGATCTGCTCTGTTTGCTGCTGCCGGTGCTGCTATTGATTGCGGGGGCGGGACGGCTTTGGATATTTGAAATGAATGCGGGATATCTGGCCGCGAATTTGATGGTGCAATTGCTGTGCTGGATGGCGGGGGGCGCAGTAGGCATTTGTGCTGGAATGGGCTGCGGCCTGGCATTGCTACTGGGCGGACAGAGCGCGCTGATGATGGTCAATCTTACGTTCGGGGCGCTGATTGGCGGGCTGTTTCAAGGGAAAAGCCGCATGTGCTCTCTGCTGGGTTTTTTGCTGGCGGCGGCCACCAGTACCTATCTTTCCTCTCTGACGCTTCGGCCCATGATGCTGCTGGCCAGTGGTATTGCCGGGGGGATTTTTCTCTTGCTGCCCCAGGGCTGGATCCGGAAAATGGATATTACTTTGCGTAAGATCCGTTGGGCACGCCCCAGGGAGAATGCCTACACCCGCATAAAAATGCAGCGGTGGGTGCGGGCCATTGACGCCATGGCCGACGCACTGCCCGCCCCCAGAATCCAGCCGGTGCAGGCGGAGGCGGCAGGGGAGGCCATCACTGAAAGTTTGTGTAAAGATTGTCAGCGGCTGCCCATCTGCTGGCATGAGGAATACGATCAGACCAAGGCGGCCATGATGGCCCTGGTAGAACGGAACGGGGAGGAGGATGTGCTGGATGTGATCAACCGACATTTTACCGTCTGTCCCCGGATATCCCAAATACCGCCGCTGCTGGAAAAGATGGATGAGGAGAAACTCAGGAAGAATCAGCGTGCTTTGTGTGCCGAATATGAACGGGATATGCTGCAGACTCATTTGGCTGCCCTGTCCCAGGCGGCCCAGACCATCAGCCTGGAAGGCATGCAGCAGGATGGGGAAGAGGAGTATTGGATTGCCCAGGCGGAGGAAGGGCTGCAGGCTATGCATTTTCCCGGCCAGACCGCCTTTGTGAAGCGCGTGGACGGGCGGATGACGGTGTGCCTGAAATATGAGCCCCTGTCCCTTCGTCCGTCGGCGGGGGATCAATTGGTGCGGCAATTGAGCATCCGGCTGCAGGCCCAATTGCAGATTACTGAGCAGGGGAACGGAAGAATCCTGCTGGAGGAGGAGCCCCCTCTGATTCTTTATACTGGCATGGCAACGATCTGCGCTGCGCCCAGGGAGAGGAGAAGCCGTGCCCTGCAGCCACTGGATAATGGGGATGCAGTGCTGAGCCGTACGCTTTCCGGCGGGAAAATGCTTCTGGCCCTCAGCGACGGTATGGGCCACGGCGCGGGGGCCCGGGAGGAAAGCAAAAAAACGTTGGAGCTTTTATCCCTGTGCATGGAAGCGGGCTATACCCGCAGCCAGGCCATGATGGCGGTGAACGGCGCTATGCTTTCCGCCACCGGTGGGGAGCAATTCGCCACGGTGGATCTGTGCCTGATCGATCTGTGGACGGGGGAAGCGGCCATGAATAAGCTGGGTGCCTGCGCCTCGGTGCTGCTTATGGGACAGAAGATGGAAATGATTGAGGGAGAAGCGCTGCCCCTGGGGATTATTGAGCATGTAATCCCCATGGAGCATTGCTTTACCCTGGCGGAAGGGGATACCCTGCTGATGATGAGTGATGGGGTGGCGGACGCCTTTGAAAAGGAAGAGGACATGCTGTCGCTTTTGCGCAAGGAAGGGGACGATACCCCGCAGCATATCGCCGACGCTCTGCTGGAGGCGGCGCTTTCTCGGCATGAAGGGCTGCCGCCGGATGACATGACGGTGTTGTGCGCCCGGGTAGCCCTGCGCCATACGGAAAAACATAGAAGTGCAATGGAATAATTCTCTGTTTTGGCTGCAAAAGGGCTAAAATATCAATCCCCCTCCGCGTGATAAATACTGTACGGAGGGGGATTTGTATTTCGCAAGAAGATCACCAGTCCAGGGACAGATAGTAGGGAGAAACAGGGTGTTTGCCCAGAAAATAATCGCCGACGCAGTAGCGCACCCGGCCGGTTTCCTCGTTCCAGGCAAAAATGACGTAGCTGTAGTGGGATTTCGTCGTATGATGGAAGGGGGAACTGGGCTCTCCGCCGGGGGTTTGCCGCATGGGATCGACGCTGAACAGGCAGGAAAAATGCTCCGTTTCCACCCGTTGAACCCCGCTGTCAAAATGAAATCCGTATTTTCCAGAGGCGAAAAGCGCTTCTGCCCGGTCAATTTCCGCCATCAGCTCCTCCGTTTCCAGCGTCCATTCGGCATATACGTCATACATCCCCATATTTGCATCATGCCGGTAATGGTATTTCCGGTCGCTGTAACCGGGAATTTGGGGGAATAGTTCAAAGGGTGGATATCTGTGCAGGTTGCAGCCCACATCCAATTGCATATAGTGGGCCATATCCGTTGTTTCGGATATGCCAAAAATATGGGAAGCACAGATGATGCTGAGCGGCTGCCAAAAAAGACAGCAGCTAATCAGCCAGGCGATCAACTTTCTGTCGGGCTTTGGGCGTTTGCACAGGATTCTCGTTCCAAGCCAAGCCATTGCGCCGAAGGGCAGCAGCGTCAGGATCAGCGCCGGCCAGCCCCATCCGCTGATTGTCGCATAGCGCTCATGGGTGGCATGCCATGCCATTTGCTGGATCAGGTAAATGACGGGCAGCACCGCCAGCAGAACAAAAAGAGAGCAGCGCCAGAGGGAAAAACGCATGGGATTTTCTTGAGGGCATTTTGCTTCCGCGTCCTTTTCTGTTTGATTATGGCTGGGAATTTCGGCCTTTTGCAGCGCTATGGTAAGCTGCATGGCCAATTCATGCAGCGGCATATCATCACAGGGCAAAATCTGCAGGGCGTCCAATGCTTCTTTCTGGGCGTCTATGGTATTCCGTTTTTCCTGGATCAGGGCGGAGATGATATCCTGAACGGAGGCCGGCTTTTTTTGGATGCACTTGATTTCTTCGATGGAAAAACCGAATTTCCGCAGGACGCCGATATCATGCAGGCATTGCACGTCCGCCTGAGAAAAATTGAAATTCTTGCGGCCAAGATAGTTTTCGGTATACTGGGGCGCAATCAATTCTTCCTCGATGTAATATCGGATTGCCCGGTCGGTGAATCCAGTTAAATCACAAACTTGCTTAATTCTCATGAATGCGTCCTCCTGATGCACGGAATAGAGGGCTTTTCCGGCTCTTTCAGGGAGATTGTATTCTTTTACGCCACGTTGAAGTCAAGCAATTTTGAAAAAAAGAGCAGGATGTGCCGCAAAGATACGATTATGCGGGAATGAGCGGACAAAATGGATTTTCACTGAAACGTCGGCTTATCGAAGATCATGCCTCTATCCAGCAAATAATCAAGAAAAACCCGGTAGTAGCCGGGCATTACCGCTTCTGTTTCGTCAAAATCGTGCATCAGCAGGATATGCCGGTGGTTTTCGGAAAACAATGCGGCGCCGTAGGATGGGGTTGGATCGTTCATCTTATTCCATACCTGCTGCATGGTGAAGTCAGGATCCTGAGCCAGGCGGTATTCCTCAAAATCGAAGGTCCAGAAGGTATCAATATCCCGGTCCATGCCGTATTTTTTCCACCAGGAATAGGGAATGTGCCGATCGTCCACTTTATCGAAATGATGATCGGCCAGATAGCGCTGGATCAAATCCTTGTTTCTGCCGCCCTTATCGCCATAGGGAAAACGGAAGGGCGGCAGGGCCGCCGTATTCCGGCCTCCCGGTACAATTGATCCAGAAGGCATTCGCAATGATAAATTTCCGCGGTGCATTCAGCCATGTCAAGGGCGGAAAAATGAGGATGGGAATAGCTGTGATTGCCCAGAATACAGCCCTGCTGTACGGCATAGAGCGCTTCCCGGTAATACTTTTCAATATTTTCACCCACGGCAAACAGAATGGGCTGAATGCCCTTTTCCCTCAGGTAATCCACCAGGCGGGGTGTGTTTGAGGAAGGAACATCGTCGATGGTGAGCAATGCGCTATTCATACTGCCACCTCATTATTTTTCTGCGATCATCAGGGGCACCAGCATTTCCTGCCGGGTCAATCCTCCGTGCACCCCGATCAGGGGATGGGGATCAGGATACACATCCAGGCAATATTCATCCAGGGAGAGGGCCATGTAATCGCCAACAGAATCATGGACGGAAGGATGAATCTCCCCGCTCCCCAGGTATTCCTGAATAAAGGAATGCCCATCCAGCAGCAGGAAATGATCCCCGAAAGCCGCGTGGAAGGCAGAGGGGAAGATGGCCTTATATTCCGGCCTTACATGAAGGGATGCCGCCCTGCTTTCCACCGTGGGGGGATGGAGCAGCATGCCGAAAACATCGGGATGATCAGCAAGATACAGATGCTTTCCATCGATCAAGCCGTGATCGGCGGTGAGCATCAGCAGCGAATCTTCCGGAAGATCCCGATAGAATCGTTCCACCCGTGCATTGATATCCCGCACATTCTCGTACACCTTGGGATGATGACAGCCGATATCGTGCATCAGGTGATCGGGCTCATCCCAATAGGTATAGATATACCGCCGGTTTTCATCCCGGGCCTGAAAAAGGGCCGTATCGAAGATGCCGTTCAGATGACCGATGCGGGTATCGCCAAAGCGGGAGAGGCAGGTGGCGATGGCCTCGCCGGTCCGGGTGATACGGGGGAAGATCATCTGCCGGGGAAGAAAGCGGTCGGCTACATGATAATCGGCAGCGATTTTGCCCTGAGAGCGGTTGGTGAATAGATCTACCGGCATCTGCAATTGAGGAAAGAACAGCGTCCAGCCCAGCCAGCCGTGTTCCCGGGGGGCGGCGCCGCATTCGATGGAGGAGGTGGCGTTGGTGGTGGTGGAGGGAAAGACAGCGGAGAGGGCATGCCTGGTATGCCGCCGCAGGAAGCTGTCTTCCGGAAGCGCCCTTTCCATCAGATCCGTGCCCAGCCCGTCAAAGAGCATCACGATGATATTGCGGTATTGATTTTTCATCAGCATTGCATCCAAATAAGGCAGCCCGGCATGGGGAAGGGATACCCCCAGATGCCGGGCGATGGATGCAATCAGATTGATGCTGCAGTTTTGATAATCAGGTTTCAACCAATTCATCAGGAAATGCCTGCCTTTCCCATCAGTTCCCCGGCCACGGAAATCTGTTCGCAGATCAGCTGTACAATGGCCTGGGCGCCCACCCGGGGATCACCGGGCCGGGCGGCATCAGGGGTACGCCAGCCGGCGGAGAGCACATTGTTCACCGCCGCCTCCACACAGGCAGCTTCCCGGGTCAGCCCCAGGGAAAAACGGAGCAGAGTGGCGACCGCCAGGGCACAGGCGATGGGATTGGGTTCATCCTCCGGGGAAAGCCCGGCAGGGATATGGGGAGCGTATACCCCGATACCCTCGTCAAAAGAAAAATCGTACATCAGGGCCGGGCGGGTGCACAGGGCGGTGGCGGCGGCGGAGAGGATGCCCCCGGCATAAGGCGGGCACAGCACCATGCCCAGCCCGTGGGGGGCGGAGATCAGAGCGGTTATCGCCTCTGGTGCAGAGAGAGAATCTGCGGCCACGGTGGGGAAGGCGGTTTGCTGCACTTGAATCATGCCCTTCCATTCGGAAAGGGAGGGGCCGGTGGGGGCCACGTGGGTGATTCTTATGTCCATCTCCCGGGCAAAGCGGAAGGCAGAGGCCATGGCGCTGCGCAGGGTTTGTGCGTCTACGGACAGGGTCTGGGCCACCCACAGGGAAAGGGGCGCTTCCCTGCGGCCGCAGAGGGCCTCCGGCACGCAGAAGGAGCGGATGCGCAGGGGAAGATTCAGAGCGTCATATAGCGCTTTTGCCCCCGTTTCCTTCTCATCCAGCACCAATACGGCCTGGCACTGTTCGCAGGCCGCAACCGTGTCATCGGTCAGGATTTCTCCCTGGGCGTCCAGGGATTTTTGGCCGATCTTGCCCCGCATCAGGGAAAAGCTGTGCCGGAAAGCGGCAGATACGTCGATGAGGATATCTTCCGCCATACTGCACAGCGCATCCCCGTGGGCGCCGCCGGGCAGCAGCATAATCTTGGCGTGCACCGAAACATCATCCTTTGCGATGAGATTGTCTTTTGTTGGGGGATTATTCCCATTCCAGGGGATAATCCGATACGGCGTAATTCAGATTGCGGCCGTTCTTTTCCAGGGTGGAAAGGACGGTGCTGATATTGGCTTGTTCGGTGAGGGGAGTGATGGCGAAATCGTTATAGTCCTTCCGGGAGGAGATGCGGCAGGGAATGATCCGGAAGGAATTGCCCATCACTTGGCCGTTTTTCATTTGGAAGCGGCACTGGAAAATGAAAGTGAACATATCGCTGGGCTTATTATTGCCTGCGAAGGAGCAATTGGCCAGGGAATAGACAATATATTTGCCCTTGTATTCCTCGATGGGGTTGATGCGATGGCTGTGATGGCCCAGCACCAGATCGGCGCCGGAATCAATGGCCGCCCGGCCCAGCATCAATTGGTTGCTCCGGGGTGCATAATCCAGTTCGTTTCCCCAGTGGAAGGATACGATCACCAGATCGCAGATTTTCCGGGCGTCGGCGATATCATCCGCCACCACATATTTCAGTTCCTCCGAAGAGATGGGCTGATTGAGGGTCTGATAGGCCAGCATGCCGATCTTCAGTCCCTTGGTTTCGTATACGCCCAGATTGCCTTTATTGCTCCATACGATGCCTTCGGCCTCCATGGCGGCGATGGTATCGGCAATGCCCTGATCGCCGAAATCGCCCACATGGTTATTCTCCATGGTGACGGCTTCCACGCTGTTTCCGGACAGGGCCTTGGCATAGGAGGGATCGCCCAGGAACAGATAGCTGTTTTCCCGCTTGCTGGAAGGAATCTTGTAATCATCTGCCAGTACGCCTTCAAAATTGGCGATGGTCAGATCATCTTCTTCGAAGATTTCCTTCACGTTGCGGAAAATGAAATTGATATCATTATCCTGTTTTTTCAGCTCTTTTTCAAAAATGGATGTGCCGCTGTGCTGCACGTTGCGGCCAATGGTCACATCCCCCACAGCGGTGATGGTGACGAACATGCTGCCGTCCGCTTCCAATTGAGGGGTGGGAGTGGGCACCGGCGTAGGGGCGGGGGAGGGGGTAGCATTGGGATCGGGGGCAGGGGAGGGGGTGTAAAGATAATCCCACAGGGAAATATCTTCTTCTTCCTCCTCTGCCTGAACGGCAGTAAAGCACAGGGCGGTGAGCATGGCCAGGATCAACAGTACAGACCAGATTTTACGCATGGTTTCCTCCTTGGAAATGGGGGATTACAGGGATTGCAGGAATCGTTCCATCCGGGCAAAGGCGTCCAGCATCCTTTGCAGATCGGTGGCATAGCAGCAGCGGATGTGGCCCTGACCGCTCTTTCCGAAAGCGTCGCCGGGAACACACACCACCTTTTCCTCCTTCAGCAGCCGGGTGCAGAATTCTTCGCTGGTGAGGCCGGTGTGCCGGATGGAGGGGAAGCAATAGAAAGCCCCACGGGGTTCAAAGCAGGAAAGTCCCATTTTCCGCAAGGCGTCTACCATCACCCGGCGGCGGCGGTCATAGCTGCGGCGCATGCTTTCCACATCCTCATATCCGTTTTCCCTGCCCTTTTTCAGGGCCTGAGCAGCGGCCAC
>SVGR01000031.1 GCA_015056265.1 Clostridiales bacterium
GAGCATTTCACTGCCTTTGTGAAAAATGGCCAGGTAATCGATATCTGGAATGAGGATGGGGGCACATCCTCCGAAATTGCGTATAAGAATGTGCCCTTCTATCTGACAAACCGGGGCTACGGCGTATTGGTCAATGATCCCGGTCTCGTATCCTTTGAAATTTGTACGGAAGCCGTTACCCGGGTGCAATTCAGCGCTCCCGGAGAAAAGCTGGATTTCATGGTGATTGGCGGCGGGAATATGCAAAACGTGCTGAAAAATTATACCGCCCTGGCCGGCCGCCCCGCCCTGCCCCCGGCATGGACCTTCGGGCTGTGGCTTTCCTCCTCCTTCACCACCAGCTATGATGAAAAGACGGTGATGCAGTTTGTGGACGGCATGAAGGAGAGGGATATTCCCTTGTCCGTCTTCCATTTTGATTGCTTCTGGATGAAGGAAAATGAATGGTGTTCTTTCGTTTGGGATCAGGATATGTTCCCGGATGTGGAGGGATTGCTTTCCCGCCTCCATAAAAAGGGCCTGAAAATCTGCGTCTGGATCAATCCTTACTTGGGGCAAAAGAGCCCCGTATTTGATGAGGCCATGCAAAAGGGCTATTTACTCAATCGGCCCAATGGCGATGTGTGGCAGTGGGATCGGTGGCAGGCGGGCCTGGGCGTTATCGATTTCACCAATCCGGAGGCCGTCAAATGGTATAAGGATCAGCTCAAGCGCCTCATGCGCCAGGGAGTGGATTGCTTCAAGACCGACTTTGGCGAGCGCATTCCCACCGATGTGAAATACTTTGATGGCAGTGATCCTGTGCGCATGCACAATTACTATACGCTGCTTTACAATCGAGTGGTATTTGAAGCCATTCAGGAGGAACGAGGAATGGATGAGGCTTGCCTCTTTGCCCGGTCTGCCACTGTGGGCGGCCAAATGTATCCCGTTCATTGGGGCGGTGATTGCAATTCCACCTATCCCTCCATGGCGGAATCCCTGCGGGGCGGGTTGAGCCTATGCCTTTCCGGTTTTGGCTTCTGGAGCCACGATATGGGCGGTTTTGAGGGCACTGCCCCTGATCACGTCTACAAGCGCTGGCTGGCTTTCGGGCTGCTGTCCTCCCATTCCCGGCTCCACGGATCCGATTCCTATCGGGTGCCCTGGCTCTTTGGTGATGAGGCGGTGGCGGTATGCCGGGCCTTTTCCAAGCTGAAGATGCGCCTGATGCCTTATCTGTATAATGCTGCCTGCATTGCCCATGAGGAGGGCGTGCCCATGATGCGGGCCATGCCCCTTGCCTTCCCCGGGGATCTGGGGGCGGAGGACTGCGACCGGCAGTATATGCTGGGGGACAGTTTACTGGTGGCGCCGGTGATGCGGGAGGATAACCTGGGCGAATACTACCTGCCGGAGGGCAGGTGGACCCATCTGCTCACCGGGAAAGAAGCGGAAAAGACCGGCTGGCGGCGGGAAGAATATGATTTCTTTTCTCTGCCGCTGTTCGTCAGGGAAAACACCCTTTTGCCTATTGGACAATGTGACAGCCGGGCAGATTATGCCCTGGAGGAAAACGTCATTCTACAATTGTATGCCCTGACGGGGGAAGCGGATTGCACCGTCTGCAATGCCCGGGGGGAAAAGACGTTTTCCGTCCATGCGAAAAAGAAGGAAAACGAAATTCTGGTGGATGTGGTGGGAGAGGCCAGGGGCCTGCGTATTCAACTGGTGAACATGCATCAGGTAAAATCCCTGATCGGCGCATCTGCTGCGGCGGATGAGCGGGGCCTGGTGCTCGCCTGCGAACAAAAGCATATAGAAATCCTGCTGTAAAATACATAGAAAAACTGCGCATCGTGTGTCAAAATGATGCGCAGTTTTTATTTTATTCAGCGGCCTTTTGTTTTTTCATCATCAGGGCAAGAAGAACGATGGGAATCAGGGACGCCGCCAGCCAGATACCCGGCAGGGGCGCAAAGCCTGCACTGCTGAGCAGCTTGCCCAGTACATAGGTGCTGATGGCTGCCCCCACATAAGCCGAAAAATCGAACAAGCCGATCACGCTGGCCACCATATTTTGGCCGGTATACTGCATGGGAATAAAGCCCATCAGCAGATTATTGCTGGCATAGCAGCAACCGGAAATCAGCGCCGTCAATCCTACCATGAACAGCCCGTTGCTGTTGAGCAGCAGCCCGATGCACAGGAACGAGACGGACACCAGCAGTACAATCAGGATAAGCAAGGGCCGCTTGCCCTGCTTTTCCAGCATCACCCTGGATACGATGACTCCCAGAAAATTGACGGCGGGCATGATGCACACCGCCAAATACGGGGAAATCGCCAACTGCCCTTCCATCCCGGACAGCAGCAGCGGCATCCAATAGGCAGCCCCTTCCTTCACCAGCCCGTGTAATAAACAGACCAGCATCATGGGTAATAGGTGCTCTTTGCGTACGAACCCGGCAAGATGGCGGATGCCTTGCCCATTTTTCTTTTCGGAAGACACCTCTCGGTTCATTTTTCCCGAAAGCAGCAGCCATCCAGCCATCAGCGGGATGCATACGAACGAAGGAATGAGGAAATACCATTTTACTGCCGCCCCGTCCAGCAGCCGTCCCAGCACGCCCCAGCTGATGATATAGGCAATGGGCATGCCCATGGAAATGGCGGAGGAAATGGCCGCCCTGCGAGAGGCGGGAATGTTCTGGGCCAATACCCGGATAATGGTGCACCAGAACATGGATTGGAAGCAGCCGTTCAATCCCCAGAGAATCAGCATCAGCGGGAAAGCAGAAAAGAATGCCATGCCGATATTGCACAGCATGGTGCCGGCAAGGGCGGTAAGGATGAAACGGTGGGCCCGGATGCGGTCGCTGAAATAGCCGCTGACCAGTTGGCCGCAGGCATAGGCGCCGTAATAGACGGCACCGATGATTCCCAGCATCCCTTCGTCATATCCCCGTTCCCCGGTGATGGCGGGCATGGCCGAGGAAAAATTCACCCGGCACAAATAGGCGGTCATATAGGTCATCCAGCAGCATAAAAAGATCCAGCCGAAAATGGATTTCTTTGGTGTATTCTTCATGGGCTTGTCCC
Organism: Clostridiales bacterium; assembly: GCA_015056265.1. Taxonomy (GTDB): domain Bacteria; phylum Bacillota; class Clostridia; order Christensenellales; family Aristaeellaceae; genus RUG563. The sequence continues at coordinate 3,082 of SVGR01000031.1, forward strand.
TCCCGAGCATCCATTATAGAAAGCCGGAATCAAGATGTCAAGGGCGAAAGACGTATTTATAGGATGTACCCGGTGTGTTGCCACACCGGATGGGCTTTGTCAGCACCGTCGGGAACGATAGATCAGCAGCGAAATCAGGATGGCCGCAATGGCCGCCGCAAAGGCAATGAAGGCGGCAAGGGCGGGCTGGATCGTAGCGGTAAAAACAGAACCCAGAATCAACCCTACAGCCAGTGCCAGCAGCAGCGCCAGAAAGCCGATGGCATAATCCAGGCAAAAGCCGCCCCGCTGGGTGCCGCGGTTACCGCAGCCCGTTGCATTGCAGGAAGGATAATTCATCTTGCTTCCCCCTTTTTATTCGGTCCCGCTTGAATGCGGGATCCGATATTATCTTATGATTGGGCAGGCGGGTGCGTGCAAAGGAAGGAAATGAAGAATTTTGTGCGTTGGCAGGGGCAATGGTCTCCGGTGGGCAGGGCGGCCGCCTGCCATCCGGATAAAAAAACGCCGGAAGAGAAGGCGCACTTTCTCTTTTGGCGTTTTTTGTTTTCGCTTTGCCCGCGGAGAACAACGATCGTTATTTCTTGGGTTTTGTGCGGAAAAGCGAATGCTTTATGCGATTTTGTGTTTGCAAGGCAGAACAGGGAGGGGAGGAAGCCTCTGGCACCGGGACAGAGGAAGCCCTCGCCTTACTTCTGATCGGCAGCCTTCCACTTTTTAAAGGCGCTTTTGCCATAGAAAACCAGGGCGCACAGGGTCATGGCCACGGCGCACCACAGCACAATCAGATGCAGGGGGAAGGTATGGAACCAATCCTGGGCAAAGAAGCTGAGCAGCAGGGACGTAACCACCGTCAGCTGGGCATACTTGCCGATCTTTTCGGCATAGACCACAATGCCCTTCTTCAGCATCAGCGCGCCGCCCAGCACCATCAGCCCTTCCTTGGCCAGCAGGATGATCAGGGGCGCCCAGGGCACAAACTGCTTGATGGCCAGGCTGAGCATCACGCTGAGCACCATCAGTTTATCCGCCAAGGGATCCATCAGTTTGCCAAAGTCGGTGATCAGATGGTATTTGCGGGCGATATAGCCGTCCAGAAGGTCGGTAATGCTGGCCACGATAAATACGGCCAGGGCGATATAGCGGTGGCCATTCATGAACAGCACCCAGTAAACCGGGATCAAAAGGGCCCGGATCATGGTGAGCACATTGGGAACATTCCAAATCTTCTGCTTCTCCGTCGTCATGGTCAAGCATCTCCTGTAAGCGTGATATCCAGACTATTATAACACGCTACAGAATATTTTTCAATGCAAAAGCGTCCCGATCGCAGATCATGGTCAGGGCATCGGAAAGATGGCGAAGAATGAGCAGCGCTTCATAACGGTTTTGCTCCTGCAGGGCGATTTTCAATTGTGCCCAACCGGCGGCAACGTCATTCACATCCTCATGCTGGGCCCACAGTGAAAGAAGCATCGCCTGTTTTTGCCACTTTTGCTCTGCTGCCTGTGCGTCCCGGACTGCTTGGGCCCATTGTTCCCGTTCTACTGCCGCAGTCATGGCGGCAAGGCTGATCTGATGGGGGCCGATGATATGCCGGCTGAAGATCCCAAGCCCCAGCCCCAATAAAAGCAGCAGCGCCCCGCAGCAAATAACCGTCCATGTCAATGCCCGCATATCACCAATTCACCTCCTGAGGCGAGAGCGCACGGATTTTGTGCTGCACGCCGTTCATTTCCTGAATGAACATCATGCCTTGCGTATCCAGGCTGACCAGCATCAGCTGCTGAAAGCGGCTGCAGCCCAGGGGATGAAGCAGGGCATGGAGACGCTCTTGGGTGAGGCCGCATTTTTTCAGGTGCTGGGGCTGCAGCTTTCCTTCCGTTACCAGCGCCAGGGGAATGCCCTCATAAGTGGGGTGCATATCCATATCCTCCGGGGTGAGCGGCCGCTTTCCTGCATGGGGAAATACGCTGAGGCGGCCGTTGGTTTCCAGCACGGCTGTGCCTACATCCGCAATATTCAGATACCCCTGGGCGCGAAGCTCCTCCATCAGATCGGACAGGGTATAGCACAGCCGCTTCATTTCCCGGTACTGGATGACGCCACGCCGGATGATCACGCTGGGCCCGCCGGAAAGCAGCCGCCGGAACACCATGGATTTGACGGAGAGCAGGGTGGCCAATCCGTGGAGCAAAAGCAGCCCCAGGATGGGAATGATACCGTAGAGCAGGGGAGTGCCTACATTTTCCATGGGCGCGGCGGCCAATTCTGCAATCATCAGGGCCAGCACAAATTCATAAGGCTGCAATTGCCCCACCTGCCGCTTGCCCATCAGCCGCATGGCCAGCACCGATACCAGATACAGAATGACCGTGCGGATGAACACCGTAAACATGCCATCACCTCCCGTATATTGTGCCCGCCGCATGAAAAAACATGCAAAAAAGCCGCCTCCTAAGAAGCGGCTGCTAATCGTCAGCGCAGTTATTCGGTACGGATATTTTCCGGATCCAGATAGGCATAAACGGTTCCGGGCTGGGCCCCGTCCTTATGGAAGGAAAGCAATTCGGATACGGTGACCAGCTGATATCCCTTTTCCACCAGCTCCGGCACGGCCTGTTCAATGGCAGCGGCGGTGGAACTGTACAGATCGTGGCACAGCACGATGACCCCGTTCTCCGCGCCTCTGATGATGGCACGGTAGGTTTTGCTGGTGCTGCGGGTATCCCAATCCAGGGTATCCACTTTCCAGTGGGCGATCACCATATTCATTTCAGCGCAGATATTGCGCACCGATTTATTGGTGGAACCGTAGGGCGGGCGCAGCACCCGGATCTCATAGCCGCCGGTGACCTCTTTGACAATATCATTGGTGCGCTGCAGCTGAGAGCGGACGGTGGAAGCGGAAACTTCGGTGAGCTTTTTGTGGTTCCAGGTATGGCTGGCAATCTCGTGGCCTTCCGCCACGGCCCGGCGCACCACATCCGCATATTTTTCCACATTCATGCCCTGGACGCAGAAGGTGGCCTTTCCGCCGTATTCCTTCAGCACGTTCAGGATGCGTTCCGTATGCTCCGAAGGGCCGTCGTCAAAGGTAAGAGCGATCATGGGCTTGGTGGGATCGATGGTGCGGATATATTTGGATACCAGAGGGGAATGGAAGGAAACGGAGGAAGCAATCTGATCCCACGGGATCAAAAGCCGCTGGGTGCCCAGAGCAGGGGGAAGGCACAGCCCGGCGGGCAGATAGCAGGCAAGACCTTCCCGGGTGAGAATGGCGTATTCCAGCCAGGAGGCGTCCGCCTTGCCGGTATAGCCATCGCAGGGGATGCCCATCAGACCGGAAAGCGCACTTTCAAGGCTCAGGAATACCTGATCAAAGGCGGTGAACAGCTGCTTGCCGATCAGGATTTCCCCGGTTTCGGCATTGACGTTCAGGGCAAACATCCGCTGCACGGTAAGACGATCTACGGTATATTCCGCCAGCAGTAGTACGCTTTGATGTGCATCGTCCACCTTCAGGGCCTGATATTCCATTTGGCAATGGGCGGCCTGCTGAGCATGGTGGGCCTGATGATCCGTTTCGAACAGATCCAAGGTATCCTGCACCCATTTTGACATGGCCTGATCGGCAGCGGCCAGCCCAAGATCGGGCCAGGTAAAGGAATAGGTAAACAGGCCGTCGCTGCGGCTCATCGTGCGGGGATTGCCGATTTCCCGGAGGGCAGATTTCAGATCGGCGGCGTTGATAGGAGAGGCGGCGGAGGGAGAATAGCCCAAAGTAAACTCTCCTTCAAACGGCGTGATCAGATCGACAGGCAGATAGCCAAACTGATTACCGATGCGTACTTTGTACCAATGGTTTTCCAGGGCGACCAGTTCAAAGGCGCCGCCGCTGATGCCCTTATACAGAATGAGACTTTCGCCGTCGGGGCGTTGATGCACATTGATGAGGGCGCCGTCGGCAGGGGTTTTTCCCCAGCCCAGATGCGGATAATTGGCGGTAATGGTCAGGTATTGGGCCATCATATAGCCGGTTTTATTGCCTTTTTGCACCTTGCACCATATCCCGTCGTTTTCCAGGATATCCACTTCCGTGCCGGATTTATAGGTGGCCAGCACTTTGCCGGAAGGAGTGGGCTCCTTACGCATATGCAGACTGCCGCCGGTTACTGTGCCCACATAGGAAATTTCTTCCCCCAGCGCGGCAGGCATCAGGCTGAGCAGCAGCGCTGCAATAAGGGCCAGAATCAATCCCCGTTTCATTGGTTCTCCATCCTTTCCAGGCGTTAGTAATTCTATTTCATTAATAGTATACACTTTTTTTTGCGTTTGCTGCAAGCAGTTTTCCAGGTTTTTCGCTTTTTTATCGGGAAGATTTACATTTTTTCTGACGAATGCCAAATAAAAGCGGCGGAGCCGGTGTTTTTCCTGCTCCGCCGATGATTTTATGGGGTTGACAGCAGCTGCCGGAGTGCATTGCGCACGGCGCCTTTTCCTGCAAGGAGCTGATTCAAAAAACCGGTGATGATGGGGCCAAGGCCTGCGGCAAGCAGATCCAGGCCGAAGATATCCTGCCGGGAGAGGACGGAGGCAAGCTGAATCTCCGTGACCGGTTCATTCATTTTCAGGAAGGAAAGGGCGCTTTGCATTTGTGAAAGCAGTGGATCGGGGCTGGGAATGAAGGCATTGCCTTGATCATCTATGGCCATCAAATATCTGAGCCAAGCAGCCAGCACAAAGGGAATGCATTTCAGATCCCGGATATCCAGCTCCTCACTTTTTTGATAGGCTTTCAGCGTTTCACCAAAGCGGATAGGCAGTTTCTGGGAGGTATCGGTGGCAATGCGCTGGGGCGTATCGGGCATGAAGGGATTTGGGAAGCGCTTCTCCAGCACTTCCCCGGCAAAATGGGCGGGGGAAAGGATACCGGGATCCGTTACCACGGGCATGGCCTCCTGATAGGCAATGCGGTGTACCAGCCGGTTCAGATCCTCATCCTGCATTTCTTTGCTGATGCTGGTGTGAGCGAGCAGACAGCCCAGGATGGCCAGGGTGGTGTGCAGGGGATTGAGGCAGGTGCAAACCTTCATTTTTTCAGCCTTATCCACCGTCTCGCGATCGGTGAAATAGACCCCGGCTTTTTCCAGGGAGGGCCTGCCGGCAGGGAAACGATCCTCCACCACCAGGTATTCCGTTTCCTCAGCATTGACAAAGGCGGCGGTATACGTACCCTTTTCGGTGATAATGGGGGCAGCGTCTTCAAAACCGTCAGCCTGCAGCATGGCGGCCACTTTGGCGTCCGGTCGGGGGGTGATTTTATCGATCATGCTGATGGGACAGGCGATCTGCCTTTCATCAGAAAGATACCGGAGAAAATCATCGGTCACATAGCCTTTCTGATGCCAGATCGCCGTTATGTACAGCAACGCTGTCTTCAGTTTATCCCCGTTATGGCTGCAGTTATCCATGCTTACCAGGGAAAGCGGGGCGGCACCGGCACGGAAGCGCTCCCAAAGACCGTATATCACTTTGCCCAGGGTGGAAGTGGCTTTTTCCGGGGGAGCGTCCAGATCCTTGCGGATATGAGGAAGAGGAGCGCCTGCGGCGTCGCAGACGGCATAGCCCTTTTCAGTGATGGTGAAGGAAACCATCTGCAGGGAGGGGGCGGCCAGCACTTCCGTCAGCCGTTGGTCATCCCGCATATTGCGGCCGTCACAGCGCAGCGCTTCTGTCACCGAAGCAATGACCTTCTTTTCTATCCCGCCATCGGCCTTGAGCACGCACAGCAGAGAAAGGCAATCAAAGGGCGAGTAGGCACGGTCGATAATTTCCCCGTCGAAGCACTCGGCAGTGATCAGCCCGGTATCTGCCGCTCCCTGATCCAGCAAACGCTGCAGGGCGGCGGCCGGAAAGGCACGGAAAATATTCCCCGCCCCTAGATGCAGCCAGCGGGGCTGGGACGCCGTTGCGGCACGGATGGATTCAATATCAAATGCCGGCAGGGTGTATCCCGCCGCTCCCCATTCCGCTCGGGAACGGAGGGCGTTCAAATTCAGTTTCATATCATGTCCTCCTTGGATGGATCAAACGAACAACTATTTTTTATTATACACCCCATTGCGGCAAAGCACAAGAAAATTTCCTGCCGATTAAAAAATAAAAAAACTTGAAAAAAGATAGAAATAATGGTTGACAAATGGCCAGAAGTGTGTTATTATCTAAGCGAAGAGAAAACCAGACGATATATTCCATGCCCTGTCGCCCGCCCGCTCTGGAAGAGAGAGGAGGAGATTCCAGTGAACAACATGGATTTGGCCGAACCGCCACGGAAGCATTCCCAGGTGGATTTTTTTGATCTCTACTACGCAGGGTGCGGCGCGTAACATCCCATGGCAGCGGCAAGCCGATCAATGGGAAAAAAGCATGAGAATTATGGTGGGATGATCCCATGAAGATACATCAAGGAACCATTTTTCATCCTTTTCTGACCGTTGTATAAATGAAGGGGTTGATTCCGGTGGGCTGCTGAAACGGCCTGGATAAACGGAAAAACACTTGGTTTTCATGGATATTTTCCACCCGGTGAGCAATCATGCTCAGATCTCCGGAAACGCTGGACAAGAAGCCGCCGGGGGCGGCAGGCAGATGCGAAACAGGACGATCAAAAGCACATGATGCACTGCCATCCGGAGAGATAAAAGGAGACAGAGTTATTTACATTTGTGCAAGGACTGACATACATTATTCTTCTACAGCGTCTTCCGGTAAAGAATGCCAAAGAAAGCAGCGGACAGAGATGCCGAAAGAACCGTGCTACAGCAGAAACCGGAACATTTGAAACAATTTCAAGGGGCATTTTATCCGTGCCGATTGAGCCGGAAGATTGGCAAAGAGTCGAGCAAAGTTTTTCATTGGGTCAATACATTTTCAATTCACATCAGCAAAATGAACCGATAGCAAGGGCCGCAGCGTCATCAGATGATGCTGCGGTCTTTTTGTGTGAGACGGGGAAAGAAATGGATTTTCACTCAATCGGTTAAAAGCATGGATCAGAATGCGGCTTTCATTTGCCTTTTTGACAGAAATGAGAAAAGTTGGTATAATGGATAAAGAAAGGCGTGTCAATGGTAGAGCTGAAGCAGTGCCAGGGCAGCCGGACGAGGAGAAGAATGCTCCTTTTTCGGAAGAAAATAGCTTTTCCAGGCGGAAAAATGCGAAATGAAATGGGAAAATTCCCTTCTTTTCCCTCTACGGGCTAATTAAGGCTTGCATCTCGAGCCAAAATACATTATACTATAAAATGACCCGAGGAATGGAATTCTTTCCTGAGGGCCAGGACCGACTGAAGGAGGTTCAGCGAATATGGAATGCAAAATCAAAAATGACATTGGCACAATCTATATTTCCGAAGATGTGCTGCTGAAGGTGGTTGGCTTTGCTGCCTTGGAATGCTACGGCATTGTGGCCATGTCCTCCAAACGGGCCAAGGATGGCCTGGTGGAATGGCTTGGCCGTGAAAACCTGAGCAAGGGCGTTCAGGTGCGCCTGGTGGACGATCAGCTGGATGTGGATCTGTTCATCGTGGTGGAATACGGCATTTCTGTGGCTGAGGTTTGCAAGCGCATTGTGGAAGTGGTGCGCTATAAGCTGGAAAGCATGACGGGGGTAAAGGTTCGCTCCGTCAATATTTCGGTGGAAGGTATCCGCGTATAATTTTCCACTGTGAACGGAGGGAAAACCTTTGATTCAGGTACAAGCGATTGACGGGCTGCTGCTGCGGGAAATGGTGCTGGCAGGAGCGGCATTGCTGGAAAAGAACAGAGAAGCGGTGGACGCGCTGAACGTGTTCCCCGTGCCCGATGGGGATACCGGTACCAATATGTCCCTGACCATGGGCAGCGCCACCCGGGAAATCAAATCCAAGGATTTTGCCCGGGCTGATCAGGCTGCAGAAGCCCTGGCCAAGGGCGCGCTGCGGGGCGCCCGGGGCAATTCCGGCGTTATCACCAGCCAACTGTATCGTGGCTTTGCCAGGGCGCTGGAGGGCGTAGAGCAGATCAAACCCCTGGATTTTGCCAGGGCGCTCAAATCCGGTGCCGATACCGCCTATAAGGCTGTTATGAAGCCCAAGGAGGGCACCATCCTTACCGTGGCCCGTGTCATTGCGGAAGACGCCATGAAGCAGGCCCAGGCAGCCCCCGATGATTTTGACGGGCTTTTCAATGTGATTCTTACCACCGGTGAAAGCATCCTCAAACGCACCACCGATATGCTGCCTGTGCTCAAGCAGGCGGGCGTGGTGGACGCCGGCGGCCGTGGGCTGCTGCTGCTCTATCAGGGGTATGCGGCGGTGCTGCGGGGCGAGACCATTGACGCGCTGCCCGATCCCATGGATAGCTCCCCTGAAATGGAATTTGTGGACGATCACGATTCCATGGATGAGATCACCTTTGCTTACTGCACCGAGTTTTTGATCCAGTACCTCAAGGCCGGCGTCAATGATAATGATGTCGATGCATTCCGCCGCCGCCTCAACCGCATCGGCGATTGTGTGCTGGTGGTAGGGGATTTGGAACTGGTCAAGGTGCACGTGCACACCAACGATCCCGGCAAGGCCCTGCAGTACGGCCTGGAACTGGGCGAATTGGTGAACCTTAAAATCGAAAACATGGTGGAGCAACGCCGGGAAAACCTGCGCATGAAGGAAGAAAAGGCCAAGACTGAGCCCCCCAAGCCCTACGGTATGGTGAGTGTATCGCTGGGAGAGGGCTTCTCCCATATCCTGCGTGATCTGCAGGTGGACGCCGTGGTGGAAGGCGGCCAGACCATGAATCCCTCCATTGAGGATCTGGCCAAGGCCATCAATTCCGTCAATGCGGAAACGGTTTTCGTTTTCCCCAACAACGGAAATATCATCCTGGCCGCCCAGCAGGCAGCCGAACTGTGTGAGGATAAGAACGTGCAGGTGCTGCCCACCAAGAATGTGGCCATGGGCATTGCTGCCGCTGTGGCGTTCCAGCCCGAACTGCCGGTGGAAGAAAATGCCCGCCGCATGAACGAGGCTGCCCAGCGGGTGCGTACCGGCACCATTACCTACGCCGTCCGGGACAGCGAATTTGAGAATATGCACATCAGCGAAGGCGATATTATCGGTCTGCATAACGGTGCTGTGACCATGAAATCCGATAATACCCGGGATGTGGCCCTGGCCCTGGTGAAGGATATTGTGACTGACGACGACGGGCTGATCACCGTCTACTACGGCGCCGATACCAAGGAAGAAGACGCCAATGCCTTGGCCGCGGAGATCGAGGAAATGTATCCTGATTGCGATGTGGAAGTGCATTCCGGCGGACAGCCCCTCTACTATTACCTGATTTCTGTTGAATAAGGCATTTTACGAAAAATGCATTGCAGGCATGGCAGCTTTATCTGCTATGCCTTTTTTATAGAATGAAACCATAAAGAAAAGAGAGCGCTTGCCATGGAATTGAATGAAAAATTGCAGCTGCTCAGAAAGCAAAAGGGAATCACCCAGGAAGAACTGGCTGAAAAACTGTATGTGTCCCGTACAGCTGTATCGAAATGGGAATCAGGAAGGGGCACGCCCAATATCGATTCGCTGAAGGCCCTATCAAAATACTTTTCGATATCGTTGGATGTGTTGCTATCCGGGGATGCGCTGCTTTCGGACGCCGATGGAAAACGCCGGGAAAGGCAGCTTAAATGGAGGGACAGGATGGTGGGCATTTTGGATGCAGGAATGCTTTTGATGCTGATTCTGCCCCTTTTCGGCCAACGGGACGCCCAGGCTGTTCGGGCAGTTTCTCTGCTTTGGCTTCGGGATATTCAGCCGTATCTTCGGGGAATGTATTGGGCTGCAATTGCAGGGATGGGGATGCTGGGAGCGCTGCGGATCATTCTGCTCCCCCGGGAATGCTCCCTATGGAGCAGACACAAGAATTGGCTTTCCTTTGCCGGGGGCGTTGCATTAGCACTGCTTTTTGCCCTGACCCGCCAGCCCTACGCCACGGTATTTTCTGCTGCGGCGCTGCTGATGAAGGGGGCCATGCTGTTTAAATCCCGATGACACGGAGCGTATCGGGGATGTGACGGAAAGATGCTTGCATTTTTTTCAGCCGATCGTATGCTTTTATTGGAATGAATCCATGAATAGCAAAGGAGCGGCAAAGGAATGAAAAGCAATATAAGAAAATGGATGCTGGCTGCAGGGCTGCTCACCGGGTTTGCGGTGTGGACCCTGGGGGTTTGTCTGGTGGACGTGGGGGAAATAGGCCCGCAAGATACGTCGGTAGGGCTTTCCTCCATCAATCAATGGTTTCACGGACTGACGGGCGTGAATCTATCCCTGTATGTGCTGACGGATTGGCTGGGGCTTCTTCCGGTGGGTATATGCGCAGGCTTTGGGACGCTGGGCCTTACCCAATGGATTCGCCGAAGAAGTATCTGGAAGGTGGATAAAAGCCTTTTGATTCTGGGATGTATCTATCTTCTGATGCTGGTTTTCTATTTGCTTTTCGAAAAAATGCCCATCAATTATCGACCGGTGCTGATCGATGGGAATTTGGAAGCATCTTATCCTTCCTCCACTACGCTGCTGACAGTGGGTGTGATGGCAACGGCGATGATGCAGTGCGGAGAAAGGATGAGGAAGGGTTTGCTGAAGAAAAGTCTGCTTGCAGCGATGGCAGCTTTTACTGCTTTCATGATTCTTGGCAGGGTATGGGCCGGTGTGCATTGGATCAGTGATATTGCAGGCGGATTGCTGCTGGGTTTGGGGCTGGCGGCGCTGTATGCCGCTTGGATAGAATCCCTGAGAAAAGAATCCAAACAGGATAAAAACGGAATGAAGAAAACCAGATTGTGCATACAACCAAAAAACCGAAAAACCCTCTTGACAAATTCCCGGAATGGATTAAAATTATACCCATAATTGCTTTGACGGAGTTAAGCGCTCCCGTCCCCATGGCAGAGAGTTGGCGGTTGGTGCAAGCCAATCATGGAAAGGATGCGCTGTCTCGCTCCCGAGCTGAATGCCTGAAACAGCAGTAAGGCGTTCCGGCACGCCCCGTTATCATGGCGCAGGGCTTCACAGAGAGCCTGGAGTGGTCGTTTCACAGCGGCAAGCAGGGTGGTACCGCGGTAAAGAATGCTTTATCGTCCCTAAGGCGGATTCGCTTTAGGGACTTTTCATTGTTCCAGAAGAGAAATTTGATTTATAGCAGGAGGACATAACCTATGCGCAGCATCGGCATCTCGGATCAGACTTTTTATACTCCCGCAGCCCGGCGGGCCGGTTTCCGGCAGAAGCTGGAAGCGGCGCGGAAACTGGATCATCTGGGCATGAACGGCGTGGAGATCCCCCGGCTTTCCCAGGATGAAGCGGATATGCTACTGATGCGCAGTTTGTGCGGTGTTGTGAAGCGCAGCACCCTTGCCTGCCAGACGGGTTTTACCCGGGAAAGCGTGGAACGGGCATGGGAAGCGGTGAAAGGGGCCAATCATCCACGTTTGATCGTATCCGTTCCCGTATCCAGCGCCCAGATGGAATATGTATGCCATCTCAAGCCTCCCAAGATGATCGAAATGATCGCCAGCCGGGTAAAGGAAGCGAAAGCCCTCTGTCCTGATGTGGAATTTGCCTGCGAGGATATGACCCGGGCGGAAAAAGAATTTGCCCTGCAGGCGGTGAAGGCCGCTCTGGATGCCGGTGCACAGCGTATCACCCTGTGTGATTCCGCCGGGCTGTCCATGCCGGAAGAAATGGCTGCTCTGGTGAAGGAAGTAAAGGAACTGGCAGGTGATAAGGCGACCCTTGGCGTGCGCTGCGGCAATGAATTGGGATTGGCCGCCGCCTGTGCCGTGGCTGCGCTTCAGGCCGGGGCTGACGAAATCAAGACCGCCTGCGGGGATGAAACGGGATTGGACGCTGCCATCGTTGCCCATATCCTTCGTTACAGGGGCGCGGATCTTTCCCTGGAAAGCACCCTGGACGGCACCCGGGTGAACCGAACGGCGACAGAATTGGCCGCTCTGCTCACCACAGTGCCTGGCAAAGCCACCGCTTTTAACGGCCATGCCTTCCCGGATGGCAGCAAGGATATGCTGCCCGCTCAGGCGGACGGAGATGCCTTGGCCCAGGCAGTGAAGGCCCTGGGATATGATCTGACGGAAGAAGATATGGCCCATGTGCAGGAGGCCATGGAGCGGGAGGTTAAGGGCAGATCCCTGAACCGGGCGGAACTGGAGGCCATCGTGCTTTCCGTGGCCCAGCAGGTGCCGCCTACTTATCGGCTGAGCAGCTATTTGGTCAATACCGGCAACGCAATCACCGCCACTGCCCACATCGTATTGGATAAAGCCGGGCAAAGGCTTTCCGGTCTGTGCGCCGGGGACGGTCCCATCGATGCCGCATTCCTGGCCATGGAACAGATTGCCGGCCGTCATTATGAACTGGACGATTTTCAGATTGCTTCCATTACCCAGAACCGGGAGGCAATGGGCGAGGCACTGGTCCGCCTGCGCCACGGGGGCAGGATCTATGCGGGCAAGGGCATTTCCACCGATATCATCGGTGCTGCCATCCGCGCTTATCTCAATGCCCTGAATAAAATCGCCTATGAGGAGAAAATGGCATGAAACTGAGTTTTTCCACAGGCGCTTGGCCCTTTTCCATGGATGAAGCCATGCAGATGGCCCTGGAAATGCATTATGACGGGCTGGAGATTTCTGCTGCCAGCCTGCACAAATACCTTCAGATGGGTGGGTCCCTGTCTCCTGCCCGGCTCAGCGATACCGCGAGAAATTTGAATGAAGCCTCCTTGTCTGTCTCTGCACTGGCCGCAGAAGAAGATTGGAACAAGGAAATGATCCGTTCTCTGGTGGCCTTGGCCCATGATCTTCGCTGTTCTTTTGTGGTGCTGCCGATATTGGATGATGTGGATGAGGCAGCCCGACGGATTGAAAAGGTGCTGCCGGATGCCGAGAAGGCCGGGGTGACGCTGCTGGTGCCCAGCTGCGGCCGCTATGCTGATACGGGCAAGCTGAAGATGCTGTTGGATTCTTTTGCTTCCGATTCTCTGGGTGCGGTATGGGATATTCCCTGCGCTGCATCCGCCGGCAAATCCCCTGAAGAGATTGTCACCGATCTTGGGGCCTATATCCGCCATGTGCATCTGTGCGACGGTATAAAAAATAACGGAATCATGGAAAAGAAGCTGCTTGGCGAGGGGGAGATGAACCTTTCCGAAGTTTTTGCCGCCCTGCGTTCCATCAGCTTTGACGGCTTCTATTCCTTTGATTGGCAGCCTGGCGAGGGGGCATTGGGGGACGCCGATGTGGTTTTCTCCCATTATGCCGCCGTTGCCCGCAATATTGGTAAGGATCCCCGCCGTCCCCGGCACAAGCTGTTCACCAACAAGCGGGGCGATGGTAAATACGTATGGAAAAAAGAAACGCTGATTGATTATACTTTCTCCAAGCTTCTGGATAAGATGGTGGAGGAATTCCCCGATCAGTATGCCTTCCGCTATACCACCTTGGATTACACCCGCACGTATGAGCAATTCAGGGAAGACGTGGATGAATGCGCCCGGGCCCTGATGGCCATGGGGGTGCGCAAGGGCGCCCATGTGGCGGTTTGGGCCACCAATGTGCCCCAGTGGTACATCGCTTTCTGGGCTACGACGAAAATCGGCGCGGTGCTGGTAACGGTGAATACCGCTTATAAGATTCATGAAGCAGAGTATCTGCTGCGCCAGAGCGATACCCACACCCTGATCATGGTGGAAGGATGGCGGGACGCTGATTATTCCGGCATTATCAGGGAACTGTGTCCTGAACTGGATACCGCTGTGCCTGGTGAGGCGCTGCATATGAAGCGGCTGCCCTTCCTGCGCAATATCATCACCGTGGGCTTTGCCATGAAGGGCTGCCTCACCTGGGAGGAGGCCATGACCCGATCCGGCCGCACCCCCAAGGAAGCGCTGCTGAGACGAGCGGAAAGTGTGCAGCCAACCGACGTATGCAACATGCAGTATACCTCCGGCACCACCGGCTTCCCCAAGGGGGTTATGCTGACTCATCACAATATTGTCAATAACGGCAAATGCATCGGCGATCGGATGGATCTTTCCACCGCCGACCGGATGATGATCCAGGTGCCCATGTTCCATTGCTTCGGTATGGTGCTGGCCATGACGGCCTCCATGACCCACGGGGCCAGCCTGTATCCGCTGCCTTATTTCTCCCCAAAACCGGCGCTTGCCTGTATCCATCAGGAGAAAATCACGGCGTTCCATGGGGTGCCTACCATGTTTATCGCGCTCCTTGAGCATCCGGATTTTGAAAAAACCGATTTCTCCCACATGCGTACCGGCATCATGGCGGGCTCTCCCTGCCCCATTTCCGTGATGCAGGATGTAGTCAATAAGATGCACATGAGCGAAATCACCATCGTGTACGGCCAGACGGAGGCCAGCCCCGGCTGCACCATGTCCTCCACCGATGATCCCCTGGAGGTCCGGGTGGGAACGGTGGGCAGGCCGCTGCCGGAAATCGAATGCAAGATTGTGAACCCCGAAACCGGTGAGGAAATGCCCGATAACGAAACGGGTGAATTTGTGGCCCGGGGTTACAATATCATGAAGGGCTATTATAAAATGCCGCGCGCTACCCAGTCCGCCATTGATAAGCAGGGCTGGCTGCACACGGGCGACTTGGCCTGCCGGACGCCGGAGGGCAATTACCGCATCACTGGACGCCTTAAGGACATGATTATCCGGGGTGGTGAAAATATCTATCCCAAGGAAATCGAAGAATTCATCTATACCCATCCCAAGGTATCGGATGTGCAGGTCATTGGCGTGCCTGATGAGCAGTACGGCGAAGAAATTATGGCTGTGGTCATCCTGAAAGAAGGACAAACCATGACCGAGGAAGAATTAAAGGCCTTTGTACGGGATCATATGGCCCGCCACAAGACCCCCCGCTATGTATCCTTTGTGGATGCTTTCCCCACCAATGCGGCGGGAAAGATCCTCAAATATAAGATGCGGGAGGAAGCCGTGGAAAAGCTGAACCTGCAGAAAGCCAACAGCATCGTTACTGCGTAATGTGTGTTTTGAAAGGAGATAAAGATTATGGATATTCAGATCATCCGCACTGCCACCCCCAAGGAAAAACCCGATCAGAACAGTCTGGGCTTTGGTAAATTTTTCACCGATCATATGTTTGTGATGGATTACGCTGCCGACAAAGGCTGGTACAATGCCCGCATCGAGCCCTTCGGGCCGCTTACCCTCCATCCTGCCTCTACCGTATTCCATTACGGCGCGGAAATTTTCGAGGGCATGAAGGCCTATCGTCGTCCCGACGGGGAAGTGCAGCTGTTCCGGCCGGAAGAAAATATGAAGCGGCTCAACAGCTCTGCCGAGCGGCTTTCCTTGCCTCAGATTCCTGTGGAGGAATCCCTGGAAGCGCTGAAGGCCTTCGTGAATATGGAAAAGGATTGGGTGCCCTCTGCCCCCGGCACCAGCCTGTATCTTCGTCCCTTCCTCTTTGGCAATGACGAAACCCTTGGCGTGCACACCATCCATAACGCCAAATTCGTCATCATTGCTTCTCCCGTGGGCGCTTACTATAAAGAAGGCCTGAATCCTGTAAAAATCATGATTGAAACCCGGGATGTGCGTGCCGTTCGCGGCGGTACCGGCTATGCCAAGTGCGGCGGTAACTATGCCGCTTCCATGCGTGCCGGCGACCGGGCCGCTGCCGAGGGCTACAGCCAGGTGCTGTGGCTGGACGGTGTGGAGCGCAAGTATATTGAAGAAGTGGGCGCCATGAACGTGATGTTCCTCATCAACGACACCGTGGTGACCCCTGCCCTTACCGGCTCCGTGCTGCCCGGCATTACCCGCAAAAGCTGCATTGAGCTGCTTCATGAAATGGGCATCAAGGTGGAAGAGCGGCTGCTTTCCGTGGATGAACTGGCAGACGCCGTTAAGACCGGCGCCCTCAAGGAAGCCTGGGGCTGCGGCACGGCGGCGGTGGTTTCTCCCATTGGCGAACTCAGGATGGACGATGTGAAATACCAGATCGCCGACGGCGGCATCGGAACGCTTACCCAGAAACTGTATGACACCCTCACCGCCATCCAGTGGGGCAAAGCTGAGGATGCCCACAACTGGACCTGCAAAATCTGAGGACATCAAAATCAATATTAAAACGATCGGCGGCCCCGCTTTGGAGCCGCCGGTCTTTTTTGTGTAACCAGAAAGAATGTTTATCCATTGCCGATGTTGGCGGTTTCTACGCACAGCTCATAGGTGAGTATTTCGCCGGACTGCTCGTTTATCGTCTGCCGGAATTGCACCCGGTATCCATCGGAAAGGAACTGTGTATCGGTGGTGAACATGAAATCCCAGTGCAGCTGGGTAACGCCCTTTTCCTCGTCCTTGATTGCCTGATGCATAAGGCCGATTTTATAGTCTCCCAGCTGCGTCAGTGCCTCCGGGCCAAAGGAATCGGCAATGGATTTTTCGGCAATGGCCAATGCTTGGGCATAAGCAGCCTGGGAGGGAATGGTATAGGGCGTGCCATACACCTTGATCTTTACCTCGTTCGGCCAATAGTGCATCACGCTGCCATACATTTCAATAGCGACTGCTTCCTTTTCGTAAAGGGGGACAATGGTAGAAGATGAATGATTTTCTGCCTGCGGTGCGGAAGAATTTCGCCAGATATCGATGATCTGCCCGTCCCGGGAAAGGGTGACGGAGTATTCCATCCGGTCGGTGCTTCGATTGGTATACCAAAAGCACCATTGAGCCTTTTCTGCGGGAAATGCATCGGTTTCTTCATCCCATACCAATTCGTATACTTCCTGGATGAGCCAATATTCATTGCTATCCAGCGGTAAATCTGTTTGAAAAGCATTTTTCAGCGCCCTTACGCCATGGGCCCGTGCTTCTTCGACGGTCATATCTCCCTCTCCGGGCAGCAGCCAGAGATTTTGATTCCATGCCCCAATGGCCAGCAGCATTTCACCGTACCAGTGCTTTTGCTCAATGGACCAGGCGTTTTCGGGGCCGCCGAAAGCAGAGATGCAGATGGCCTGGATCACATCCCGCTCCCAGTATCCCTTGCCTGCCTGAAAAGCCTGCATCAGGATAGAGCCTTCATCCAGCGTGATGCCGTTTTCATTGAGAGCGGCGAGCAATTGGGTTAATTCCTCATGAGAATAATTCTTCTGATCATTTTTCTGAGCAATGGGCACTGCCACCTGCTCTACCACCTGCCGGCCGGAGAGCAATTCCACGGCAACGGCGGTTAATGTGATCAGCAGCAGGATGATAACCAAAATAAATCCAATGGAAAACTTTTTTGTCACAGCTTTATCTCCTTTTTCCTGCGCTGCGGCAAGCACGCGCTGGGCGAGGAAAGGATTGGGCTGTACGCCGGATGCATGGCAATGCTGCTGAACAGCGGTGTGTACCTTGGCACGAACCAACTTATCGTCCATAAGCGCCCTCCTTTTCCAGCACTTTGCGGAGCCTTGCGCAGGCTTGTTTTAGTCTGCCGTGTACGCTGGAAACAGCAATGTCCAGCGCTTGGGCGATTTCTCTCATCGTCATATCCTGATAGTAGTACAGCAAGATAACCTCTTTGTATTTTGCAGGCAGCTTGACAATGGCCTGTGCCAGTTCTTCGGCACCGCAGTCTTCCACCGGCTGAACAGGGATGGGCGTCATGTCCTCCGGGGTCACGCGACGATCCATGTGGTGGAACCACGCGGAGCGTTTCATATCCCTGCAGGTGTTGATAGCGATCCTCGTCAGCCATGTCTTCTCGCTGCATTCGCCACGGAATGCAGTCATGGATCGGTATGCCTTCAAAAAGGTTTCCTGCACGGCGTCCTCTGCCA
>SVGR01000032.1 GCA_015056265.1 Clostridiales bacterium
CTGTATCCCGGACGGATGATGGTATATCAGCTGCTGGCCGGCCGGGTATATGCCCAGCCCCAGAGGCTGCGGCCCGGACCCTTGAACCGGGCGCTTCACCTGACGGTCATGACCCTTTCCGGCATCCTGAGCGCGCCGGTGATCTACCGGCTGCTGCCTATCCTGTGGCGGCGGCTGTCCAAAGCGGAAAAAGCCGCCTGTGACCGGCGCCATCCCCACTATCCGCTGCTTTTCTGCCTGTATCTGCTGATGCGCACCGGGCATATGGATAAAGCCCGGGAAATGATCGCCCATGCCCCGGGCAAGCGCCGGATCATCCGTGCGCTGCGCCGCTATATGCAACCAAAGAAGGAGTGAATGCACATGCGCTGCATCAATTTTGACAAAGAATTTGAACGCTATATCACCGTCTGGATGAAGGAACACGCCAAGGAATACAAAAATTACGACGCCATGGAGGCTGCCATGCCCCAGGTGTACGAAGAATTTCTGGATACGCCGGTAAACTGGCTGTCCGGGGCCAAGCCCGGGGAGTATTTCCAGCAATTCGATAATCCCAAGCAGCTGGTGAACTGGATGGAGGATTATTTCAAGCAGCGCATTCCCGTGCCGGATATGCTGATGAACCGGATCAGCGAACTGGGGCTGGCCGCCGAAGAATCCCTGATGAATATGATGCAGAAGGAAAAGGCCACCCAGGAAATGAAAATGGCCGCCGTCACCCTGCTGCGGGAAATTGAAAGCTGCGCTCCCATGCAGCTCTATATTGACTGGCAGATCGCCCGGACGGAAAATGGAGAGGATGAACTGGCGGATAACGCCCTGGAAAGCCTCTCCTCCATGGGGGAAGAAGCTGTGCCTGCCATGCGAGAAGGGCTGAAAAATGCCTCTTCTGACGGTCAGGAAGCGTTGCTGACCCTGCTTTGCAACTATCCCGGGGATGAAGCGGTGCTGGAAACGGCCCTGGCCCTGTTCCAGCGTCCCAACGCCCGCATCGCCGTAATCGCCGATTGCCTGGGTAAACTGGGGGATGAAAGGGCGCTGCCCCTGCTCAAGGATAAAGCCGCCAGCGAAGAAACGGAATATCTGGACTATATCGAACTGCGCAGCGCCATCGAGGCCCTGGGCGGTGAAGCCCCGGAAAGAGAATTTGATGCGGAAGACCCGGCCTATGAAGCCATGCGGTCCATGCAATAAACCATGGGGCTGAATCGTTGCATCTGCGAAGGGAGGGACAGCCATGGTATGTGAACAATGCGGTAATCTGATCAAGGACGGCGCCCTGGTATGCGAACAATGCGGCGCCCAGATCCTGGCCCAGCGGCGGGACCAAGGAACAGCCGGCCGCCGTCAGGGCAGGCAGGATAACGCCCGGACTGAGCGCATGGGCAGCGCCATGGACTGGGCACAACCCCCGTCTTCCCCCTATGCCGGCTATACCGCCTCTCCCCGCCGGGGGGACGCCGGCCGGCCGGACGCCCGCAGGGGCACCCCGCCGCCCCCTACTACCGGGGAAAAAATGAACCGCGAACCCCGAAAAAAGACCCACGCCGTCCACAAAATGATGATAAACTGGGCCCTGGTGTGGACCATCGTGGCTTTCCTTGTGGTGGTCGCCATCGGCGCCTGCCTGGTGTTCCTGAAGGTGACGGACGCCGGGCAGCTGATCATGGTGCGTATGGGCAAGGAGGGCAATGCCCTGGCCCACTGGACATACGGCACCGAACTGTTTGATCAGGGCTACGTGGACAAGGCCATTGCCCATTTTGAAACCGCCTATGAAATGGAGCCGGACCGGGAGGATATCTACGACCGGCTGCTGATCCTGGCAGATGCCTATGAAGCGGGCAGCAAGCCGGATAAAGCCGAAGAGATCTTCACCCTCCTCTATACCGAAATCGATCCAAAAAATATCACTGCCTACCGCAGCATCGTCCGCCTGATGCAGGATCAGAATCGCCTGATGGAGCTTTCCTCTTTTCTGACACTGGCTTACGAAAATACTGGGGATGATTCCTTCCGCCGGGAGCGAACCAATCTTCTGCCCTCCACTCCCACCACCACAAAAGAGGCCGGCAAGCTGCGCCGGGAGCAGGATATCGGTCTGGTATCTGATGAGGATTACGATATCTACTATATCCTGGGGGATGAAGGGGTGCTGCCCGAGGACGGGCAATTGTACACCGCCCCCATCCACCTGGGTAAAGGCGCCCATGTGATCCGTGCCGTGGCGGTATCCAGCGATCTGATCAGCGATGAGCTGCGGGTAACCTTCACCATCGAATTGCCCGTGCCCTATGCCCCCCTTTCCTCCCTTGCCCCCGATACCTATAAAACCCGCCAGCGCATTTGGCTGCGCTATGAGGAAAAGGAAGAGGATAAAAAGGATACGGTGGAGGATCCCAAGGAAGACGATATCACCATTTATTACACCCTGGACGGCCAAACCCCCACTTCCAATTCCCCCATTTATACCGGCGAACCCTTCTATCTCCCCGGCGGTAAAGTGGTGCTGAAGGCGGTTGCCGTAAACGGCTACGGGGAAGTGAGCAATGTGCTCACCCGGGAATACAAAATCAATATTCCCTTTGAGCGCTTCTTCCGGGAAGGGGATGAATTCAGCGATTTCACATTACTCAAAACCTCCCGGGATGCCTTTGTGAAAAAATATGGCAGCCCCTTGGAAGAAACGGAAATAGAAGACGCCACCATGCTGGGCAGCTGTATCAAGCTGAGCTATCCTTGGGGCGAGGCCCGATTCGTTATCGGCGAAACAGGCTATGTGCTCTATCACATTGAAACCAGCAGCACATCCATGACCGGCCCCCGGAAAACCAAAGTGGGCATGAGCGAAACGGACGTGACGGAAAAGTTCCGGGATATGGGCCAGACCTACAACCAGAACGGCGACCGCAGCATCTATTTCGATCAGGATGCGGGCTACGCCATGCTCTATCATCTGGGCAGCAAATCCGACCGCATCGATTACGTCTACTATAAGGTGGATACCACCCGGATGATCCTCAGCTATCACCTGGAAGACAGCAAAGTGGTCAAAATCACCATGCGCAATTCCTATACTGAATAATCATTCCATTCGCCCTCTATTTCGGAGGGCGTTTTTTCAAGGAGCCATCATGAAATATCTCACCAGGAAATGGTATCAGGCCATGCAGGAAACCGATCTTCATCTGCTTCTGGAGGCAGATGAGCAGACCGCCCAGAACCAGCGGTAAATGATCCGGCTGCAATACCGCGCCGCCTATCAATCCCAGCTGGCCCGGTTTGAAAAAGTGCTGCCGGAGGAGATCAAGGCCGCCATCCTTGTAAAGCAGCAGCCGCTGAAGAACGCTATCTGGCTCTATCATGAAATCTATCCAGCAGCGCCAGGCTATGAAATTCACGGAATGCTTACGGGAAGCGGAGAATTCGGCATAGATTCTCTCTTTATTTAACGCTGCAATGCCGTAACGTGCAGATAACAAAAAACGGTGAATGATGCATTCCATCCTTTTTTCAAAGAAAAAGGACTTCCATACGCTGGAAGTCCTTTTCTTATTTCTTTTTTACCGGCGTACGGCCCGCTTTGTGGCCAATGGATTTTTCTTCCCGGAGCTGCTGCTGCAGATGATTCAGCCGCTCCATCCGCTGCCGCTGGGCCTGCTCCTTTTCCGCCCGACGGATCGCAAGGGCAGCCTCCGCCTCCTGCTGGACGGACGCCTCCGAAGCGGTAAGGAAAGCAGAAAAAACATCGGGATAAATAAAAAGCCGCTCCGCCCCATCCTTTTTAAAGCGTACACGAAGATAACCGTTCTGATTCGAAACAACACAGCCCGCGCCATAATGAATATGCGATACCGCCGCTCCCAGAATACTCATCGGCCCGCCCCCGCTTCCGCAATGTATTCCTGACAGGGATAGTTGTTGTACTGCTTGCGGATTTTCAAGCGAATGCTGCCATCATCCTGTTCCTCCCGCATCAGCAGCTGATAGCAGATGCTGCGCTTTGCAAGCTGCCGAAGATAATGATTTACCTCCAGCTCCAGATTCTTTCGATCCGCCTCGGGACTGATCTTTTCCTTCAGGGAAAACACAAGCGTCTGTTCCAGACAGGCATTGGCAATGCGTTTCATCGGCATTCCTCCTTTTCCAATGCCTACATTTTATCAGCTTTTTATTTTTTCCGCTAATGGATTGCAATTTTTCGTTATTTCCGCGCAGAAAATGCCCCCTGCGTTTTTGTGAAAACAGCGCAGGGGGCACAAGGAATTAGGATAGAAGAGAAATAATGTGCGTGCGGGTGATGGTCTGGCCCTTTTCCAAGCACATAAAGCCAGGCTTTTGGGCAATATCAGCCGGGGCATCCACATAATCCGGGCCGTTGCACCAGCACTCGATGCAGATGTAGGGGGCCCCCGGGATGGTCCAGAACATCAGCACCGGATGATCAGGAAAATCCACCCGGATCTGGCGGCCCCTATCGCCGCCCCGAAGGGTGACGCCTTTGCTCTTCACGGTGCGGAATACCAGGGCGTCCTGGGTAAAATATTCCGTCTTCAGGGGCAACACCCGGGCATTTTCTGCGATCAGCTGGGTTTCGTGGATGTTTCCTCCGCCCTGCAGCAGGCAATGCTCCAGCCGTTCTTCCTGATCAAAGAGTATTTCGTAGGCCTCGATGCCTTCAGGCGTGGCATACGCTTCATGACATCCTACGCTGAAATAGAAGGGCCTGTCATCCCGGCTGGACACCTGATAGTCCACCCGAAGGGCATTGCCCTGCAGGGTGAAGATTGCCCGCAAATCATAATCAAAGGGGAAGCCGGGATGCTTTTCCTGCATGAGAAAAACGGCATGATCCGTTTCTGCCGCCTCCACCTGCCATTCCAGAGAGCGCACAAAGCCATGCTTGGGCATATCATAGCGAACGCCCATCAGTTCATAACAGCCATCCCGGAAGCCACCGGCCACCGGGAACAGGATGGGCGCGCGGCCCGTCCAGAAGGCTGCATCCCCCTGCCACAAACATTCCTGGCCCTGGGCGTCCCGAATGGATTGGATCTCCGCACCGGCGGTGGAAATGCTTACCTTCAGTTGATTATTGGCAATGGTAATCAGCGCCATGAGGATCTCTCCTTTTTTGTTCCCTATTGATGCTATTGTATCAAAATGCCCCTTATTCTTCAAGCGACGATCCGGTATCCAGCACCAGATCGCAGCATTCCCGAGGACGGCACACCGAAAAATAAACCCGCTCCATGGGCAGCCATTCCCTTTGAAACCGATCATACAGCCACTCTCCCCGCAGCCGCAGCCGGACGTCCTGCACCTTTTCATCGCAGCAAAGGAAAATGCGGTGGGTATACACGTCCCGGTACAGGGGATGAAGACTATACACCCCTTCCACCAGAATGAGGGAGGAAGAGGACACCTGCTTTTCCCCGCCCATCGCCATCCGGCCGCAATCAAACGTCTCATAAGCAAATGGAATGCCCGCGCGAAGGGGGATTGCCACCTGATCCCAAAAGCGCTCATAGTGGATATTGCCCCCGGGCTGGGCAAAGCGATCCGCTGTACGCAGGGCAGGCGGCAAAAAAAACTCATCCATATGGATTATGGGGGCGCCGTAGCTTTCCGAGAGGGCCGCAGCCAGAGTAGTTTTTCCGCTGGCGGCCGGCCCCTCCAGGGCCAGAATCACCTGTTTCCCCGCTTTCAGTGCCTGATCCAGATATTCCTTGGCCCGATCCAAGGCGTTCATGGGCGCCGCCTCCTGTTTGATTGATTTTGCTTCAAAAAAAGCGCCGGAGCGGCAATCCACTCCGGCGGGATGGCCCGGAAAGGGGCCGGTGTGATGATGGATTATTCGCCGTCCTCCATCCGCTGAACGGGCTGGGTGCGGCGGCGGCGGGCGCCTTCCTCCTCTTCAACAGCAGGCTGAGCAGGGGCTTGGGCCTGGGTTTCGTTATTGTTCAGGATGGTGTGTACCTCTTCTTTGGGTTCGCCAGCGTTCCGGGATACACGATAGCCGCCTTCCCCATCGTTGTAGGGCAGGGGCGCGCCCATGGCGGAATCATCCGTGCTGCGGACCAGCTTTTCGTGGGGCATCAAGGGCTGCTGTTCTTCCCGGAGGGATGCCTGCTCCGTGCGGACGGGCACATCATCCAGTTCCTCATCGGCGGGATCGGTGTAATTGCGGCGTTCACCCAGTTCCAGATGATCGTAAACGGAAGCAGCATTCATCTTCTTATACATCCGCACGCCGGTGCTGGCCAGGAACAGAACCAACAGGCCCGCAAAGACACCACCGGCAACCACCAGCAGCACCTTCACAGCATCCTTGGCCTGATGAAGGATGGGCTCCGCCGGGGCGATGGTGGCCTGCGGAGGCACGGTGAGCGTAGGCACAGGACGGACGGTGGGCACGGAAGTAGCCCGGGCATAAACAATCTGGATTTCCTTGGAATCGAAGGTAACGGTATTCTGCATGGTATCCTTCAGAGAGGCCGTGAAGCGGAATTTACCAGCCTGGGAGATGGTATAATCCCGAACGATCTGGGTGCTTTCACCGGGCTCCAGCGCGGGGATAGTATAGATGAGGGTATCCCCATGGAGGATATCAATATTTTCCGCCTTGATGTTGCTGTTGTTGGTAACGGTGAGGGCAAACTGTACCTGGCCGGGCATCTGAGGCACAGAAGTACGATCGCTGGTGAGATTCAGCGTCAGCAGCATGGCCTTATCCGGATCGAACACGCCGATGAGCAGTTCGTTGGAAGTCATGGTGTTGGTATTGCCGGTATTATCCGGCAGAGTAGCCGTCACTTTGAAAGTGGTAGGCTCCGTCAGGATAAATTCCTTTTCCAGCTGCACAGTTTCACCGGCAGGGATGGTGATATTCGTAAGGAATTCGCCCTTCTTTTCATCCTTAACGGATACGTTGGAATACGTGATATTGCCGCTGTTGATGAAAGTAACCTTAACCTTGGCAGCATCGCCGATATTCACGCCAGCGGCATCAGAGGAGATTTCCAGCTTCAGGCCAGGCTTAGCCAGGATAATGGGAGCGTCCTCCACCTCGGCAGAAAGCACCTTGGTGGTGCTGGCAGCCTTATAGGTAATGGCGGCACTGCTGGTAAGATCAGCACTGCCAATCTTGGTGGTGAAGGTCAGCGTTTCCTTTTCGCCGGGGGCCAGGGATTTGACCGTCTGGCTATTCTTGGAAATCTGTTCCTTAACCTTGATATCCTTCAGTTCCACATTGCCGCTATTATACAAATCGTATACCACAGTAACAGACTTGCCGGATCGGACCACTTCAGGGGTGATGGTACGGTTAATCGTCAGCTTCACCCTTTCGCCAGTGAATTCCACCCGGGCCACAGCCTGACGGCTAAATTCCACCAGTTCCCCATTCTCATCCTGCAGATGATATTTGAGGGTATAGGCAAATTCACCCGCATCCAGTTGTTCTTCCGTTACCAGCCAGGTATCCTCGCAGGTGCGGAAAGCACCGGCAGACAGACGGTAAGAGCCGCCATCGCCAAAGGAACCTACCAGTTTCCCGGCAGGGTCATACAGGGTGACAGGCGCAATCATATCCTCGTTGCCAGTATTGGCAACGCGGAGAGATACATTCACCTCACCGGGTTCCGTCAGTTTGGTGGGCGAAACCTGAATGGTAAATTCGATAGGATCGTTTTCGATGGCATGGGCCGATACGAAAGCCATTAAGAGAACCATAAGCAGGAGAGCCAGCCCTGCGGGCCGCTGCAGTTTCCGGGCAATCATGGATGCCCCTCCCTCCTTCCGGACGCTTCACTATGATTTTATTATCTGCGTCAGGAGATACATTTCCACCTTTGTATTCTAAAACAAGAATGCATCCTTGTCAAGCAAACAGCGCCGATTCCTGCAATTGTTTCTTGGTTTTTACGGCGATTTTTATGTTTTTTATCTGAAAACCAGAAAGATTTACAATTACCAATCCATTATGCCCTCTGTGAATAGATTACTTACTACCTTTATATATGGGCAATTACGGAATAGCGAAGTTCAGCGAATCATCCATATCCGGAACCTGAACATAGGACTGGGGCACCTCTCCCACAATGATGGATTCTGCGATGAGCACCTGGCTGGATAATGATACCTGCCGGGCGCCGGCGGGAATCACCAGGCGCACCGTGGTAGACAGGGCCAGATAAATCTTATGCCGGCTTTGATTGATGCCGGCAGATTCGAATTCCGTATGGAAATGGGCGCTGACGGCGCTCACCGGTACGATGCGCACCCTGATTTTGGGCCCCATAGCGGATAGAAAAGGCACTCCAAGGGCCGCCCCCAGCGGAATATCCACACTGCCTGCTTCCGCGCCCTCCAGCCGCTGCTGTGCATAAAGAGCGGTGGTGGTCGCCAGCTGATTCATTCGGGCCGCGTTGGCCTCAATCAGGGTAACCCGCCCTGTGCTGTCCATCCGGACATTCATCATATCAGCATAAGTAACGCCTTCCTGCATTACATCCCGCACGGCTTCATTGATATATTCCACTGCCATGGCCTCCGCCCGGGCGCTGGCCATATCCAGAATCACCGCCTCCAGATTGCGTTCCAACAGCAGCAGCACTGCCGCAACAGTCAAAATCAGCAGCGCCGCCAGGCGGATAGCCCGCCGTCCACGTCCCGTTTTTTTCTTCTCTTCCATTTTTTTTGCCATATTCACCCCTCCCCTCCCCATCTTATGCATTTTTCTTCTCTTTTCTTCCTTGACCCTCCGATATATTGCATTAAATTCAACGGTTTGAAATAGAATTGTAACATTTTTTCCTCTGAAACTGTGGTACAATATGTTTGTGTTTCCAGGCCTTTTTTGTGTATGTCCGGCTTGGAAAAGAAGAAGTCCGGAAATGAATGGGATGTAAACGGCTTTCAGGCCGCAAAAAGCCCTGCATCATCCGGCGAAAGGAGGAATGGCCCGTGGTTCACCAGAAAAAGCGGCTGATGTTGGCATTCCTTCTTTTGACGTGCCTTGGATTGGCCCTGACTGTTCCCGGCACCATCGCTTACATCACTGCCCGCACCGCTCCGCTGGTGAACGTCTTTACCGTGGGGCAATTGCCTGAAGGCGAAGTGGAAGTGCCCATCCAGATTACCAAGACCGTCACCAGTGTGCGCAAGGAAACCATCCCCCCCTCCGGATTTGTGTTTGAGTTAACCAATGAAGAGGGCACGGAAAGCCTGCAATGCACCTCTGACGGGTTGGGCAACGCCGCCCTGAATCTCTCCTTCGGCTGGGAAGATGCAGGAAAGACCCATGTGTTTGCCCTTTATGAAGTGAATAACGGCATTGCTCATGTGACGTACAGCCCCCTGGTATACCGGATTGAAATCGATGTATTTGAAACCGAGGATCATACCCTGGATGCGGCCCTGCGGCTCAATGGCAGCCCGGTTGACAGCCTGGTCGCCGCATTTGAAAATATTTATGGCGAGGATCTGCCCCCCGATACCGGCGATCATGCCATGCCCCTGATGTATGCAGCGCTGGCAATGATCAGTGTTCTGGGGCTTGCAGTGCTGCTGGGTCGAAAGAAGCAGGAAAATTAAACAGTTTGCGGGACGCTCTTTTATCCAGAGCGTCCTGTTTTTTTGATCGGCTTCAATACAAAAATGCCCAGTGCATGGTATATACCGTGCACTGGGCGTCTGGGTTTATGCCCCTGATATGGGGTGCAATGTATTATTGAAGACAGCTTACAAGCCGGAAGAATTGGTGGGATTATTGACGATGCCAAATCCTGCCAGCACCGGCAGCAGCACGTTCAATAAGCCATCCACCGTTTCATCCAGATCCAAAGAGAAAAACTCCTTCAGACAGAAGCTGATCAGGGCGCCCATGGCCGTCCACAGCGCCCAGGATTTTAATCGATGCTGCATATTTTGTTTTCCTTTCTTAAAACAGATGCGCGATCAGGTAGCCCGCCGCGGTCAGAGCGACATACTTGATGATTTCCATGACCATCAAATCCCAGCGCTTACCGGAGCGGCCCTTCAGATCATCCACATCCTGGCGAAGGGCCCCCATCTGCTGCTGGGTGTTTTCCTGTTTATTGGCCAGATCCCGGATGGATAAGGCCAACTGATGAACGGTATCGGTAAGACGGGTTTGTTCATCGATGCGGCGGAAGGCGGTTTTCATATCCCGGCGCAGGGCAGTTATCTGGGTGTGAAGGGAAAGGATGCTTCGTTCCATTTCAGAGGGCTGCATTTTTTTCCTCCTCAACTGCCTGCTGCAGGAATGCAACGGCTTCGGTCATCAGAGACAAAGCCTGGGCCACAGCAGAAGGGGATGAAACGCAGGATACATACAAGCCTTCCGGAATGGCCCAGTGTGTCCAGCGGCCATAGCATTCTATGCTTTCCTGCACTACCCCTTCATTGTGACCCTTGGCATGGATGCATGTGCCATCCCCCATATACACACCGGCATGGCCCATTTTACCGGGATAATCCTGACGATAAAGCAGACAAAGCCGATGAACGGGCAGGGTATCAAGGCTCCCCTTCTCTGCCCATTTCGTTTTATTCCACTGGGAAGTGGCGCCGGAAACCAAAGAAATGCCCACCGCATCCATAGCCCAGCGGGTCAATTGAGCGCAGTCATAGGCCCGCTTGCCGCTTTTATTGCTTTCGTCATAGTATCGGCAGCCGTCACATGTACCTGCCTTGCCCTGCATTCGAGGGCAATTGGCCTTGATTTTCGCTGCCGATCCGGGATACTGGGCCGCCCTGGCCTTGCGATAAGATACCGTGCAGGGCTGGCCTGTGCCCCCCATCAGGTATGGATTCCCCACCCGAGAAAGCAGCCAGTTTTTTACCATTGTAATTTTATCCATAGGTTATCCTTTCGTAATCATCAGAGGATATATCGTCCATCCGCATCCTGGGCCACCAGGGCGTCCGATTTCACGCAGCATGCGGGCCTGAGATAGCCGGAATTGACTACGGTCTGATTGCCAATGGAGCCGGATGCGGATATCTGTCTGGAATAGTTGTTCATGCCGCCGGTGACGGATCGAGTCCACGTCACCCGGGCGGCGCCCGATTCTGCGTAGGCGATGCGCTGGGCGTTCCCTGCAAAGTAGGCGATGAAGCTGCCCTCTGCCGCTCCGCTGCCCGTGTATTCCATTTCCGATAGGGGGAACATGTGGGCGGCGATGCTGGTCACGGTGCTGCCGGATGCACTGGCACGCACGGGGATCTGCGCTTCCGCAATCTTGGCCTGGGTTTCTGCCGGCAGGGCGCTGAAGAATGCCGCATGATTGCTTTCCAGGGAGGATCCGTCATATTTGTTATTGGCTTCTCCGGAGGGCGTGGAAAAGTGGAAAGCGGAATAATCGGCTGCCGCATACTTGCGAAGCAAGGTCACGTTGCCGCTTCCATGCTGATCCTTGGCAATCAGGATATAGGGCTGCAGCGTATCTTCCATCAGGTAGATTTCCGTGCCGATGGGCAGGGATGCGATACTGTCCCCCGTGCCGGGCGCATTGCCCAGGCATAGCATGCCCTCCGCAATATACAGCCCCGGCCCCAGCTGCAGGGGCTGGGCCTTTCCGTTCTGGGAGATGTAGAGCAGTTTGTCCCCATGTTCCTCGCCCATCAACAGGCCGCCGGTCATCATCAGGTTTCCGTATACCTTCAATGCCCCGGTTACATCGGCAAGGCCCCCAAAGGCCCAGGCGCCGCCGCCCCTGCGGATGTGCAATTCGGGCTTGGCCCTGGTGATCACATCGTAGGAAATTGTGCTGCCCTGGAGCAGATCGTGAATATCGTATCGGATTTCATAGTTCCTGCCGATATCAATTTCCCCGTCCCCGAAGATCAGCGCTCCGCTTGTGAGATAGCCCCCGGCGATCCAGTCCTCCCCGCCTTGGGGACGGAAGGATACATAGGTTTCGGCAGCGTTATGCCCGCCGCAAGAGGATACCACGGTATCGGCAGCAGCAAGGATCCATGCCCCCTCATCCTGCACCTGGCCGTCTTCATCGCATCGCTGGGTCAGGATATTGGCAAGGCGCGGGGGCTGGTAGGGCTCCACGGGGATGATCAGGGTCTGCTTGCCTGTTCTGCCTCTGGCATCGGTGGCCGTGACGGTCACGGGGATCTCCCCGGCGTTCAGCAGCCCCGTCACCGTGGCAAAGGGCACGTCGGCGCTTTCCGCTGCCGCCCCGCCCCCTTCCATCCGGTAGCTGACGATGGGCGAGCCGTAGGCCGTTTCCGCCGCCGTGTCCAGATGGATTTCCGCCCGGGATTTCCCCTGCACATAGACGGCCCAGGAATCAGGCACCTCATCGCTGATACGGGCGGCATAGGCCCCGGTCACTTTCGGCCCCACGTTATCCGGGCAGCGGAGAGATGCTTCCTTGCGGATGGTTCCTGCGCCGGCGGTGCGAAGCGTCAGCAGCATGGGCCATTTCTCGCTGTCCGGCATGGCGGATAGCCATTCCATGGGCGGGGTGAAGTTGATTGTGCCTTGCCCTGCGTCAGTCATAATGGTTTCCGAATATTCCCCAATTGAGGCAATCAGGTCGTGGTCTTTATCGGTATTGGAAAGCAGGGTAATGGTAAGATTCGTTCCTGCGTCCACCGTATCGGAAGACAGGGTGAAATCGCTGGTTCCGGATAGATCAGCCATGATCACCGCCGGAACGGACAGGGCGCTGTCCATGTGCTGCCCCAGCGTCTGCACCTTGTAATAGCGGCTGCCGCTGTCCGGGGCGTAGATTTCAAATGCGCCGGATGATTCCTCGCTATCGATGGTGTCAATCAGCGTAAAAGGTCCGTCCTGCTGATCCGCCATCCACAGGGCATAGCCCCGGATGGGGTTATTTTCCCCGGCTGCCGCCCCGCCGAAGGTAAGATTCGCTTCCCCTCCGGGATACTGGGCCGCAGGGGAAACGGAAAGGTAATTGGGGGGCGTGGGCGCTCCCACCGATACGGATACCTGGGTATAGGCAGAAGATAGTGCGCTGTCATAGCCCTCCCTGCTGCCAAGGGTTTTCACCTTGTAGAAATAGCTGCCTGCGCTTTCAGGGGCGTATACAGCTACCTGCAGGATTTCCGCTGCCGTTTCTACAAGAAGAATATATTCCCCGTCAGCAGATACTGCCCGGTACACCTGATACCCGGTAATGGATACGTTATTCCCCGCCTTGGCGCCGCTCCAGGAAAGGGTTACGCTTTCCCCAGGCATTGCCATAGCCTTTGAAATTATCACCTGTGTAGGTGCTGTAGGGGCCGTATACGGCATTTCATAAGCAACAGTAAGCGTTATATTGTTCCATCCTGCGGAAGTGCTTACTGTGCCGCTGGTGCTGGTATCGTAATTTGTATAACCGCCGTTTGCTTGATAGGCAAAGGTAATGGTAATGCTTTCCCCAGGCACAATCCTGGAAGTGCTGATTTCCACCCGGTCAGAATCAACGCCGTACATGGTGCGGATTCTGCCGCTGCCCCATCTGCTGGCCGTTAATACTGCGCTTTGTATCTCTGCCCCGGAAGGAATGCCGGACAGGTCAAAGGTAATCGCATCATAGGCCGTTGTGGGGGTGGAAAATTCCACCACGCCCTGATTGTTATAGCGGTATGTCCAGCTGCTGGACAGGGATACGCTGCGGCCTGTCAAAGTAAGCACAGCCATTTACACATCCCCTCCGATCCATTTGATGCTCAGGCCGCTGTCATAGGCGGAAACGGCCCATTCTTCGTTTTCGCTCATGCGCTGGGTTACGCCCAGGCGCTCGGTCTTGATGTTGGTCACTTCCAATGTGCGGTTATCTGCCCGGAATACGGCAGGGTCGCCCACCCGGCCGATTTCCAGCCCGTCCTCCGTTACCCGGAGGAATGCGTTCATCTCATCCTGCTTCTGCACATAGATGCGGATGGATTCGTTGCCGGTGATGTCCAAGGCGTTGAGCTTGGCGATCATGGCCTCCCGGGCAAAGAGTGTATCCACGTCCAGGTTGGTGGCGATCAGCTGCCGGATCAGGGCGCTGTCGCCAAAGATTTCCCTTGCGTTCATGGTGGCAGCGGTCACGCTGCCCTCGATCAGCTTTTCCCCGGCGTTGATGGTCTGGTTTCCGATGTCCGCATTTTCCACCAGTTTCTTTTCGGCCTTCACGTTGCCCTGCTCATCCACGGAAACGGCATAGAATGCTCCGTCCTTTCCCTTTACCATCAGCTGGCCAACGGTCAGGGATACCATGTTGGTCTCGGTGACGGCCAGCCGGGAGATGTATAGTTCGCCCGCCGTGCCCTTGGTGATGATGGCGGTATCGGCGGAAAGATCCTTGATCCGGCCAAAGTCGATTTCCACGTTCTGGATTTCTGCGCTGGTGATATCCGCGATCGCCGCCTGCAGGGATTCCACCTTTGCCCAATCAATATCCGCAGATACAATGTGGGCGTCGATGGCCTTCAGCGCATCCGCGGACAGGTTCCTTGCGGATACGGCGTTGGCGGAGAGTTTATCCGCCGTCACAGCATCGGCTGCAAGCTGGTTGGTTGTGACGGCCTGAGCAGCGAGCTTTTCAGTGCTCACGGAGGCAGTAGAAAGCTGCAGAGAGGTAATGCTGCCCGCTGTAATTGCAGCGGCAGCAATGGAGCCGTCCCGGATCATGGCGCCATCCAGCGTACCGGACAGGCGAGCGGCATTCAAAGACCCGGAAGGGGTGAAGAGACGACCGGCGGTATCCTGACGGGGACGGATGGTACAATCGCTTTGCATGGTGAAGCCCTGGTGAAAGGAAAGGCTCTGGCGAGTGATCAGCATTTCTTCTGTACTGCCATCAGGCATGGAAAGACGCAAACGATCCCCCAGCATAAGTGAAGGATCACCCCGCCAGGTAAGGCGGAAGGGAGTCAGGGTGAGGCCGGCAACACATGAAAGCAGCCCCTGAGACAGGGAAGACAAATGGGCTGCCCCATCAAAAAAGAGGGGATTGCCGGAGATTTGCAGGCAGTTTGCTGAAGAAGGCGGGTTATCCCCAGACTGAAGAAGCAGGGGCGGCGCATTTCTTTCCGCTCCGCTCAGAAAAATCTGAAGGGCAGTCAAAGGACCCAGCACCCGCTCCCCCTCCTCCCGGCTGAGCACCTGGGAGGCAGGCAGCGTAAGGGCAGGAGCGGAAGGCCAGACAGGACAGACCACAAGGCTGCCCGCCCCATCCAGCATGGCAAAGCAGCCTGCCGCCCCGGCCACATAGCCCAGCGCCTGACGCAGGGATATTTCTCCCCAGAAAGGAGGAGAGGCAATCGGCTGATGCTGATTGGGAAAGGAACCGGAAAGAGCAAGCCCCGCCTGGGCAGCAATTGCCGCCGCCATTGCCTGCAGGGTGATGGGATAGGAAAAGGGATCCTCAAACAAGCCGTCCAGAGCAGAGGACAAGGCATCGCTGCCGGAGAGGGTGAGTCGATTCTCAGCGGGCTGATGGGACAGGGCATCCACATAAAAGTGAGCAAGCGGGGCCCTTTCCTCTCCAGCCTGCAAAAAGATACGGACAAGCGCGCCACGGAAGGAATAGCCCTGGGTAAAGCAGCCATTCTCATCCCGCAGCACCAGCGTGCAGGCAGAAGAAAAGACGCCTCCCAGCAGCAGACCGTCCCCGGCGCCTGTATGCATGGAAAAGGACAGCACCTGAGTGCCATCAAAAGAAAGGCAGGTGCCGGTAAGCAATTCAATTTCGCCCGTGAGGGACAGATGCCGGGCAGGAGCCGACAGAGCGGCGGAAAAAGACTGACTAAGCATTTACTGTTCCTCCAGCGTAAGTTTTACATCCGCCCAGGCGGGAACGCCATTCCGATACTGCCAGACCCGGGCAGAGCGATCGGCGGCGAAGCAGGACATTTCCCGCCGGCCGGCCAGGGGATCGGGATATGACAGGGTGAGCAGCTGCCCTGATTCCAGCAGGGAAGACAGGACGGACAGCTGATCGGCCGTCATGCGGCTCCAGGCAATCTGGAGCACTCTTTTTTCCCGAGCGCCGTCCCGGACCATCTGGCCCAGCACATTATATTGGGTGCTGCCTCCGCGGGAGATGACCTGCACAGACAGGGACGTAGGCGAAGGGAGAGAAACACCGTTGATCGATAGCATATCTTTCCCTCCTTTACAGCGTCAGTTCCACCCGGCCGGAGCCGCGGTTCACCAGATTGATGCCCTCAATGGCCGCCACGCCCAGGCGGTAGCCATCCACCTCCAGGGGGACAGTGAGAGACAATTGAGTGGGAAGATGCGAAGCAGTTTCACCGGCAGCGGAATGGGGAGACAAGAACAAATCGGAAAAAGGCAAGGACAGATCGGGGAGGGAGAGAGCGGCGGCGGTCTGCCTTCCCAGGGCGGAGGCCTGCCGCTCCACCCGGGAGGCGCCCCCGGCAATACCCCGAAGCAGCCCTTCATCAAAATATATGCCCGCATCAAAAGTGACGCGGGAGGGGGAATGAATCTGCAGAACGCTGCGCAAAGCGTTAACCGCCGCCTGGGCCAGGGTGCGGGCCGCTGCCTCCACCGCTGACCGACGAGCCAGGAGGCCTTCCTTCAGCCCATCCCCAGCCTGAATCCCGGCCTGATAAAAAGCATCGGCCAGGGCAGACACCCGGGCAGCCAGGGAGGACATCATCGCCTCCGCCCGGGAAGCCGCCACTGCAAAGGGCGCAACATCCGCAGAGAATACAACGGACAATTCTTCCAGAGTCATTTATGCATCCTTTCTGCGCCAGGAAAGCAGGCGCTCTTTGATAGCCTCATCGGTCATGGGCGCAAGAGACGGACCGGGCAGGGCGGGCAATTTATCGGGAGCGTGCACTGCCAGCGCCATGAGCCGGGACAACAGCAGCAAACTGCGTTCCTCCCGGGTGAAACGAGCCTGAGCCGCCGAAAGGCAGCAGGAAATCTCCCGGGGCGTCATGGTAAAAAAGGAACAGGCATGTTCCACACCCTGAGCCGCAGCCTGATCCATCACATCAGCAAACCGCCGACGAAGGGGAAGGGCGGAGGCTACGCCCTCTCCCCCGGATGAAAAAAACCGGCCGCTTCCAGGCAGCCAGCCAGGGCGTCAGCCACCTTTTGCAGGCTGCCGCCCTGGGACAGATGCTTTTCCAGCAAATCCCCCGCCTCTTCCAGGGTAAGGGTGGGCAATTGATGGAGCATGCCGCACCAGAGCAGCCCTCGGACAGAGGACAAACCGCTGGACAGCAGGGTATTCAGGCCGCCCTTCATTTTCTCTTCCAGGCAGCAAACCGCATTCACCGTATAGCGGAGAGGATAAAACACGCCGCTCAATTCCACGCCGGTCATTGCAATTCCACCCCTCCGGTGATTCTAAGCACGGCGGAAAAGCCCACCGCACCGTCCACCTGGGCGCTGCCCAGGGCATGGGATTTGACAAAAGCGGTAAATACTGCCGCAGAACCATCGGGGAAGGTGACGGTGAAGGGCACCGCTTCCCCGGTTTCGTAAAGCTGACGCAGCTTTTGCTGGCCCTGATTGCCGGGCTGATAAAACCCTTCCAAGGTAACTTCTCCCAGATCCTTCAGGCCCTGCACATACTGCCGGCAGCCATCCGGAGCATCCAGGGTGGTCACATCCACCGCTTCGCTGTCGGCCCGGATTTCACTGATGGCTTTCAGGCAGCCAATCCGGGTCTGAGTATCCTGATGAAGGCACGAAATCATCGTGCCCATAGCTTTTTGGGGCATTGGAACCTCCTGTTTACTGATAAATGATATCGCCCTGTACCAGAGCGCGGTAACGCATATGCCTGCGGTAGCAATAGGCCTGCTCATCATAGAGATCCTGGCAGGCCGTCAATCGAAACCCCGCCCGGGACAGGGACAAATGAGCATCCTGGCACAGCCGTTCCAGTGCCAGCTGATCGGCGGCGTACACATCTGCCGCCAGCACATATTCCTCCAGATAATCCCGGCCGTCCGCCTGAGCAGCAACACGGATGGAATCATCAGACAGCACAATCAGGGGAAGGGGCTTTTCCTCCCGGGAAAAGGAAGGAGCCGTGCAGGCAGGCAGATGAGCCAATTGGGCAAGGGCATAGGATTTAAGATCAATCATTTGAAAACCTCCCGGAAATGATCCGCCGCCCGGGAAAAATAATCCGATTGCCGGGCAGCGGGCACAAGATAGGGCTGGGCACGGGCAAAGCGGGTACCCAGTTCCACATAAACGGCATAGGGGCAGCGGGTGACAAGGGAAACGGCGCCCTCATCCCGGCGCTGGTGCAGGGAGGCGCGAAGCCGCCCGGTACGGACGGGCACCACCCGGCGAGCATACAGCCAGGCGGACTGAACGGCATCCTGCATAGCGGCATCCGCCGCCCTCTGAGCTTGCACAGGCAAAGAAAGCAGCCGTCTGCGGGCAGAAGATAACCCCTTCATCGGCTGCACCTGCGCACATCCGCCTGCACATGGCCGGGAAAGCAGCGGATGGATACACACACATAGGGAGCATCATCCGCGAGAATCTTTTCCCCCGGGTGAATGGGGCAATCATAGGGCAGAAGCAGACGCAACGTATCCTGGACATATTCGCCGTAGGGCTGACCGGACAGGCACCCGGACAGGGGGCGCACAGCGCAGCGCACCCGCTGACCAGCAATAATCACTTCAGCCTGTCCTCTCTTGAACAAGCGCATGGCAGCACCCCCTTTCGTCAGGTAACCGCCCGGCGGTAGGAAAAGATTTCCCGCTTGAGACCCTCGGGCAGATCATCCGCCGTCCGGCGGACATCCCCTTCCGCGTGCTCCCGCTCCCCTTCCATACCCAGCCGGTTATACAAAACAACCGCCAGGCGCACCTGGGCATTCTGCAGCGCATCGGGCACGGCAGTGCGCCAGGTGAGGGCACAAATCAGGGCAGCGGCATCATCCAGCAGCGTCAGCAGCAGCGTATCCTCCTGCTCCGCATCGGGCAGATGCATCTTCAGCGCCGTGAGCAATTGCTGACTAGTCATTGCACTTTCCTCAGCCCAGCACCCGGACAGCCAGTTCGGGATAGAGGGTCTTGAAGCCGTAGAGCACATCCATGGACAGCATTTCCCGCTTATGCTGCATATCGTACCCGCGCACCACACGGAGGGATACGCCGTTATAGTGGGTCACATAGCTCTCCACGCCGCCGGGAGCGGGCAGAGGACGGGTGACAAAGGCAAACGCCATGGGATGGAAGGCCAGATTGGCAGTATGGCTGCCCACCAGGGTGACATCCGTCTTATCGGCAATTTCGGGCAGGCAGGGAGACAGAGACACATCGGAAATGGCATTTCCGGAGGCAGGAGCGGAATCGGCGGTGACGGTATAGGTGTTTTCACCGATTTTGATCAGATCACCCTTGACCAGCTTACCGGTAAGCGCGGAGCCGATCAGGGACAGGGAAGCGCTACCGGCCTCCACCTTACCGTTCACCTTCACAGCCTGGGCGGCGGTAATACCGGTTTCATGATACTTGACAGCCTGGCTCATATAATTTTCCATGCCCATAATGCGGCCAATGCTGCCCTCACGCAGGGCCTGAGTGGAGCCAGACTTTTCCGCATGGACGATGGGATCCAGGGCAATGAAGGCGGCGTCCGCTTCCGTATCCCACACAGCGACACGGCCGGAGACGGGCACCTTCTGCAGATTGAGCTGCTTACGGGCAGCGGCGAAATCCGCAAGAGACGAAGGGGTTTTGCCGGCTTCACCCACAGCGGCGTACACGTCCCTATACAGCTGCAGACCGTCGGCGTTGATTTTCTGGGCCAGGGCGGCGGCGGCAGGATCGATGAAGACGCGGGTGAGATCATCGATGCTGGTAGCGCCCTGCAGGGCCTCAATGCCCACATCCACAGTGGCAATCCGATCCAGGGTCACATCCACGGTGCTTTCCACGATATCCTCGGCCACAACCCCCTGATCGGGATCGAAATCCCGGGCTTCCAGCACCACGGGCTTGCGCACTTGGATGGTATCGCCCTTGCGGGCGGCAAAATCATCGGAATAATCCTTATGAATCAGATTGGGAAACACCAGATGCTCGATCAGACGGGGCATGGCGGCACGGGCAAAATCCTTAATAGTAACAAACTGATTGGCCATTATTTCATTCTCCTTTTATTTGATAGATCAGTTGATGCAGCGGACAGCTGCGTAATATTCCTCATCGGGCAGTTCATTCAGCGAGCAAACGGGCGCCGTTTTGGGCGCAGCATCCAGCAGGCGATCCTCCACGGCCTGCTGTACTTGGGCCCGAAAGCAGCATTCCAGCACCTGGGCGCAGCGGGTAGCTGAAGCCTCATCTGCAAATTCCAAGCAATCCGCAAGCACTGCAGGCAACCCCCGCTTTTCCATCTCTGCACGGGCGAAGGACTGCATTTCCCGGCGAACCAGGGCGGCTTCCCGCTGTTCCAGGGCAGTGAGACGATCCTGCTCTTCCTGCTTGGTCAGGGCCAGATGTGCGGACTGCTGACGAGACGGGAAGGCAAGAGCGGAGGATTCCTCCTCCGAGGCGGGAGGGGCGGACGATTGTGCTTCCGGAGCGGGAGCATCCGCCGGCAGAAGCGGCATATTTTCCAGATCGTTTTCCACAATTAATCCTCCTTTTTCTGTTGGAGCTGACCATCCAGGAAGGGCAGCTGGGTGAGCAGCAATTCATCGGGCACCATGCCCTCCAGGGTTTTAACCATCTGAGCGGTTTCCAGCGCATTTTCAGGCAGAGAGCGGGAAAAGAACAAACGGATTGCCTCCACATCCCCCATGCGCTGGCCCTTGACGGACAGAAAATGCGCAAAACAGCGCAGCCGTTCCATAAGCCCTTCCCGGAACCAGCGTTCCTTACCCCGGGTCAGCTGCTCCAGGCCCAGCAGCTTATACTTGATTGCCACACCGGAGGCGTT
>SVGR01000033.1 GCA_015056265.1 Clostridiales bacterium
TGTGTACCTCTTGTTCG
Source organism: Clostridiales bacterium (assembly GCA_015056265.1). Taxonomy (GTDB): domain Bacteria; phylum Bacillota; class Clostridia; order Christensenellales; family Aristaeellaceae; genus RUG563. Next base: position 18 of record SVGR01000033.1, read on the forward strand.
GAATTCCCTTCGGCATAAGTAAACACCCCATTTCTTTGTTCAAGTATACCATACTTGTCTATCAAATGGGGTGCATTTCATTATGGTGCGCAGCTGCTTTTGCTTATGATGGAAAACCGATCAGAAAACGCTCACGGGCTTGGAAAATTTCATGGAGGAGAGCACTTCCAGGGTGGAAGCGTAGAAAGAATCGATGGCGTCGTCGCCGAACACGGGGGTAGTGGTCAGATTGACTACATACATCATGGTGCCACTCAGCAGATACAGCTGATCCACAGAGATGCTGGTGCCATACATTTCGTAGGTGGCAGACAGGGTGATGAACTTGTTTTCACCGAAGGGCACGATTTCACCGACAGAAGTGAATTCAATGCCGGGCATGGTGTTGGAAAGCTCGGTTTTCAGCTGGGGGATCAGGATGGCAACGAACAGTTCGTTGGTCAGGGCCATACCCAGATCCACGCCGGTCATCACGATGTTATTGGCGTAAGGATCCACGGCCACCACGCAGTTGCTGGCTTCAATCTGGGCGGCCAGCTGGGACAGGGTTGCGGCATTGGTGCCGGAGAAGGTCATGGTGCCGGCATTATAGGCGTTGATATAGGCCTGGTAATTGCTTTTGTCCACGATCAGCCAATTGGCAGGAGCGGTGAAGGAGAAACCAAAGTCGGAATGGGTGTATTCCTGGGTATCGGCGGCCATGGCGGGCACACAGGAAAGAAGCATTACCAGGGTCATCATCAGGGCGATCAGTTTTTTCATGGTGGTTATCCTTTCTCAAATATTTATTTGGCATCCATTCCAGTATAATGCCTTCAGGGGTGTTTGTCAATCCCGATTGCGGGCCAAGATCAGCAGTCGAAGCAGCTGCAGGGCAGCGCCTACGAAGGAGGCCACATAGGTCATGGCGGCGGCGTTCAGCACCCTGGCCACGCCTTTTTCTTCTTCCTGATTCAGATAGCCTTCCGCCAGCAGCATTTCCCGGGCCCGGCAGCTGGCATTGAATTCCACCGGCAGGGTGATGAGAGTAAAGAGCACCACCAGGGAAAACAGGATGATACCAGCCAGCATCAGGGGCGTCCAGGAAAAGATGATGCCTCCCAGGAAGATGGGCCAGGAAAGATAAGAGCCGATATTCACCAGGGGCACAATCCGTGAACGCAGGGCCAGCAGGGGATAGTGATCCCTTTGCTGCAGGGCGTGGCCGGCCTCATGGGCGGCAATGCCCAGGGCGGCGATGCTGGCAGAATCATATACTCCTTCCGACAGCCGCAGCACGTTGGCCTTGGGATCGTAATGATCGGTGAGATGGCCCCGGGTGCGCTGGATGGCCACATCTCCGGCGCCGTAGCGGGAAAGCAATTGGGCCACTGCCAGGCTGGCGCTGACGCCCCGGCGGGTGGGGATGGCGCTGTAGCGATGGAAAGCGCTTTGCACCTTTGCCTGGGCCCACAGGCCCAGCAGCAGTCCGGGCAGCATCAGCAAATAGGTGGGATCAAAAAAGAACATGGTTGCTCCTTTCTTCCCCGGGTGGGGAGAAAAAATGAAATCAGGAATGCGTGCGCCCGGCCATCCGCAGCAGGGCAAGCCACAGGCGGGTAAAGGGGCCGGCCTGGGTGCGCAGATGCAGATACATCCTTCGGAACGGGGCGGCGTCCACAGAGACGGGGCCGTAAACCTGGGCGGCGTAAGCAGAGGCGATCTCTTCAAAGCCGGGGACGGCCCTTTGCGCCTTCAGGGCAAAATCATGGATGGTTTCCTGGGGAAGCCGGATGATGCCCTGGCGCCCCAGCAGGGCGCAGACGCCTGCGTAATAGATATGTACCGCCTGATGGGGCTGGCGTTCGGCCCGGCGGAGGGGTTCCGTTGCCAGGAAACGCCATGTGAGCAGCCCACCCAGGGTAAGAATCAGCAGGATCAGCCACAGCCAGAGGGTGCTGCTGCCCCGGCTGCCTTCCTGGGAGGAAGGGGCGGGCAGCGGCGAAGCAGTGGGCGCATCCGAAGGGGAGGATTGCGGCGAGGGGGAGGGCGCCGGAGGCGGCGTTGGGGTGATTTCCTCCTGAAACGGATCATCAGAGGGGGCGGGGGAAGGACCAGGGGACGGGGATGGAGAAGGGGATGGGGATGGAGAGGGCGCAGGAGAAGGGGTGGGCAGAGAATGGGGATCCTGCTGAGGATCATCCTGTGGCACCTCATCCTGCCGGGGATTGTCGCTGCGGGGGGTGGCGTCAAAGGTCAGCCATCCAAAGCCCTGCAGATATACCTCCGTCCAGGCGTGGGCGTATTCGTTGGTCACATAGGCCATTCCGTTTTCATCCGGCAGCGCCAGATACCCCGTCACATATCGGGCGGGCAACCCTGCAATTCGGCATAGGGCGGTCATGGCGGTGGCGAAATAGGTGCAATAGCCTTCCCTTTCCCCGATGAGGAACCAGGCCAGGAAGTCTACTCCGTCCGGGGGCTGCTGCACATCCAGATTATAGGTATAATGGGTGCGCAGAAATGTTTCGATGGCCAGGGCTTTTTCATAGGGTGTTTCCGCCCCGGCGGTGGCGCGGGCGGCAATATGGAAGATATCCTCCTGAATGTGGGAAGGAAGAGAGAGGTACTGGGTACGCACCGTTTCCAGATAGGGATCGGGCAGGGCGGCGCAGGCATCAATCAGCGCCTCTGTCTGGCTGTTTTCGGCCTTCAGGGGCAGATAGGTCAGGGTATAGGCGTCTCCAGCTTCCAGATTGCGGGTGATAAAAAGCTCTGCGGCGCTGTTGAAATACAGCACCATCCGGTTGCTTTCTGTTTGCAGGGTGCGGATACGCTGGGGGGTAAAAAGGGTGGTGGCGGAGGGGGAAAGCATGTGCACCCGAAGGGTTTCGGCGGCAGGCAGCGGGCCGGATAGAGGCCGGCTGCTGTCCAGTACCTCTTCCCGCAGGGAATCAAAGCGGGCAGAAACATACAGATACCGCCGGGCGGACAGGGTATCCTGCCAGGAAAGGCCGGTGTAGGTATCATAGCTTTTGCCCCGCAGATAGACCTTTTCCTTTGTGGAAACCTCCATCACCGGCATTTGATTGGGCTCTGCCTTGCCCCCTAGCCGACTATCCAGGGGCTGATAACCCGTCTGGGCCAGGGAAAAGGATGCCCGGGATTCATTGAAAAAAAGATAATCCTCTACAAAATTGCGGATGTCCTGGGCAACTTTTTCCAGGGCAGGAGAGGTGGGCTGGGGATGGGGCAGCAAAAGCAGTGCTGTCAGGGCAAGCAAAATGCCCACCGGCAGGGCGGCCAGGCGACGGTTGCCATGGGCTGCGGCCATCATCATCAGGGCCACCATCCCCGGCAGCATGCACAGCAGCACCTTCCCGCTGCCGCTGAGGAGGAAAGAAAGCCCCGCGATCGCCGTCATGGCAAAGACGGCCACTCCCAGGGCGTCATCCCGGCTGAGGGTGCAGGCGATGAGGGAAAAAATCAGGCACAGGGACAGCCGCGCTGCGTCGGCGTAAGGAGCGATCGCCTCCGGGATTCCCCGGAAGGTGAGCAGCAGCGCCTTGATAAGCTGTATCAGGGTAAAGACGGGGCCGCCGCCCAAGACGCCCCACAGGCCCAAGCCCAGGATCAGGATCACAGGGATCATCCATCGGATACGCAGCCGGATGGTAAACAGGCCCTGAAAGCCCAGGGTGATCAGGGCGCACCAGAGGATGGGCGAGAGGATGGAGCGCCCCGGAAACAGGGCGGTCAGGGCGGTGAGGGTGAGCCCGGTGCTCAGCAGCAGGGCCGTCAGATACCTGCCCGCCCAATCTTTCCAGGGGCGGTTAAGCGGGCGTGACATAGCATACCTCCACCAGATGATGCTGCAGTCGGGAGACCAGGGGCTGATCCTCCGGTCGGTCGGGGGTATAGGTGCACAGATACAGCCGGGCGCTGGGGCCCATACGGCGGATGCGGGTGACCGCTTCCACAATGGGGGCGGTAAGCCGGCTGGTGATGATGACAGCGGCGCCGGTGCGGCGCATTCGGCGCAGCTCCAGGTTCAGCACCCGGGCAAAATCCTCCTGCTGACGGAAGGGCTGAAGGGCCAGCATTTCCTGCAAAAGGGTGATATTTCCGGCGTGATCGGAGGCAAATTCATTGGCTTGCTCCCCATAGATGGGCAGGCGCACGGGGCTGCCGTCCTGCATTTGCAGCTGGGCTACCGCCACCGCTGTTTCACACAGGGCGTCCCGCAGGTTTTCTTTTCCATCCGGAATATCGTCGCCTCCTTGCGGCGGGGCGCAGTCCAAAAAGATCAGGGTATCCGGCGGGGCGGGCACCTCAAAGCGGCGCACCAGCAATTCCCGCTTGCGGGAGGAAAGCTTCCAGTGGATGCGCTTCATGGCGTCCCCGGGAAGATAGGAACGCACGTCCTCGGGGGCGTTATAATCCTCCTGGGTGCGGGCCAGGGCGGCGCTTCCGTCGTCCCCCAGCACGATCCGGGGCTTTTCGATATCAAATGGACGGGGCAGCACGGTGAGCAGCGCTTGCTGATCCGCCGTCTTTTTCCGCCACCGGAACAAGCCGAACAGATCCTCCACATACAGAAGGCTCAGCTGGGCGCCGTACTGGCCCACATGCCGGGCGGACAGGGGGAAGCGGCGGGTGTGGGGGCGGAAAGGATGGGGAGAAAAGCGACATTCCTGGGGCTGCTTTTCCCAGATCATCTCTCCCTGTATGGGGGCAACGGGCAGGGGGCACAGATGCCGCACCTGGATGAGCAGCTGGGCTTGCTCCCCCCGGAATACGGAGGGAACATTGAGAGAATGGCTGATTTTCAGGGTAAAAAGCGCCCAAAGGCTGCTTATCAGGCTGTAAGAAAGCAGCAAAAGAAGCAGCAGACTGAAATATCCATACAGCATGCCGCCGAAAGATAAGGCGCAGACGGCGCCGGTGATCAGGGCGCAAAAGGCCCCAAAGCCCCGCCGGGTCATGCCCGGCCTGCCGGGATCGGCACGGTTTCGATGAGCTGGGCCAGCACCTGCTGGGCAGATATCCCCTTCATCCGGGCCTCAGGGGTGAGGATCAGCCGGTGGGACAACACCGGCAGCGCCATCCGGCGGATATCATCGGGCAATACGTAATCCCTGCTGGAGAGCAGGGCGCAGGCCTGGGCGGCCTTCAGCAGGGCAATGGAGCCCCGGGGGGAGGCGCCCAGCTGCAGGGCGGGATGGCTGCGGGTGATGGATACCAGGGTAGCCACATAATTGCGGGCGTCCCGGCTGGCATACACCGTGCCCAGCTGCTCCTGCATGGCGATGATTTCTTCGGCGCCGCAGACGGGAGAAAGGGTCTGCATGGGGGTTATTTGGCCGGAATAACGCTCCAGCACGTCCATTTCTTCTTCAACCGTGGGATAACCGATGGCGATGCGCAGGAAAAAACGATCCATTTGGGCCTCGGGCAGGGGATAGGTGCCCACAAAGTCTACGGGATTCTGTGTGGCCATGACCATAAAGGGACGGGGCAGGGTATGGGTAACGCCGTCCACCGTCACCTGGCCCTCTTCCATTACCTCCAGCAGCGCCGATTGGGTTTTGGGAGAGGTGCGGTTGATTTCGTCGGCCAGCACGATCTGGCTCATTACCGCGCCGGGCTTGAATTCCATTTCGCTGGTTTGCATGTTCACCATGGTGAACCCCGTCACGTCAGAGGGGGTCACGTCGGGGGTAAACTGGATACGCTTGAAAGAGCATTGCAGGGAACGGGCCAGGGCGGCGGCCATGGTGGTTTTGCCCACTCCGGGCACGTCTTCAATCAGCACATGCCCCCGGCAAATAAGGGCAATCAGCAACAGTTCAATGGCGTCATCCTTGCCCACGATTACCCTGCGGATATTCTGCTGCAGGGCGTATACCATGGGCCGGGGCTGGGCAGGCATCTGAGGCTGCATAATCAATCTCCTTCCGGATGGGAAAATCAGGCGTCAATGCACAGGGAAATACCCAAATGATCTACGGTTTATGATGCCCTGTACTGCTTATAGTATACCAATCTCAGCCAGGAATTGCAACAAAAAATGACATACAAACGTAACGAATACGCAATATGTTACAATTTCTCCGAAAATCATCCTTTGTTATAAAGGGTGAAACATGAAATGGTTGCGCATCCAACGTAAAAATGATATGATTGATACAGAAAGAACAGGATATTATGGCTGTAAAGGTGATGCATAAGAGGAGGAAACAATCGATGAAGCGTTTTCTGTGGCTGATGATGGCGTTGATGTTGGGCTTGGCGGCGTTTTCGGCCGTGCAGGCGGAAGAGGAGGAGAATATGGGTACGTACCGGACGGAAAATTACACCCTGGATGGCCTGAGAAACCCGGATGGATCGCTGGTGCGGGGCGTCAATTTTACCCCGGTGCATAATGGCGGCTGGTTTGTGGGGGCCATGGCCAGGTCTGATTACCGGCCGGATCTGATGCGCCGGGAGCTGGCCATGATCAAACAAATGGGCTTCAATTCCGTGCGCATTCTTTCTCCCTTTGGGGATTGGCTGTTTGGAAATAAGACTGCCTGCCGGGCCATTCTGGATAATTACGATGATTTTTTCAGGGCCTGCCGGGAATTCGGCCTTACCGCCGATGTGGTGCTGCCCCGCTTTCCTCAGGAGGATTATAGCGATCAACTTTCCTTCACAAGGTGGCTGCTGAAGGAAATGGTGACCCGGTTTGAAGAGAAGTACAGCGATGTGATCATCATGTGGGAAGTGGCCAACGAGCCGGATCTGAATGTATTCACCACCGATGCGATCCGAGGCATCAGGGCCTATGAGAACAGCGAGGAATGGAATCAGGTAATGCGGCCCTGCCTGCAGTTTACCCGGGATTATCTGAAGGAGCTGGAGGTGGAAACGCCCCTTTCCGTTGGGGCCATGACTTCCTCTCTCTATACGTCCTGGGATGCGGAAAATTTTGACGTGATCAATCTGCATCCGTATATCGCCTTGCTGGAGGTGGCCGATCAGGGCTATACCCGGCAGGCGGCGGCCATGGATATGGAAACGCTGGGCTATGTGCGGCCTATGGTATTTACGGAGGTATCCTGGGCCAGCGGCAATCTTTCCCGGGCCAGCGATATCATGCAGTACTGCGAAGAAAACAATATTGCCTATTATTTGTGGGGATGGGGGGCCAATTCCTACGAGCAGTGCATGCAGGGCATTATGGATCCTGCAGGGAGACTGCGGGTGGCCACATTGCCTTTTTCGCTGCTTCAGCGTCATGAAAAATGGTGGCCGGCAGCGGCAGCCAGTTACGATGATACCCCCGCTGGAGGCGGCGCAGATATCCGCGGGATCCTGTCCGAAGCCATGTTTGATTCCCGCAATCCTGCAAAGATGGCAACTGCAGCGCAGAATGCCCACGGCCAGTTGGGGGCCCTGGCAGGCTATTGGACCCCGGATTTTCGGGAGTGCTATCTGACGGCGCCGGGGGAATCCATGCTGGAAAAGAGCCGCTATGTGCTGGAAAAATCCTTGCTTTCCATGCTGCCCTATATCCGCACCTACGGCACCTATGCAAATGATAACGCCCTGGGGGGCGGCCTTCCCGCCAATTATTTCGAAAACCACTATAAATACAATACCAGCCGCGGTCATCTGTTCTTTCGCTCCAGGTTTGCGGAAGGGGAAGGAAAGCGCGGCACGGACGGCATTGTCATGTGTAATGAAAATGAGTTGGTGCTGCGCCAGCCCCTGAATCCTGCCCAGACCTATCAGGTATCCGTGGATCTGCGGCCTGGTCTTAATACAGTCTGCGGCGTGGGCCTGGCCTGCGGCGATGATGAGGATACTGCCTATCAGGTGAAAAATCCCGGCGTATATTTCCGTGTATCCCATCTGGAATCCGCCGATTCGGCAAGGAATATGTCCTCCACGGTGCAAAAGGCCCTGGCGGTGGAGGTGCGATCGGTCAATCAGTTCAAGGCAGAGAGCTGGCTGAAAACGCTGAATCTGACGGAAGATATGTTTGATGAGGATGGCTATGTACATTTCTCCATCCGCTTTTCCGGCAACGGCACCCTCGCCTATCCCCTCCAGGCGGAGGTTTTTGCCGGCGGCGTTTCCCTGGGAAAGATCATCGTGAAGAGCGGCACGATGCAGGGGGACGGCAACATTGTGCTCTTCAACAGCGGCTGCGATTACAGCTATTTTGATAATCTGCTGCTTGAGGATGCCCAGGGCCATCCCCTGCTTTCCGATACTTTTGAAAGCGGGAAATATGATTACGAACTGCTTACCTACACCAATGAGCGGGGCAGACGGGACTGGGCCAGTGAAGCGGCCAGGGACGGCCTGACCAATCAGAAATATTTCGACGCCATCTACAAGAATGCCGTGAGGCTGCTGGGGCAGGATATCCTGCATGCCCAGCCGGAAAAATTTGCTCTCTATCGCTGCGACAGCCTGCTGTGCGCCCAGTGGGAATATGCGGGTACGGGGGAATCGGGATTTGAAATCCAGCGCAGCCTGGACGGCAAAACCTGGCATACCTACTGGCGCACCATGGCTGGCAGCCGCAGCGCGGTGATCCCCCTCTTTGCCGGAGAGGCGGAAAAGGAATATCTCTACCGCATTTCCCCCGTTACGGCGCAGAATGATACGCCTTGCTTCACGGCTGCCATATCTGCAGGCCCGGGACATGGTCAAACGGAGGAATATTTGGCCAGCTATACCGATCCGGACGGCCGGCGGCAGACCGTTGAAATTGTGGGCAACGCCCCCCTGCGCAGCGCCGATCTGAATCCCATTCCCCGGGACAAAAAACAACCGTGGGTGAGTCGCTACAATGAAAAGACGGAAAGCAAGACGGATATTGTCAACCTGCCCTGGCATCCCTGAGCGGCCACAAAAAATCAGCCTCTCCCGGGTTATGTCCGGGAGGGGCTTTGCGTTGTACAGTATTATATTTCGTCTTTCGTATGGGTGGGATCAACCAAATCGCTGATGCCTGCCAGCAGCATTACAATGCCCTGCACTCGATGGGGAACCACTGCATACTGGCCCCGCCGACTTTCGCTTTCCTGCACAAGATCGGCGGCCATCAGGGGTTTAAGCAGATGATATACCTGACCGGTGGAGGAATAGCCGTTTTCAACTATTTCAGCTACGGTTTGGGGTTTGCGCAGCAGGGATACCAGCAGCCGCATTCTGTCCCCGTTGCCCAGACAGGCCAGTACTTTTTCTACCGTGCCGCTTTCTGCAAGGCGCAGAAGATTTTCCACATTCGTATCATTGCGAATCCAGTTGGATTGCCGTCCGCCGCTGGCAAATACACCCAGGTAAGTGATCTGGCCGGGCGTGCCCTTTCGGCCGCAGCTGTCCTGCAGTCGTGCCATTAGCCCGTTGATTGCGGGATCGGGGTGCATCACAGCGATTTTTTCCACATGCCCTACCTTTTCGTTGCCTTCGGGAAGGGCGTGCGTAAACATGGCGCGTATTTCCTCAATCGCTGCTTTCAGGCTGTCAATCTCTTTTGGCAAATCTCTTTCCATCTTCAAAACCTCCGTAATTCCGTAATTGCGAATCCATTATACAGAAAAAGCGGGGAAAAGTCAATACGGAAATACGAAAAAACGGGGCATTTTTACTCTGTTCAGTGTGTCAAAAAAGTATTTTTGATACACTGCGAATAAAAATCGGAAAAATCCGCTTTTCATTCGAGCACATCACATGTACTGTAAAAATGGGTTTTCAGCACCGAATGATGCTGAAAACCCTATTTTTACGGTCGTAAATTGATATAGGAAACAAAATCCTTTTGCTCCTCGCTGACGCACATGTCGCCGGCTGCGGATTTAGCGTCGAAGGACTGCGGTCCTTCGACGCATCCTATCGGTTTTTCGACGGTCTGAACGGAGCATTTTTTCTCCGTTTATGGGAAAATGGAATTTTACAGGCTTACGGCTGGCTTCAGTCCTTCCTCCTGCTGCATTTTCTTCCGGGCCATGAAGATGTAGCACATCATATGAGCCAGGAAAGTCAGCAGCCAGGAAATGGGATAGGAGACATAGAGCAGGGGCATATTGGAAGGATCGGCGGCAAAAACGGTGTACACCCACAGCAGACGGAAGGCGCAGGCGCCGGAGAGGCTGACGATCATGGGGGCGATGGAATAGCCCACCCCCCGCATGTGTGAGGCGGCCACATCCATCAGGCCGCAGATGAAATAGGTGGGCAGGATGATGCCCATGCGTACCATGCCCTTGGTAATCACGTCCGGGTTCTGATCGTACAGGCCCAGCAGCATGGGGCCGCATGCCCATGCAAGCAGGCCCACTGCCAGCCCGGTTACCATGACCACGCCCAGCGATGACCAAAGCACGCGCCGTACCCGTGGATAATTCCGGGCGCCCCGGTTGGTGCTGGCAAAGGTAAGGGTGCCCTGGGCAATGGAGTTCATGGATACATAGGCGAAGCCTTCGATGTTGGCGGCGGCGCCGTTGCCGGCCATCCAGATGGAGCCCTGGGCATTGATGGAGGATTGGATAATCACATTGGACAGACTAAACAGGGCGCTTTGAATCCCGGCGGGCAGGCCCACCCGCACGATGGGGCCCACGCATTTCATATCCAGCCGCAGCTTCCGGGGATTCAGGCGGATATTCGCTTCCGTCCGCAGCAGATAGAGGATAACGAACAGGGCGCTGAGGGTCTGGCTGACTACGGTGGCGATGGCAACGCCGGCCACCCCCATATGGAGCACAATCACCAGGATCAGATTCAGTATCACGTTTACCATTCCGGAAATGGAAAGGTATATCAACGGCCGGCGGGTATCGCCGATGGCGCGCATGATGCCTGCCCCGAAATTGTACAGCAGGTTTACCGGCATGCCCAGGAAGAAAATCTGCATATACAGGGTGGCCAGATCGATTACGTCATCCGGGCTGCCCATCAATTGCAGCAGCGGCCGGGAGAGCACCAGCCCGATGATCATCACGATCACCCCGGAAATCAGGGAAAGGGTGATGGCGGTGTGCACGTTCCGTGATACGGCTTTATGATCCCCTGCACCGTTGGCGTGGGCGATTACCACATTGGCGCCCAGAGAAAAACCGATAAACAGATTGGTGATCAGATTGATCAGCGCCCCGGTGGAGCTGACCGCCGCCAGGGATTGGGAGCCGGCAAACCGCCCCACCACCACCATGTCTGCCGCATTGTATAAAAGCTGCAGAAGACTGGTGGCCATCAGGGGCAGGGAAAAACGAAATAATTGGGGAATCAGCGGCCCCTTGGTCATATCCAGGGCGTAGTGCTTGCCACGAGACATTGGCTTTTTCCTCCTTGGTTGCCTGGGAATATACCTTATTATAGCACCATTTTTGCTGGATACAAGTGAAAAACGAAAGGAATTTCTGCGTCGGATCCCTTACCTGGCAGCAAAGAAGGCGGAGGAAGAGCCGATCAGAACGTACAGATGACGTCAGATCATATTGCTTTTTCTTCTTTCGGCATTTCTCCTTTTCGGGAAGCGGTCATTTGCTGAATGAGCGCCATGCCGGCTTGGCATTCTGCCTTGAGCAAATAGCCTAGGCGGTAATTGGACGCGGGATAGTATCCGCGCAGCAGATAATCGCCCCCGCCCAGGTAAAGAACGGCGGCATCCGTCAGCCGTTCATTTTCCGTCGGATCAGACATGGAAATGCCGTGCAGCGCCAGATAGGCATGGGCGCACTCGTGAAGAATGATGGCAATGACGGTATCGTATTCGCTGTGGGAGGGCTCGATGACGATGCGAATGGTGCCGCCATGGATCGTGCCCCGGGCGAAGCTGCCCCGGGTGCCGTTTGCGGCATGCGGTGCGCTGCTGTCATAATCCACCTGCACGTCAAAAGCGTCGGGCTTGATGCCGTAATGCTGTAGCACATTCTTTGCGGCCTGGTGAACGGCTTCCGGATCCCGGGCTTCGTAGGTGATTTGTTCAAACAGATCGGCATTGTTCAGGTGAAAAGCGGTGGGCGGACAGCCGCATTTCTCGAAAAGAGGATTCATATACGGCTGCATGTGAGGCTGAATGAAGGCGACCAATGCATCCCAGGCATTCTTGTCCTCGGGATCGATCCATTCGGATAGTTTTCCGGCATATCCGGGCTCCGCCAAACGGCGGCGGGAAGCGGCCATCTCTTTTTCAAAACTCCCGGCTTCATAATAAGGCGAGTGGGTACTGGCCAATGCGATTTCGCGATAGAAATGATCATAGTATTCAATGCCGCAGCCGGGGCAGGAGCGAAAGGGACAGCCATGAATGCGATAAGGGTTTGAAGGGCTTACGGAATGGAGAATGTGACCGCAGTTGGTGCATTTCTGAATGATTCTTGATGAATTATCCGTTGCAGAACCGGCGGAAGAGGCATTTTTTCTGCCTTTCCGGTTTTTAATCGACGCTACAATCGAGAAGAGGACTACAAGCAATATGTTCGGAACGAGATATTCCAAAGGGGTGGAGAATATGTCTATGACAGCTCCGACAAAGAGAATGACAAACAAAAGAGCCATGACAATCAAAAGAATGAAGGAAAAAACGGGATTGCCTTTGAACCGCGTGCCAACAGCCGACAACTTTTTTTTCATGGCTTAATCTCCTCTTTTTGTATTCGTTTGCCATGGGTATACATGGCCTGTTCTATCGTTTGCAGAGGAAAATGACGAAAGATCAGCGATGATTTCGGTCAGTCCAAAGCAATTGAAATGACGTAATGCAGCCCGTTTTCCTTCGCCCACCGGTGCGCATAGGAATTCTGTGCCACCTTCAGGGTCAGCAGAGGGCATTCGTCAAAGGCGGTTTTGTCTATGGCCTCTACGCCGCTGGGGATTTCTACATTGCGCAGCGTATCACAGAATCTGAAGGCGCCCCATTCAATGGTCTTCAGGCTGTGGGGAAGAGTAATATGCGTCAGGGCATCGCAATAAGCAAATGCCTGTTTCCCGATTGCTTCGAGCCCCTCGGGAAGGATAATCCCCTGCAGTTTATCGCAGTCGAAGAAAGCCGTTTCATCAATGATCCGGGTGCCTGCGGGCACGGTATAGCTTTGCTGATTCAGCCATTGCGGGTAGTGGATCAGCCGGTGATCCGGCTTGCTGAACAGCACATGATCGATCAGTTCCAGATAGGGGTGGTTATCGGAAATGATGAGCTTTTTCAACACCTCACAGCCGCTGAAGGGATTGTCCGCCATGCTCACCACGCTGTCCGGGATGCGGAGCGTCTGCATACGATAGCAGCCGCTGAAAGCGTCTGCGCCGATGATTTCCAGTCCATCCGGCAGGGTGATCTGTGTAAGCTGAGAGCAGCGGCAGAAGCCATACTGCCCGATTTCTTTTATCCCTTCGGGTACGGTATAGCTGCTGCGCACTTTCAGGCCTTCGGGATAGCAGATCAGCCGCCTGTCCGGCTTGCTGTACAGCACGCCGTCCCTGACCTGCAGATAGGGATGGGTATCGGATACGATGATTTCCGTCAGCTCACTGCATTGCAACAGGGGATTGCACCCCATTTCCCGGATGCTGTCGGGGAAACGGATGGAGACCAGATGCTTGCAGTTATCGAATGCCCGTTCCGCTATGCATTCCACGCCCTCCGGCACTGTAATGCTGATTGCGGAGGAGCATAGGGCAAAGGCTGTTTTCCCAATGCTGATGACCGGATGGCCGTCCAGCTGAGCGGGGATGATAAGATCGGTCTCTTTCCCGGAATAGCGGGTGATTTCCGCACCGCCGCCGGGCAAAAGGGTATACCGATAATCGCCGGAAATATACACGGCCTCATCCCCCAGCACAGGCAGGGGCAGGATGGACAATGCCATCATCAGGGCAAGCAGCAGGCAAAGATTCTTCATGGCAGATCGCTCCTTGGCGTGTATTTGGGGGAATGGCAGGGGCAGCCCCTGCTGCAGTCGACAGAGAGAGGATTGATTGCAAAAGTGCGGATCAGTTTCTTTGGGATTTTTTGTATTATAGCATTTTTCTATCGGATTGTCCATGTGACGGGGCGTAATCAAACAAAAAAGCCCCCGTTCAGGGGGCAATGATCTGGCCAGTGAGGCCGTCGTCGGTGAGGCCGTCGATAAGGACGGGATAGGTTTTTCCGCTCTCGCCGCCCCGGAAATGGCAGAGCATGTATTCCCGGGTATAGCCTTGGGATACGCCGTCCATGATTTCTTCGCAGAGCACTTCCTTTACCTGGCCGATCTGGCTTTGTCCGAAGGCGTCGGCCAGGGCATTTCCGGCGGCGATAAGCTGCCGTGCCCGTTCCTCCCGAATGGCCTTTGGAACTTGGCCGGGCATTTTCGCCGCAGGGGTTCCCTGCCGGGCGCTGTAGGGAAATACGTGCATCCGGGCAAAGCCGATCTTTTTGCAAAAAGCCATGGTCTCCTCAAATTCCGCATCCGTTTCCCCAGGAAAGCCGCAGATCACATCGGTGGTGATGGCGCAGCCGGGAAAGGCCGCCCGAAGCAAGGCGCAGGCGTGATCGAATTCCTCCGTGGTATACCGGCGGCGCATCCTTTTCAGCACCGGATCGCTGCCTGACTGCAGGGCCAGATGGAACTGGGGGCACACCTTTTTTTCTTCCTTCAGAGCGGAAACAAAATCCTCCGTCACAATCACCGGCTCCAAAGAACCCAGGCGGATCCGTTCCACCCCGTTTACGTCGCAGGCCCGGATGGCGTCCAGCAGCGTTTCGCCGGAAAGATCCCGGCCGTAGCTGGTAAGATGGATGCCGGTGAGCACCAGTTCGGAAAATCCTGCGGCGGCAAGCCGTTCTGCCTCCAGACGGATTTCATCCGGCTTTCTGGAGCGGATGCCCCCCCGGACATAGGGGATGATGCAGTAGGTGCAGTACCGATCGCATCCCTCCTGAATTTTCAGCACCGCCCGGGTATGCCCTTCGTGGCGGGAGATGGTAAGGGGCTCGTAAGGGGTGCGCAGGATATCGGTGACGGCGGCAATCTGCTGATTGCTTTCCACCGCCTCCTCCAGCAGCCGCACCACTTCATTCCGCCGGGCATTGCCGATCACCAGCCGGGCGCCGGTGGAGAGCAGCTTTTCCCCGTCCCGCTGGGCCAGGCACCCGGCGATGATCACTTGGGCGGCAGGATTCTGCCGGAGCACCCTGCGCACCGCCTGCAGGCTCTTTTTATCACCTGTTCCGGTAACGGTGCAGGTATTGATGACGTATACATCTGCCATCTGAGAAAAATCTCGGATTTCATAGCCCGCCTGCTCGAATAATTCCAGCATAGCTTGGGAATCGTATTGATTCACCTTGCAGCCCAAGGTATGAAATGCTACTGTTCGCATGCGTTTTCTTCCTTTTCTTCCGGAGTATATCCCGTTTCCTCTTTTATTCTGAGAATGTCTTCAGCAATCCGTTGGCGCTGGGCTTCATCCCAGCAAAGATTGAAATTTTCCAGCAGATCAATACCCTCCCGGGGCTTGCCCGTCAAAGCCAGCATCACAGCCCGCCCTTCCATCAGGGAAAATGCCATTTCCTTTTTCTTCATGGCGGGAAGCTTTTTTTCCAGAGCATCCAGGAAGGAAAGAACGTCACAGGGGGCAGCTTTCCCCTGCTTGCGCTTGATAAACCATCCGTTCAGTGCCCGGATGGGCGCCTGAGACGTCCATTGATATCCCAGCATCAAGATCACTGCTAAGACAAAGACGCCGTAATAGGCGATGCTATCTGAGACACACAGCATAAACAGCGCCCCGCCGCCAATGACAAGGATCGCAAAAATCAGCCAGCACAGTCTTTGATGCAACGCCAGCCAGCAATCCATTTTCCAGGTTTTTTCGATATAATACTTGGGCTCTTTTTTCTTTTTTTCGCTCATTATTCCATATCTCCCGATAACGTCAGTAGGGAAATAACGGCGGCCAGCCCCGCCGTTTCGGTGCGGAAAATCCGGGGGCCCAGGGTAACGGGATGGGCACCGGCGGCCTGCATCTGCTCAATTTCTGCGCCGTCGATGCCCCCCTCCGGGCCGATCACCACAGCAATATCCTTCTGCCCCTGCCATTGCCGGCGGACGCCGTTGCCCATCTGATCCTCCCAGGGAACCAGGGCCAATTCATGCTCCGAAAGCACCGCGCATAATTGCTTTACCGTGATAGGGGCCTCAATCCGGGGCACGATGGCCCGGCCGGACTGCTTGGCGGCTTCCTGAGCGATGCGCTGCCACCGGGGCAGTTTTTTTTCGTTGTCCTTCTTTTCCCATTTGGTAACGCATCTGGAAAACAGCACCGGCACAATTCGGAAAACCCCGGCCTCGGTGCATTTCTGGGCGATCCATTCCATTTTATCCCCCTTGGGCAGCCCCTGATAAAGGGTAATGCGAAGGGACGGCTCCGGAGAGGGCAGGCATTCCGCCAGCTGCAGTGTTACCCGATCGCCGATGCTTTCGATGGCGGCGGCATAGATAGCCCCGTCGATGAGGGCCTGGCAGCTATCGCCCTCCCGCATGCGCAAAACTTTAGTAGCATGGGTGGATTCTTCCGGAGATAAAAGGGCGTGATTGACATCCGTCTTTACTGCAAAAAACCGGTGCATTTTCTTCCCTCCCGGGAAATGATCTGATGTACCAGAGTATTGTATCATATTCCGGGGCGCCGGGTAAACAGGGGAACGAAAAAAATCACCATCGCTCTGGGATGGGTGGAAGGACTGTAGCCCTTCCGCTTTCAAACCGCAGGGGCAGCTTTGCCGCCCCGAGGAGCGCCTATGGCGCTTCCTATATCAATTTACGGCCGTAAAAATAGGCTTTCCGGACAAATATCCGGAAAGCCATTTTTCAAAACATTACTATTTCAAACTTTTATCATTTCAAGCAACTATCGTGCAGATTAATGTAATCCGTAGGGGCGGCTTTGCCGCCCCGAGGAGAAAAATGACGAAGAATCGCCTGCGATTCGGGAGGCATTTTTCATTCTTTTCAGATTTTCTGTCCGTGCGGCTTGCCGCACAAGAAATCCAAGTATCTCAGGGGGATGCGTCGAAGGGGTTTCCCCTTCGACTATCAGCCCGCAGAAGGGGCTTTGCCCCTTCGAGGAGCGCCTATGGCGCTTCCTATATCAATTTACGGCCGTAAAAATAGGCTTTCCGGACAAATATCCGGAAAGCCATTTTTACAGTAAATTGATGTGCCCGAATAAAAATCAGCTTTAGCTGTTTTTATTCGCCCTTCTTAATACATCCCGCCCATGCCGGGGTTGGCAGCGGGGGCAGCAGGGGCCGGAGGTTCGGGGATATCGGTGACCAGGGATTCGGTGGTCAGCACCATGGCGGCAACGCTGGCGGCGTTCTGCAGGGCGGAACGGGTCACCTTGGTGGGGTCGATGATGCCGCGCTGGATCATATCCACATATTCACCCTTCAGGGCGTCATAGCCATAGCCGGTCTTGCGGCTGCGGCGGATGTTATCGATGATCACGGCGCCGTCAATGCCGGCGTTGAGGGCGATCTGACGCATGGGCTCTTCCATGGCGCGGAGCACGATCTGGACGCCGGTCTTGGCGTCACCGGCATTCTTGGCAACCAGGGCCTGCACCTTGGAGATGGCGTTCAGCAGGGCCACGCCGCCGCCGGGCACGATGCCTTCTTCCACGGCAGCACGGGTGGCGGCCAGGGCGTCTTCAATGCGCATCTTGCGTTCTTTCATCTCGATTTCGGTAGCAGCGCCCACCTGGATCACGGCCACGCCGCCGGCCAGCTTGGCCAGGCGTTCCTGCAGCTTTTCACGATCGTAATCAGAGGTGGTTTCGGCGATCTGGACCTTGATTTGGGCCACACGGCCGGCAATTTCTTCAGCAGCACCGGCGCCGCCGATGATGGTGGTGTTTTCCTTATCCACCTTCACCTGATGGGCCTGGCCCAGCATATCAAAGGTGGTTTCCTTCAGATCCAGGCCCAGCTCTTCGCTGATCACCTGACCGCCGGTGAGGATGGCGATATCCCGCAGCATTTCCTTGCGGCGGTCGCCGAAGCCGGGGGCCTTGACGGCAACGCAGGTGAAGGTGCCGCGGAGCTTGTTGACAACCAGCGTGGCCAGGGCTTCGCCTTCCACGTCTTCAGCGATGATCAGCAGCTTCTTGCCGGACTGCACCACCTGCTCCAGCACGGGCAGGATTTCCTGAATGTTGGAAATTTTCTTATCGGTGATCAGGATCATGGGGTTATCCAGTTCTGCAACCATCTTATCGGTATCGGTGACCATGTAAGCGGAGGCATAGCCACGGTCAAACTGCATGCCTTCCACGGTGGTCAGTTCGGTCTTCATGGTCTTGGATTCTTCGACGGTGATAACGCCGTCCTTGCCCACCTTTTCCATGGCGTCGGAAATCAGCTGGCCGATGGTTTCGTCGCCGGCGGAGATGGAGGCAACCTGAGCGATGGCCTGCTTGCCGGAGATGGGGGCGGAGATTTCCTTCAGGCCTTCCACGGCGGCGGCAGTGGCGTCTTCAATGCCCCGCTTGAGCACCATGGGATTGGCGCCGGCGGCCAGGTTCTTAAGACCTTCGCGCACGATAGCCTGGGCCAAGAGGGTAGCGGTGGTGGTGCCGTCGCCGGCCACGTCGTTGGTCTTGGTGGCTACTTCCTTGATCAGCTGGGCGCCCATGTTTTCGAAGGGATCTTCCAGTTCGATTTCCTTGGCGATGGTCACGCCGTCATTGGTGATGAGGGGGGCGCCGTATTTTTTGTCCAGCACCACGTTGCGGCCCTTGGGGCCCATGGTGATCTTGACGGTATTGGCCAGTACGTTGATGCCGTTTTCCAGGGCGCGGCGGGCTTCTTCGCCGAATTTAATCTGCTTTGCCATAATATTTTCCTCCTGAAAATGCGTTAATAAAGATTATTCAACAATCGCGAGAATGTCGCTCTGACGCACGATGATCAGTTCCTTGCCGTCGATCTTCACTTCGGTGCCGGCATACTTGGAATAGATCACCTTCTGGCCGACTTCCACATGCATGGTCACTTCCTTGCCATCCACCAGGCCGCCGGGGCCTACGGCCACGATTTCCGCCATCTGGGGCTTTTCTTTGGCAGCGCCGGGCAGCACGATGCCGGACTTGGTGGTTTCTTCCATTTCAACATTCTTGATGACAACGCGGTCACCCAAAGGCTTTACGTTCATAAGGATCCTCCTTGCATTTTTAGCGGATTTTATCGTTTTAGCACTCTACGATGGAGAGTGCTAATTCTTCCTTGCATAGTGTACTTCATAAATGGCCGGTACGCAAATGGGGATTTTTTCAAATTTCTTTTTTAAATCTGTTTATGGCTGATTTAAGCTGAAATTTGGTTAAAAATCCTATGTTATCTCTTGTTTTCTTCTGTTTTCTTTGATTTTTAATTTTTCCGTGCAAAGGGGGGAAGGCTGTGATATAATGAAAATGAAAATTTGGGGGCGATTGTCCCTCGTCAGGAGGATTTGTATGATCCCATCTCTGCTGCTGGCCTGGTATGACCGGTGCGGCCGCACCCTGCCTTTCCGGGGCACCAAGGATCCATACCGAATCTGGATCAGCGAGATCATGCTGCAGCAAACCCGCACCGAAACGGTGGGGGATTATTATCTGCGTTTTCTTGATCGGTTCCCAGATGTGTATGCCTTGGCGGAAGCAGAGGAACAGGATGTGCTGAAGATGTGGGAGGGGCTGGGGTATTATTCCCGGGCCCGAAACCTGCACAAGGCGGCGAAGGCTGTGGTGAACCAATACGGCGGTATTTTCCCTGCTGATTATGAGAAGCTGCTTTCTCTGCCCGGGGTGGGGGAATATACGGCGGCGGCGGTGGCCTCCATCGCCTTTGATCTGCCCTGCCCGGCCATGGACGGCAATCTGACCCGGGTGCTTTCCCGGCTCCATGGGGTGCGCCAGGATGTGGGTCAGCCCTCGGTAAAGCGGCAATTGCTGGCCCTGGGAAGGGAGGATATGCCCGAAAAGCGCTGCGGGGATTTTAATCAGGCGCTGATGGATCTGGGGGCCACCGTCTGCACTCCCGGTACCCCGGAGTGCGATGTGTGTCCACTCAGACTCCTTTGCAATGCTTATGCGGCGGGGGATCAGGATATGCTGCCGGTGAAAACAGCAGCCAAGCCGCCCAAAGAGGTGAAGGCGGCGGTGGCCATCCTTACCTGCGGGGCGAAAACCTTGCTTTTGCAGCGGAAGGAGGCGCTGCTGAATGGCCTGTGGATTTTCCCCATGACAGAGGAAGGGGATACCCAGTCGGCCATGGAAAGGCGGCTGCAGCAATTGGGAATCAAGGCCCGGTTGGTATCCTCCCTTGGCGAAGCAAAGCATATATTCACCCACCGCATCTGGCAGATGAAACTGTACCATTACCGGGCAGAGACGATGGAAAGCAAGGAAGGGGTATGGGCCTCCCTTGCCGATATGCAGTCCCTGCCCCTGCCTACGGCGGTGAAGGCCGCGAAAATGCAGGCGGAGGGGCTGCTCACGCCGCAGTTTCTTCCCCTCACCCCGGAACTGATGGAGAGCGCAGCGGCGGCCTATGGGGTCAGTTGGCAGCATTCCCATAAAAAGCATTGCTCGGAGCAATTCCTCAAAGAGCATGACGCCACCCACATGCAAATGATTCTGATGGGCCATCTTTCCGTGGGCAAGCGGGCGTATGCCATCCGGGCAGCAGAAGAAACGGCGGGCATTCTGGTGCTGGATCCGGAGGAAAATGAACTGGTATCCCTTTATATCCATCCGCTTTTCCAGCGCAGTGGCCTGGGCAAGGCGGCGGTGACCTTCGCCGTTTCTGCGCTGGATGCCACT
>SVGR01000170.1 GCA_015056265.1 Clostridiales bacterium
GGGGCATGGACCGGGATAACATCTGGGATCGTGTGGAAAAGGGCTACAACGCCATCGTGCTTGGCGAAGGCATCGAAGAAACCTGCCCCGTGCAGGCCGTGCTCAACAGCTACGAAAACGGCAAGACCGATGAATTCATGATCCCCACCGTCATCGTGGAAGAGGGCAATCCCATCGCCACCGTGAATGAAAATGACTCCGTCATCTTCTTCAATTTCCGTCCCGACCGTGCCCGTCAGCTGACCCGCACCTTCATCATGCCCGATTTCAACGGATTCGAACGCAAGAAGGGCTTCATCCCCGTGCAGTTCGTTTCCATGACCCAGTATGACGCCACCTTCACCGGGCTTAAGGTGGTCAATCCCCCCGCCTCCATGAAGAATACCCTGGGCGAATATCTTTCTTCCCTGAATCTCACCCAGGCCCACATCGCCGAAACCCAGAAATATGCCCACGTCACCTTCTTCTTCAACGGCGGCGTGGAAGCCCCCAATGAGGGCGAAGATCGCTTCCTCATCGATTCCCCCAAGATTGCCACCTTCGATATGAAGCCGGAAATGAGCGCCCCCGAAGTGACCGAAAAGGCGCTGGAGCTGATCGAATCCGGCAAGTATGATGTAATGATCCTCAATTTCGCCAACTGCGATATGGTGGGCCACACCGGCGTGATGGATGCCGCCGTTGCCGCCGTCAAGGAAGTGGATCAGGATGTGGGCAGGCTGGTAAACGCCATCCTGGAAAAGGGCGGCCGTGCCTTTGTCACCGCCGATCACGGCAATGCCGATCAGATGGTGGATCCCCAGACCGGCGAAGCCTTCACCGCCCATACCACCTTCCCCGTGCCCTTCATCGCCTGCGCCCCCGAGCTGATCGGGAAGAGCCTGCGCCAGGGCGGGCGGCTGGCCGATATCGCCCCCACCATGCTGCACAGCATGGGCATCGAAATCCCCGGCGAAATGACCGGCAAATCCCTGATTGAAGAATGATTTATTCGTACTGTAAAAAATGCAAGCTGGAAAGCCCCGGCGATACCTGCCCCCAGTGCGGCAAGCGTGCCTCCGCCGGGGCCCAGCGCAATATCTGGAGCATTGCCGCCGTGCCCGTATCCGACGGCAGGGCCTGGCGGGGCATTCTGTGCACACTGGCCGCCGTTGCGGCGCTGCTGATGATCCTGATCTTCGGGCTGGAGGCCATGCTTTCCGGCAATATCAAGGTGACCCAGCTATGGAACAGCGGCCTGCCCCAATTGATCATTGCCCTGCTGCCCGTGGGCATCCTGCTTGCCTTCCTCGCCCTCACAGCGCAGGGCCGGGAAGTGATCGTCTATGTGATGGACGCCCAGGGCTGCCATCTGCAGACCTGGCATCAGCCCGGGCTCATCCGCAGCTGGGCCCGGCTGCAGTGCCGGGACAGGCATAAGGATATTCTGCAGCCCGACGGCAATGTGATGCATCTTTCCCAGGAGCGGCATATGCTCTGGCAGGATGTGCAATCGGTGAAATATCAGCCCGGCAAGGCCTGCATCCTGCTCTATCACACCCCCCACTGCGCCCCCATGGTCCTCCGTCTGCCCCCGGAAGAATACGATCTGGCAGACGCCATGGTGAAAAAGCACTGCAAGGGGAAGTGAGCAGGAACAAACCCTTTACGGGTTTGTGACGCGGTGACGGCTGAAAAACAGAAGCGGTGAAGCATGCGCCAGCCGCAAGGCGCAGGGCATGCGGTGAAACTCCAAAGAAAACTGATTCTGGATGATACTGGTCGCCTTACAATCAACTGTTTTCCCAGTGCTGCGGGGAAATGTAATATTTCATCATACTATAAAACTATTCACTATTCATTCTTCACTTTTGTATACCATCTCTTCCCAGTTCATCTCAAGACAAGCACACAAAAAGGAGGCCATTTCCATGTCCATCACGCTCCGTGACATCGCCAAGATGCTGGATCATTCCACCCTGCAGCCCTTCCTCACCCCCGATGATATCAAGAAAGGCTGCGATATCGCCCTGGAATACGGCGCGGCCACCGTCTGCGCCCGGCCCTATGATATGCCCCTGGTGGTGAAGTGCCTGAAGGGCAGCGATGTGCTCCCCTGCACGGTGATCGGCTTCCCCCACGGCGCCCATCACACCTCCGTCAAGGTATTCGAGGCCCAGCGCGCTCTGGATGATGGCTGCCGGGAGCTGGATATGGTGCTGAATATCGGCGAAATGCTCAAGGGCAATGAGACTTATGTGCAGGATGAGATCGCTAAGCTGGCCAAAGCCGCCCATGACCGGGACGCCATCCTGAAGGTCATCCTGGAAACCTGCTATCTCAATGAGGAACAGAAGAAGCTGGCCTGCCGCCTGTCCGAGGCCGCCGGCGCTGATTTCGTAAAAACCTCCACCGGTTACGGCTCCGCCGGCGCCACCATCCAGGATGTGGCCCTGATGCGTGCTGCCGTATCCCCCGCCGTCCGGGTGAAAGCCTCCGGCGGCATCCGCACCCTGGATATGGTGCTGGCCTGCCGCAAGGCCGGCGCTTCCCGCTGCGGCGTATCCGCCACCCAGAAAATCATGGAAGAGGCCAAGGCCCGCTTCGCCCAGGGCACCCTCACCGAAGAGCCCCTGGCCCCCGTGGAATCCACCGGCGGAAGCTATTGAGGGGATACGATGGGATTATTGCGGGAGGAATGTTCTTTTTGAAAAAAGAACACCCCTCCCGCACCCTCCCCAAGAAAAACTGCTTCTGGATTTTTCTTGAACATAAG
>SVGR01000034.1 GCA_015056265.1 Clostridiales bacterium
GCAGGGAATAGGGCTGGGCCATGCGGGTGAGGGCGTCGTAAACGCTGCTGTCCCCATGGGGATGATATTTACCCAGACAGTCGCCCACGATGCGGGCGCACTTGCGGTGGGGCTTGTCCGGGGTGAGGCCCAGTTCATTCATAGTATACAAAATACGCCGCTGCACCGGCTTTAAGCCATCCTCTACCCGGGGGATGGCACGCTCCAGAATAACATATTCCGCATAGGGCATCATGGACTGATGCAGCACGTCCTCCAGGGGCGTCTGGATAATATCGGGGGTGATGGGTTCCGGGGGCTTTTTGGCCATGTTAAAAACCTCCAACTGATTGGGAAAAAGGGTAATGCGAAATTCGGAATGCGGAATTCGGAATTATATTTGCTTCAATCATTTGATATCTTTGGTTCTCTATATATCAAGCTGTGCAGAAAACGCGGCATGATGATCAGATAAATTCCTAATTTCGCATTCCGAATTCCGAATTTTGAATTTTCTCCGCTTGCTGATCAAAATGATCGGCTTTATTGAATTCGGCGTGCTGGATGATGTATTCCCGCCGGGGCTCCACCTTATCGCCCATGAGCACGGTGATCAGGGATTCTGCCTGGGCGGCGTCCTCGATGGTCACCTGCATCAGCTTTCTGTGGGCGGGATCCATGGTGGTATCCCAAAGCTGTTCCGGGTTCATTTCGCCAAGGCCTTTATACCGCTGCAGGGTATATCCCCGAAGGCTGGTAGTGGCCTTTTTCAGTTCCTTATCATCATAGGCGTAGCGGATTTCACCGCCCTTTTTTACGGCATACAGAGGCGGCATGCCGATATACACATGGCCGTCCGCTACCAGCTGGCGCATATAGCGATAGAAGAATGTGAGCAGGATGGAGCGGATGTGGGCGCCGTCCTGGTCTGCGTCCGCCAGAATGATCACTTTGTGATATTTCAGGGAAGAAATATCAAAATCCTCGCCAATAGAGGTGCCCAGCGCCGTAATGATGGAGCGGAATTCTTCATTGGCCAGCACCTGATCCAGCCGCTTCTTTTCGGCGTTTAAGGGTTTTCCACGAAGGGGTAAGATAGCCTGGAAGCGCCGGTCGCGGCCCTGCTTGGCGGAGCCGCCGGCGGAATCGCCTTCCACGATGAACAGCTCATTTTCCACGGCTTTGCGGCCGGTGCAGGCGGAAAGCTTGCCAACCAATGGCGCAGCTTCCAATTGGTTCTTGGCCCGGGCCACATCCCGGGCTTTCCGGGTGGCTTCGCGCACCTTGGCGCTTTTGACTGCCTTATCGATGATTTTCTGGGCCAGCTCCTGATTTTTCAGATCCTCCAGAAATTCATACAGCTTTTCCAGCACCACCGCTTCCACCGCGGGACGCACTTCCGTATTGCCCAGCCTTCCCTTGGTCTGGCCTTCGAACTGGGGATTTTTTACCATGGTAGTCAGCACCACAGTGATCCCTTCACGAAAATCTTCGCCCGCCAGGTTATTATCTTTTTCCTTCAATGCGCCGATCTTCCGGGCATAATCGTTCAGCGCCTTGGTCAGCGCCGTCTTGAAGCCCGTTTCGTGGGTGCCGCCCTCGCCGGTGGGGATATTATTTACGTAAGAGAAAACAGAATCGGTGAAGCCGTCGGTATACTGAATGGCGGCGGCGCAGACCACATCATCCTTTTTTCCCTCGAAATAGATGGGGGCTTCATGCAAGGCATTCTTATCTTTGTTCAGGAATTTCACATAATCGATGATGCCCCCGGCGAAGCAGTATTCCGCATAGGCCTTGCCCTCATCCTTGGTGCGCTCATCGGTGAAGGTGATCTTCAGCCCTTTGTTCAAATAGGCCAGCTCTCTCAGGCGGCGGCGCACATTATCGCCATTGAACACTGTTTCTTCAAATACGGTGTCGTCGGGCAGGAAGCGCACCAGCGTGCCCCGCTTGCGGGTATTGCCCAGCTTTTCCAGGGGAGATACGGGGTGGCCGGCCATATATTTCTTTTCTTTAGGATCGAAGTAATTTTCAAAGCGCATGGCATAGTGGCTCCAGTTGATAAAGATATCTACTGTCAGCCATTTGGAAAGGGCATTTACAACCGAAGCGCCCACCCCGTGGAGGCCGCCGGAATAGGCATAATTCTCATTGCCGAATTTACCGCCGGCATGGAGGCGGGTGAAAATGACCTCGACGCCGGGAATGCCCAGGGAGGGATGCATATCCACCGGCATGCCCCGGCCGTTATCCCATACGGAGGCGGAACCATCTTTGTGCAGCGTCACCG
The DNA here is from genome assembly GCA_015056265.1 of Clostridiales bacterium. Taxonomy (GTDB): domain Bacteria; phylum Bacillota; class Clostridia; order Christensenellales; family Aristaeellaceae; genus RUG563. Next base: position 2,273 of record SVGR01000034.1, read on the forward strand.
CCACCTCCGTGGCATGGCCGCCCATGGCTTCGTCAATGGCGTTATCCACGATTTCCCATAATAAATGATGCAGGCCCCGGCTGCCGGTGGAGCCGATATACATCCCCGGCCTCATGCGCACCGCATCCAGGCCCTCCAATACTTTTATACTGCCAGCGTCATAATTCTGCGCCATAAAGCACCTCAATCTCTATTTCCTGGCGGTTTCATTCACCGCATAATACCACATCTTGTAGTATACCACAATTTTCCCAAGATTGCAAAGCCCCCCAATAAAACGGGCTGAAGAGAAATTAACAGAAAGGAAATAGCGCAATTGTCCGGCAAATATCGCTTTTTTCTATTGCGGGATGCAGGGAAAATGATTATAATAATACCAATAGAAATTGGCAATTCATCCATTATGCACATCAAAAAGACGGAGAAGGGAGAACACAAGTGTAGGAGAGATAAACCACATCCGGTCAGGATTGTTTTTACAAGAAAACAAGAAGCCGCTATGAACCATGCGTTTCAGCCCCTCAGCGTCCTTTATGGAAAATACTATTCTCTTGGCGGAAGTTGCCCAAATATATGAATGATTGAAGGAGAGATGAATCATGGAAAAGCATACCTTTATCCCTTTTTCTCAGGTGAAGATTACCGACGGCTTCTGGAAAATGCGCCAGGAGCTGAACGCCGATACCACCATTTATGCAGTGAAGAAGCGTTTTGAAGAAACGGGCCGTTTCTCCGCCTATCAGGGGCACTGGCGTGAAGGCATGCCCCACAAGCCCTATTTTTTGCTCACCGGCGATATCGAAAAATGGATGGAATCGGTGGCTTATCTGCTGAAAAACGGTAAATGCAAGGAATTGGAAGCGGTATGTGATGAAGTGATCGATCTGATCGAGCGCAATCAGTTCCCCGACGGCTATTTCAACATGTGGCTGATGCAGACCGATCCCACCCGCCGCTGGACAAACCGTGACTGGCATGAACTGTATGCCATCGGTCATCTGATTGAGGCGGCCGTGGCCTATTATGAGGCTACCGGTAAGGATAAGCTGCTCAGGTGTGCCTGCAAGGCCGCCGATCATGTGGAAAAAGTATTTGTGGAGGAAAAGAGCTGCGCATTCTTCACACCCGGTCATGAGGAAATCGAATTGGCCCTGGTGAAGCTGTATCACTGCACCGGTAATGAAAAATATTTGGCCCTCAGTCGTCATTTTATCAATGAGCGCGGTATGCACGGGGAAGAAAGAATCCCCGCCGATTATGGCCGCTTTGTTTCTCAGAACGGTCGCTATGATCAGACCCATGCCCCCGTCCGCGAACAGGATACCGCAGAAGGCCATGCGGTACGCGCCCTTTATTTGTACAGCGGCATGGCGGATCTGGCCCGGGAGGATGAGGATCAGGGGCTGCTGAAGGCCTGCCAAAAGATCTTTGACAATATCATGAATTGCCGCATGTATATCAGCGGCGGTGTGGGATCCACCTACCGGGGCGAAGCCTTTACCATCGATTACGATTTGCCCAATCTGACCGCCTATACGGAAAGCTGCGCCGCTATCGCCCTGATGCTCTTCGCCCGGCGGATGCTGCTGGTGGATCCGGACAGCAAATATGCAGATGTAATCGAAAAGGTGCTGTACAACGGCTTCCTTTCCTCCACTTCTCTTAAGGGGGATGCCTTCTTCTATGAAAATCCCCTGGAGATTGACCCCAAGCAGACCGGCAAGGAAAAATTCGCCGTGGAATCCGCCAGGATGCCCATCATGGAACGGGCGAAGGTATTCTATACCTCCTGCTGCCCCCCCAATATCACCCGTACCATGGCTTCCATCGGCGATTATCTGTATACCTGCAGCGCCGATACCCTCTATATTCATCAGTTCATGAACAGCGATGCAGTGATCCCCATGGAAAAGGGCGATGTGAAGGTGCGTCAGTGCACTGATTATCCCCTGACCGGCGATATCCGCATTGCGGTGGAGGGGGATGTGAAGGTGGCCGTCCGCATTCCTGGCTGGTGTGAAAAGTGGAGTCTCACTGTGGATGGAAAGCCTGCCGTCTATACCATGAACCGCGGCTACGCTGTGCTGGAAAATATTCAGGGAGAAATTTGCCTGCAGCTGGATATGGCCCCCTATGCGGTGGAAGCCAATCCTTACGTGCAGGATGACGCTGGCCGTATCGCCATTTGCCGCGGCCCGGTGGTCTATTGCCTGGAGGGGGTGGATAACGGCTTTAATCTGCGGGATATCCATGTGAATATGGATCAGGGGATTGAAGTGGGCGGCACTGACTTCTGCGGTATTCCCGTGCTTGAGGCTAAGGGCTGGCAGCGGGATGAACAGGCCTTCGGAAACAGCCTTTACCGCCGCATGAAGGATAACCGTAAGGATATTTCACTGCATTTCGTGCCCTATTTTGCCTTTGCCAACCGTGGCGTTACGGAAATGGTGATCTGGGTGATGCCTTGAGGCTATTGGCAGAGGAAAGTGATGATTGCATTTTTCTGGGAAAAGTAGTATAATAAAACCGGAAAAAGTGCAAATTCCTGGGCATATTGATCGTGAAAGGGAGGAAATGAGAATGAAAAAAATGTGGAAGTCCATCGCGGCGCTGCTGCTGGCATTGACAACGCTGCTCACCGTACTGCCTGCCTATGCCGGCGGCCAGGGATGGTATGTGGTGGAAAGCACTTCCCCCTACGGCTACTGCTATCTCTATTCCAAGCCCAGCGATAATACGGGCCGCAATCTGGGCCGGTATGATAATGGGGAATTGGTTTATGTATGGGAGTATTATGGCGGGCAGGAAGGAAAATGGAATTACTGCTATGTGGAAACCCAGGATGGAAAATGGGGATATATCCATGATTATTCCCTGACCCCTTACCATCAGACCGCTACGGATTATGCCTCCTGTACTGCGCCCCAGTATGTGGTGTATAGCACCGATCCTTACGGCTATTGCTATCTCTATTCCGAGCCCAGCGATATCAATGGCATCAATCTGGGCCGGTATAATAATTATGAGATCGTAAAGGTGCTGGATTATTGGGGCGGTCAGCAGGGTAAATGGAATTATTGCAAAGTGATCACCCAGAAGAATAAGGTGGGCTATATCCATGATTATGCCCTAGTGCCCATTGACCAGATGGTGTTTGATTATGCTTCCTGCAACGCTCCTGTTTATTATGTGTACAGCACCGATCCTTACGGCTATTGCTATCTGTATTCCGAGCCCAGCGACAATACCGGTATTAACCTGGGCCGGTATGAAAACTACGCAAAGGTGAAGGTGATCGATTATTACGGCGGGCAGGAAGGCAAGTGGAATTACTGCCTGGTGATCACCCAGAAAAATAAGCTGGGCTATATGCACGATTACGTGCTGAAGCCCTACTGAGTTTGTCAATAGACGGACTTAATCAAGAAATTGGAGCCTTCTTTTCCGAAAGAAGGCTCCTTTAACAATTTGATTTTGATCTTTTCATTCACTGGGAGAATGGCTGATTGATTGCGGCCATGAAAGGTCAAGAGGCAGTTTTCTTGGGGAGAGTGCGAGAGGGGGCTTCTTTTAAAAAAGAAGCCCCCTCTCGCAAAATATTCCCCAATATTCCAATTTACTTGCGTTCTTTCACCATGGTGAGGGCGATGCGCTTTTTCTTTTCGTCCACTTCCACCACCCAGACCTTGACCACATCCCCTACCTTCACGATTTCGGAAGGATGGCGGATGAAGCGGTCGGCCAGGCGGGAGATATGCACCAGGCCGTCCTGATGCACGCCGATATCCACAAAGGCGCCAAAATCGATAACGTTGCGGACGGTGCCGGTGAGCTCCATACCGGGCCTCAGATCCTTGATATCCAATACGTCGGTGCGCAGAACCGGCTTGGGCAGTTCATCGCGGGGATCCCGGCCCGGCTTTTGCAATTCGGCCAGGATATCCTTCAGGGTAGGAAGACCGATGGAAAGATCGGCCGCCAGCTTGTCCAGGCCGTATTCTTCCGCTTTTACGCCGATACCGGGCACGCCGCCGTTCTTTACGTCTTTTACGTCGTAAGCCAGCAGGGCCAGCAGCGCCTTGGCGGCGTCATAGCTTTCCGGGTGCACGGCGGTGGCGTCCAGGGGATTTTTGCTGTCCATCACCCGAAGGAAGCCGGCGCATTGTTCAAAGGCCTTGGGCCCCAATTTCGGCACCTTTTTCAGCGCTGCCCGGCTGGGAATGCCGTTTTCTTCCCGATAGGCCACAATATTCTTGGCCAGGGCCGGCCCGATGCCCGCCACATGGGAAAGCAGCTCCGCAGAGGCGGTGGATACTTCCACGCCCACCAGGTTCACGCACTGCTCCACCACGCCGTCCAATGCGCCGGTGAGCTCGTTCTGCTTCAGATCATGCTGGTATTGGCCCACGCCGATGGCCTTGGGATCGATCTTCACCAGCTCCGCCAGGGGATCCTGCATCCGCCGGGCAATGGATACGGCGGAGCGGAGGGATACATCGAATTCCGGGAATTCCTGGGCGGCCAGCTTGCTGGCGGAATAGACGGAGGCGCCGGCTTCACTGACGATCACATAGGCAACGCCGGGCATTTCGGGAAGCAGGGAGGCGATGAACTGCTCGCTTTCCCGGGAGGCGGTGCCGTTGCCGATGGCGATGGCGGTGACGCGATGATCCTTTACCATCCGCTTGATGAGCTTGGCGGACTGGGCTTTTTGGAATTCCTGACCGGGGAGGGTGAAATGGCCCACGCCCGTTTCCAGCACCTTGCCGTTTTCATCGATGACCGCCAGCTTGCAGCCGGTACGGAAGCCGGGGTCCACCCCCAGGGTCACTTTGCCCTTGATGGGGGGCTGCATCAGAAGCTGATGCAGATTCTGGGAGAATACCCGGATGGCGGCCACGTTGGCCCGGTCGGTCAGTTCGTTGCGGATTTCCCGCTCCATGGAGGGGAAAAGGAGGCGTTCCCAGGCGTCCTCGCAGGCCAATTGCACCTGCTGGGAGGCGGGGCTGCCGGGGCGCACGAAGGAAAGGAAGATGTGATGCAGCGCTTTTTCATCCGGGGCTTTCAGAGAAACCTTCAGGAATTCTTCCCTCTCACCGCGGTTGATGGCAAGGATTCGGTGGGCGGCCATTTTGGGCACCGGCTCCTGATATTCATAATACATCTGATAAACGCTGTCTTCTTCCTTGGCGGCTTTGGTTTCAATGACGCCCTCCCGCAGCAGCAGCTCCCGCATATCCTTGCGAAGCGCGGCGTCGTCGCTGACGGATTCGGCGATGATATCCCGGGCGCCGGCCAGGGCGGCTTCTCCGTCCAATACATCCTTTTCTTCGCTGATGTATTTTTCGGCTTCCGCGGCAGGATCCGCCTTGGGAAGCTGAAGCAGCAGCCACAGGGCCAGGGGCTCCAGTCCCTTTTCCTTGGCGATGGTGGCCCGGGTGCGGCGCTTGGGCCGGAAGGGGCGGTAGAGGTCCTCCAATTCGGCCAGGGTCTTTGCGGCGGAGAGCTTTGCGGAAAGCTCATCCGTCAGCACGCCCTGATCGGTTAAGGATTTTTCAATTTCTTCCCGGCGCTTTTCTAATCCCCGCAGGTATTCCAGCCGCTCAGAAAGCTCCCGCAAAACCTGGTCATCCAAAGAGCCGGTCATTTCTTTGCGGTAGCGGGCGATGAAGGGAATGGTATTTCCGGCATCCAGCAGTTCGATTACGGCCTGCACCTGCTGAGGACGCAGATGAAATTCCTGGGCCAGAATGGCGATAAAATCCATTTAAAGCACCTTCCTTGTGGAAAATTTGCTCATACGCAGATAATAGGTAATGACCAGCAGTACTGCCGCCCCGATCCAGGCGGCAATTTCGGCGATGAAGATACCGTCCGGGCCGATTATGGCGGGCAGGAACAGGGCTACTCCCACCCGCATCGCCAGTTCCACCATCCCTGATACCATGGGCGTCAGGGTATCGCCCATGCCCTGGAGGGAGGAACGGTATACATACAGCAGATACAAAACGGGCAGGGCATAGAGCATGATATTCAGATACCGCTGCGCTACATCCAGCACATAATCCGATTGGGCATAGGCGGGATCTACAAACAGGGAGAGGATGGATCGGCCAAAGATCAGCAGCGCCCCGGCAATCAGGAGAGAAGTGCCCAGGCTGAGGGCAATGCCCACCCGCACCCCTTTCTTTACCCGATCCATTTTCCTGGCGCCAAAGTTCTGGCCGGTATAGGCCCCAAGCGCCCCGCCGAAGGAAACGGCGGCCATTTCCATCAGGCCGTAGAGCTTATTGGTAGCGGTGTAGCCGGCGATGAAATCGCTCTGATAGGGGTTGATGATGCGCTGCAGCACCATGCCGCCCACGCCGATAACCGCATTCTGGGCGGCCAGGGGCGTACCCAGCTTCAGCAGTTTTCCGCCGATTTCCCTGCGCCATTTCAGATCGTCTTTATGGAAGCGCAGGACGGGGATGCGGCGGATAACAATGAAGCAATAGATGGCAGAAACAGTCTGGGCGATCACCGTAGCGGCAGCGGCCCCGGCTACGCCCCAATGGAAGCCCATGACGAACAGGGCGTCCAGAGCAATATTGGTGCCGGAAGCAATGAGCATGGCATATAGGGGTGATTTGGAGTCGCCTACAGCACGCAGGATGGCTGCCTGCACATTGTAGGCGCCCAGAATGGGCAGCGCGCCGAACAGAATGCGCAGATACAGCGCCGCCTGATCAAAGATATTTTCCGGGGTTTCCAGAATCGTCAGCACAGGATTGACCAGCAGCTGGCTGACGAAGGTCAAAAGCAGGGAAATAACCAGGGTTAGGGAAATGGACAGGCCCACGGTGCGCCGCACATTCTGCATATCCCCTGCACCGAAAAATTGGGAAATCAATACGGAAAAGCCCTGGGTGTAGCCCCAGATAATGCCCAATATCACCCAATTGAACCAATCGCCGGCGCCCAATGCGGCCAATGCCAGGGGGCTGTCACCCCGGCCAAGGAATGCGGCGTCCACCATGTGATAAAGCTGCTGGCAGATGTTTCCCGCCATCATGGGAAGAGAAAAAAGAAGAATCAGCCGCAGCGGACTGCCGCTGGTCATATCCCTGGTTTTCATGAAAGCCTCCTTGAAGAAACGTGCATAGGCCATTATACGGGATTTTGGATGGAAACGCAAGCTTGGACTACAGGAAAAAGGCATTTTTCAGAAGGGGCTGATTGACAAAAGCCGGGCGATACACTACAATTGAAATTGCTTTATTCAGATTCGTTAAAGACATTTTGTTCGCATTAGATCATTCTTGGATCATTCAAGGAGAGATAAGATGAAGAGAATATCGGTGTTTGCCTATGACAAATTAAATGATGCAGCGCGGATTGCAAAACGGGATCAGTGGTTTGCCCGGATGGAAAAACTGTTTGCAGGCCGGGACGAGGATCCCTTTGTTTTTACCCTGGATGGGGTGGTGCCCCGGCCCAAGGATGATAAGCTGGCTTACACGAATCCGGAAGAATGGGTGGTCCAGTGCCTGGAGCTTTTGGCGGCCCAGCCGGAATGCACGGAAAATCGCTTTTCTCCCGATTGCGTGGAATATCCCATTTATGGGGTGCATTTTATTGATAAAATGCTTGGCGCCCATGTGTACAATCATATGGGGCAATGGCATGCGGATTATCTGGATACGCCGGTGGGTGAATTGCAGACGCCGGATCTGGAAAAAGATGAAACCTGGATGCTGGCACGGCGGGCGGCCCAAGCTTTCCTGGATGCGGATGTGAAATTGCCCCTCTTTGGGATGCCCACCCTGTCCAGCGCGCTGAACATTTATGTCAATCTCTACGGCGGAGAGGGCCTGGCAGTGATGATGGAGGATGAAGAGGCGGCCGCTCACGATTTAAAGGTGATCAATGATCTGATCCGCACCCTGCACCGTTGGTACATCGATCATATTCCCGTCCGGCAGCTGCAGCCCGTCATTTCCTGGAGCCGCACCCAGCCTCCGGGATTTGGTCAGCTTTGCGGCTGCACCTGCCAGCTTTTATCCGGGGCTATGTATGGGGAACTGGTTGCGCCCCTGGATGACGCCCTGCTTTCTGAATATCCCGGCGGCGGCATGATCCACCTTTGCGGCAGCCATACTCAGCATATCCCTACCTTCCGGGAAATGAAGCATTTGAAGGCATTGCAGCTTAACGACCGGGCGGCGGAGGATCTGGCGTTGTATCTGGAGGGGCTGAGAGAGGATCAGATTTTATATGTGAATCCCTGCCCCGGTATGCCGGTGGAAAGGATTATTGCGCTTTCCGGTGGCAAGCGGATTATTCTCTGTGCCCGGATGGATGCGCCCGAAAAGAAATAATCGATTGGCCGGAAGATGGAATTGTGGCTTGTAGAAAGGAGCAATTCGATGAAAAAATTATCTTCTTATGCCCATGAGATCCTCAATGATCCTGTGCGGATCGCTGAAAGAGATCAGTGGTTCCTTCGGATGGAGAATGTTTTTGACAGCCGCCCTGATGAAGAAAACCAGCGCTATGTATTTACTTTGAGCGGCGATGCGCCCCGGCCGGCGGACTGGCAAAGATCATATACCCATCCGGAAGAGTGGACGGTGGAATGTCTGGAAATGATGGCGGCGCTGCCCCCTAATCCCGCCCATCGCTTTGCTCCTGTTTGTCTGGAATTCGAGCCCTACGGCGTGCATTTTATTGATAAGCTATTTGGCGCCCGCGTATACAATTATCAGGGACAGTGGAATGCGGATTATCTGGAAACCCCTGTGGGCACGCTGGAAATGCCTGATCTGGATAAGAGCGAGGATTGGGCCCTGGCCAGACGGGTAGCAGAAACGTTTCTTGCAGCGGATGTGGCGCTGCCCCTGATCGGTACGCCCGGCCTGTCCAGTGCGCTGAATATTTTTGTGAATCTATATGGCGGGGAAGGATTGGCAGTCATGCTGGAGGATGAAGAGGCCGCCATGCATGATCTGCAGATGATCAATGATTTGATTCGCACCCTGCGGCGGTGGTATATTGATCATATTCCTGTAGCGCAGATGCAGCCGGTGATTTCCTATGAACGCACTCAGCCGCCCCGCTCCGGCCAGCTGTGCGGCTGTTCCTGTCAGCTTTTGTCCCCGGATTTGTACCGGGATATGATTGCTCCTCTGGATGATGCGGTGCTTTCCGATTATTCCCGCGGCGGATTGATTCACCTCTGCGGCAGCCATACTCAGCATATCCCCACCTTTCGGGAAATGAAGCATTTGCGGGCATTGCAGCTTAACGACCGGGCGGCTGAGGATCTGGCATTGTATCTGGAAGGCCTCAGGGAAGATCAGATTGTGTATGTGAATCCCTGTAAGGGAATGCCTGTGGAAAAGGCGGTTGAAATATCAAAGGGCAAGCGGATCATTCTCTGCGCCCGGATGGATGCGCCTGTAATTCCGGGCGTTTGATCACGAACAAAAAACGCTGCCTTGCTATGGCCTGATACGCCATAGGGGCAGCGCTTTTTTATGGATCTGCTAAAGCGAAATATTCGATGACGCCATTCAAGATGGCTTGGGCTGTTCGAGTCTGATAGGCGTCGTTGAGCAGCAGCTTTTCTTCTGCTGCATTTGACAGAAAGCCGCATTCTACCAGTACGGAGGGAATATCCAGAGAAAGCATAAAATAATCTCCCGCCAGGGCGGAACGCTTTTTTACCGGCTGCAGTCCTTCGATCAACGCTTCCTGCAGCGCCCCGGCCAGCAGCCGGCTTTGCCCCTGGTCCTTGCGATAGAATACCTGGGGGCCTGATTCGCTCCGGCTGTGATATTCGTTCATATGGATGCTGATGAGCATCTCCGCCCCGCCTGCCTGTGCTTTATCCAACCGGGCGGTGAGATCGGCCCGTTTCTTTTCACTGTATTCCATGTCTGTATCCCGGCTCATGATCACCCGGGCGCCGCTTTTCTCCAGTGCCGATTGCAGCTTTTTTGCCACCTGCAGGTTGATTTCCTTTTCCCATACGCCGGAATCCCGGGCTCTGGCGCCTCCATCCGTGCCCCCGTGGCCGGCGTCGATGAAGATCACTCGTCCATCCAGCGGCCCCCCTTCCGCCTGTTGTACCGGCCGTGCCTTTTGCGGCGGCCGGGCAGGCCTGGCAGGCGAGGCCCCCAGCAACAGGATCAGCCCTGCGGCACAACAAATCAGTATCCATTTTATCCGCCGCCCCATTTTTTCCACCTCCCTATTCCCAGCCTATGCGGGCAACCATCTGGCCATACTGTCAAGTCACAAAAGTTTGAACTTTCTTGTTTTTATGTTTTCCACTGGTTATCCACCGGCATTTTACATGATGAAATATACATTTATACAGTATATTCATGCATCCATCCATGAAAAATAACGGCTTGCCGTGGATGAACGATGTATATGCAGTATAGGATGCCGGAATTTATGCTGAAAAGGCAATGGGGGAAACTTTCCACATTATCCACAGAGTTATCCACAGAAAAAAAGGCTGAAACCCGCGATATATCAGGATTTCTTGTTTTTTTCGGGGATAAGTTTTGAATGATAAAAAGTTATCCACAATCGGGATGAGAAATAATCCACATTTTATCCCCGGAGTTATCCACAATAAAAAATAAAAATAAAATAAAGTAAAGTTTTATCTTTTGTAACACTTGCCTCTTGACAGGGCGTTTATTCATTTTTGTGTATACAACTTGCCGCCATGGTAAAAGCGGGAAGAAAGCGGCCGGATCGTTCGTTATCAGAAAGAAAGCATTTTCCGGTAGCGCTGCTGCCCGGGATGTGCTATAATAAAGCGGCTGCCCTGCAGAGGGACGGCAGACTGGAAAGGAGGGCGACATGTGAAATATCTGCGCAGACTGATCTGGTTTTTTTCTTCCCGGATGATGATTCTATGCAGCGTGCTGGTGCTAATGACCCTGGCCTTTTATTTTTCCATGAACGCCACCAACATTTATATCATCATCAAGGATGGAATGGCCAAGCGTGCCCAGGTGATCATGATGGGAGAGGATGCGGATCTGACCCCGTATTTTTCCCGGAACTGCATGGATCGGGATGCCCAGCTGACCCAGGCCCTGGCCGGGCAATCCCCCTATCAGATGTATTATAATATCACCGGTTTTGACCACCGGATTTCCCTGGATTCCTTCTGGTGCTGGCCTTGGGATGATACTGCCCAGGCCACCGTTACGGAGCGCATCCCCGCCATTGACGGAAAGATTAAATCCTCCGCCCGGGACAACGATCAGGTGCAGGAATTGGAATGGCAGACGGTGCGCTACAGCGTGCTGCTGACCAGGGAGAACGGCCAGTGGCATGTGAAAAATCTGACGGCTTTACAAGTGATTGAAGAATAGAGGATGAAGCATTGACGCCGCAACTGTATCTGGCCCCTATGGCAGGCATCACCGATTGGATTTTCCGCCTGCTGTGTTTTGATCAAGGGTGCCATTGGGCCACCACGGAAATGGTCAGTGCCCAGGGGTATCTGACCGCGCCCAAGGATCGGAACGCCTATAAATTTCTGCTGGCCCGGCATCCCAAGGAAGGGCCCCTGGCCATTCAGCTCTTTGGCAGCCAGCCTCATTTCTTTGCCCAGGCTGCCCGGCAGCTGACGGATCTGGGGGTATATGCCGCCATCGATCTGAATATGGGCTGCCCTGCCCAGAAGGTGGTAGGGGGGCAGTCGGGCAGCGCCCTGATGAAGGATCCCGATCTGGCGGCCCGCATCGTGGAGGCAACGAAGGCCAATACCTTCCTACCGGTGACGGTGAAGATGCGCATCGGCTGGAATGATGAAAATAAAAACGCCGTGGCCTTTGCCAAGGTAGTGGAAAGCGCCGGGGCAGATCTGCTCACCGTCCACGGCCGCACCCGGATGCAGCAGTATTCCGGTAAGGCGGATTGGGAAATGATCGCAGAAGTGAAGCGAGCAGTGTGCGTGCCCGTCATTGCCAACGGTGATATTGTGGATGGGAAAAGCGCCCTGGAATGCCTGAAAATCACCGGGGCGGATGGCCTGGCGGTGGGGCGGGCAGCCCTGGGTAATCCCTGGCTGTTTGGGGAAATTCTGGCCGCGCTGGAAGGCCGGCCATATACTCCGCCCACCTATGATGAAGTGATCGATACTGCCATGTCCCACGCCCGGGAAATGGAAAAATGGAAGGGCGAAAAGAGCGCTGTGCTGGAGATGCGCAAGCATTTTGCCTGGTATGTATCCGGTCGACGCGGCGCTGCCCGGCTGCGAACCCGCTTGAATCTGGCCAAAGATTTCAAGGAAGTGGAAGCGCTGCTGAGGAGCATCGCGGAAGAATAAAAAAACTGACGTTCAGTGCATGTCAAAATAGATGCGCGGACGTCAGTTTTTGTTTGAAGCGTTTTCAGGATTCTTCATTATTTCGGCATTGATCCGTGGATAGGGTTCTTTTTCATCAGTCAATCCTGCCAGATAATCCATGCTTGTTTGCAGTGCAATTGCAATACGTCGGCATTGTTCAAAAGTATAATACCGTTTTCCTGATTCTATTTTGGAATAATCACTTTGATCGATACCGGTCAGCATTTGCATTTTAACTTGGGTAAATCCACGTTCTTTCCGAAGCTGTTTTAATCTGTTCATTTTTTCACCCTCCGCATCAAATTATGTCGCATTGACCTATTTAAAATTAGGGTGAAATTGACCTATAATTGGTTCAACATAAAATAAATGAGGTGATGGTTATGAAAAAAATGGCAGCACTGGTTTTAGCGATGATATGTATATTCACATCTTCTGCATTTGCAGCAGGGAAGCTTAAGGTGATTTCCAAAAATCTTATTGAGTTTGATGGCGATGATACTGGCTATTTCTTTGCGAAAGTTCAGAATGTAGGTGATGCAGCAATAGGGGTAAGAACTGGAAAACTTGTGGGTTTTTCAGAAAATGATGAAATAATTATTAGTGAATCAATTGTATACTCTACGCCCAGCTATATCAGGCTGGAGCCTGGAGAGTATGTATATGTAACAGAATATCTGTGGGAACCAATATTGGAAACAGAGGATGTAGTGGACTACAAATTTTCCATGGAAACTTATGCGAATCCACAAAGGTATGAGATTATTCCTTGTGAAGTACGGTATGAATTGGATGGTCAATATAATAGTTATGTTTCCGTAACGTTTACAAATACTGCGGATAAGGAGCAAGAAGGGATCCATGTCAGTGTCGCATTAACGGATGAAGAGGATCATTTGGTTTTTGTTGATGGCAATGCCATCAATGGCGTGGTGGTTCACCCGGGTAGTACAATCACTGTGAAAATGTCTATTGATAGTAGAATTATCGAATACTATAACAATCATGAGACAAAAATAGTTAATGCTGATGCAATTGTCCGTTACTCTGTAAAGTGATAAAAATTGTATATTTGATTATTTGACATAAAAAACGCTTGTGCAAAAAATGCGCCCCCTCCGGCTAGAGAGAAGGCGCATTTGTTATGGTTATAAATCATTTGAGGTAATTGTTATTGATGTAACCGGTCATGCCGTTGTGGATTATCTTGGTGAAGAGGCGGCCCTTGGATACCACTTCCACCTGGGTACCGCTGGCGATCTTGCCGATGATATTGGCGTCGCTGTAGTCGGTGGCGCTGCTGCGGAAGTTTACGAAGGATCCCTTGGGATGGTAAACCGTCTTGGTCTGGGGGAGGGGATCGGCAGTTTCGCCGGAATTTCCGCCTTCGTTGCCGGCACCGGGCTGGGTGCCGGTATTGCCGCCATCCTGGCCGGGATTGTTTTCATCAGGCGTTTCAGGGGCGGCGGGAACGGCCAGCATGGAAACCATCATATAGCCGGACGTGCCGTTTACGGATACCTTGGCCCAGATGCCCTGAATGCTGTAAACCGTCACCCTGGTGCCATTGGGATAGAAGGCCTTAATATTATCGCCCTTCTGTGCCTTAGAACGGAGGGCAAGACCACCGTTATTTCCGGTGCGCACCACCATTTCCATGGTCTGGGCAGGGGGCGTGCTGCCTTCAGGCTGTTCGCCTTCCCCTTCCCCATCCTGGGCAGGAGGCACAACGGGGGCAAGATAAGAGGCCATCATATAGCCGGAGGCACCGTTTACCTGTACCCGAGCCCAGCCGGCGACGATTTCATAAACGGTAACGGGGGTGTTGGTGGGATAGAAGCCCAGCAGTGTCTGATTCTTTTTTTCGGGGGCGGAGCGCAGGGCCAGGGGGCCGTCGGCCACATACATGGCAATGGGATCGGCAGCGCCGCTGCCGGGATTTTCGGGTTCGGGATCGGGGGCCGGTTCTTCTTCTTCGCCGGGCATCTGCTCAGCCAGGCAGGAAAGGGGCAGATATCCCATCACGCCGTCCGCAATCACCCGGGCCCAGCCGGTTTCGATGGTGAAGAGCATGCCCACCTGGGCGCCCACGGGGCAAGAGGCGATGGCGGCGGCGCCGGCAGTGGGGGCTGAAAGCAGATTCTGGGGGCCGCGAACCACATACATGGGTGTGGTCTGGGGCGGAGGTGTGGGAACGGTGGAGGTGAGCAGACGGTAGAGCATATAGCCTTCCTTGCCATCCACCTGCACCTTGGCCCAGCCTTCTTCCACGGTATACACCAGCACCTTGGTATCATTCTTATAGGTGCCCAGTACATCGGAGGAGGCATTGGCTTCCTTGCGCAGATTCAGGCCTTTACTGTTGCCGGTCTGCACATACATGACCACAGGATCGGGATCCTCAGTGCCAGGATTTTCGGGATCGGGATTTTCGGGGGTGGGATCGTCTTCCCCTTCCTGGTTTTCGTTATCCAGGGGGGCAAGCCTGGAAAGGGCCATATAGCCTTCCTGGCCGTTCACCTGCACCCTGGCCCAGCCGTCTTCCGTGGAAAGGACGGTGACCACAGTACCGTTATCGTAGATACCCAGAATGGAGGAGGAAGTATTGGGCTCCGCCCGCAGACGCAGCCCCTGGGAATTGCCAGTGGCTACCTGCATTTGAGTGGCGGTGGGATTTTCAGGCGGGGTATCTCCTTCCTCTTCCTCGGGGGAGATGGAGGTCAGATGGGCATAGAATACATACCCTTCCTTGCCATGGGCGCTCACATAGGCCCAGCCAGTATCCACGCTGTATACCAGAACGGCCTCTCCATTGACCAGCTCCAGCACGATGGCAGAGGTATTATCAGCCGTTTCGCGCATGCGCAGGGGGTTGTTGTTGCCGGTTTTGACATACATGGTGGGGGGATTGGGGTTGCGGTCGGTAAGCAGGGAGCGGTATACATAGCCGGTCAGCTCACCGGCCTGCACCTGGATCCAATCGCCCAATTCTTCCTTGGGGGTTACCGCCGTGCCACGGGGCAGCTTGGCCAGGATATTCTCCGGGTCGGCGGAATCGGCAGCAGAGCGGAGATTGAGGGTGCCGGTGTTGACGTAGAGGATGGCGGGGGCGGCCTGAACCTCAAGGGGCAGGAGGGACAGACACAGGGCCATCACGCACAGGAAACAGAAAAGGGTTTTGCATTGCTTCATATAAACACCTCCGATGGAAATGAATAAAAACCCAGCATGGCTTCAGTATATCGATGGGATTTTTTTGTGTCAACCAAACATCATGTAACATTTTCCGGGATTGGAAGGGAAGGTTGTAATGATTTCTCAATCTTTGTAAACAAACAGCGGAAAAACGGCGCAGGATGGGCGGAAAATCCACCGCCGAAGCGGCGTGAAGGGGCGTTTCAGGATGGAAGCGCGTCATAAAATGTTAAGAAAAAAAGATTGTAAATCCTTGCTGAAAACGGGGGAAACGGGCGGAATTTTTCCGGCCTGTGGGGGAGATGCATTTTTTCCCCGGATCGGCATAAAAAGACGGGCGGAAGGGGCGCAGCATTTGTTGCAAATCTCTTAAAGAATGCAAATTGATTTGAAAAAGGGATTGACAAAAAAGGGGGGGGAAGGTATAATAACATCCGGTCACGATTGGAGTGATTTGCTTGTTGCTGGACATTTCCCGCGCCTTGCGCGCTCCCGGAGAGGATTTTCCCTTCCTGCATCGTGATGAAATCCCGCCGCAGGATGTCTTCGGCGAAACCATCACGTTTCACGATGTGCTCCTGTCCGGACATTATTCCTTCGCAGGTGAAAGCCTGCATCTCCGGGGTACCCTGACGGCCATGGCGGATGGGGTTTGCGGCGGCTGCCTGCAGCCGGTGCGCTATCCCATTGAGGTGGAATTTGATGAGATTTTCACCCGTCAGAGCCGCTATGCCCAGGTAGAAGAGGAAAACTTCCTCGATGAGGAAGAAAGGCTGATGTTTGAAGGTTCGAAAGTAGAGCTTTCTCATCTGGCCCTCACGTTGGCTGTGCTGGAGCTTCCCATGCGGTTTACCTGTGGGGATGCTTGCCCGGCTCTTGACGCCATGCAGCCAGACGACGAAAATTCAACGCATGCTTGCCAGAAGGACATGCCCGACCAGCATCCTTTTTCGGCATTGCAGCAATTGCTGACAAAGGATCAGGAGGTGTAAGTTATGGCTCTGCCCAAAGGAAAAGTTTCGAAGGCTCGCGGCCGTTCCCGTCGCGCCAATTGGAAGCTGTCTCTGCCCGCTATCGTGGAATGCTCCCAGTGCCACAAGATGAAGCTGGCTCACCGCGTTTGCAAGCATTGCGGCTACTACGATGGCAAGCAGGTCGTCGTGGTGAACGAAGAAAAGAACGCCTAATCAGCGTACAAAAGGCAAAACCGTTGCCTGTCTCCTGAAGGGGGAAATGCTCCCCCTTCAGGATTTCTGCATAAGCCCCACGAACGGGAGGAGTATGCTTTTATCCCCCTCAGAGAGAGCGGTTCACCGGCTGAAAGACCGTTTGGGAAGGAAAAGCAGAAGGTCGCCCCGGAGGGCTGCGGATGAACGGGGATTTTCCCGCAATTAGTTCGCACGATTGGCGCCCGTTACAGCGCAAAGAGGCGATGAAGATGCTTCATCGTGAAGTAAGGTGGTACCACGGGGTCGCTCCGTCCTTTTGAGGATGGGCGGTTTTTTGTTTTTTGGAGGTAAAAATATGGGAAAAGGATTTGAAAAATTCCTGGATATGATCAATTTTGAAAATCCCTGGGTGATCGTTGCCATGGTGGTGCTGCTTTTCTGGAATATCCCATTGGCCATTATCCTGAGGAAAAACTACATGATGGAGGAAAAAACCAAGCGCATCATCATGGGCGTCTCCCTTGGCATCAGCCTTCTTCTGCTCGCACTGCTGATCTTCTTCTGTATTGCCAGCGATGCGCGCTTCTTGCACGGCACTGCGGTCAATACTCAGTGGTAAACAGCGATGAATACATTCTTCCGATCTCTTACCCTGATGAATCCCGTGAGTTTTCTGATTCTGGTGGTTTTGGGTGCGGGGCGGATTGCGCTGGGGGTTTTCCTGCGCAAATCCATCCTGGAGGATAAAACCATCCGGATCATCAGCCTGGCCGCCAGCATTTTCGTAGGGCTTGCCGCCCTGCTGCTGTTTATGCTGATGGCCCAGAATACATCCCGCCTGATGTAAAATCACCACACCGCAAGGAGGTAAAAACATATGAGCGAATTCAACATGGAAAAGACCTATAATCCCCAGGCGATCGAAAAGGAAACCTACGAAAAATGGGAATCCTCCGGCGCCTTTGCTCCCAGGATCGATCCTGAAAAGAAGCCCTTCACCATCGTGATGCCGCCTCCCAATGTAACGGGCCAGCTGCACATGGGCCACGCCATGGACGGAACCTTGCAGGACGCGCTGATCCGCTATCACCGCATGAAGGGCGATCCCACCCTCTGGCTGCCCGGCACTGATCATGCCTCCATCGCCACGGAAGTGAAGGTGGTGGAAAAGCTGCGCAAGGAGGGCATCACCAAGGAACAGCTGGGCCGGGAAGGCTTCCTTAAGCACGCCTGGGCCTGGAAAAATGAATACGGCGGACGCATCACCCGCCAGCTGCGCCGGATGGGCGCTTCCTGCGATTGGAGCCGGGAACGGTTCACCATGGATGAGGGCTGTTCCAATGCGGTGCGGGAAGTGTTCGTGCGGCTGTATGAAAAGGGCCTGATCTATCAGGGTAACCGGATGATCAACTGGTGCCCCTGCTGCGTTACCTCCATTTCCGACGCCGAAGTGGAATACGAGGAAAAGGACGGCAATTTCTGGCACCTGCTTTATCCCGTGAAGGAAACAGGGGAAAAGCTGGAGCTGGCTACCACCCGCCCCGAAACCATGCTGG
>SVGR01000171.1 GCA_015056265.1 Clostridiales bacterium
AAATATTCCCCACACCGGCGACGATTATGATTATATCCTGCTGGAGGATGGCACGGCGGAGATCACCCGCTATCGCGGCCGTGCAGAAAGCCTGGAGATTCCCCAGGAGATTGACGGATACCCTGTTACCTCCATCGGCTATCAGGCCTTCTTCTACAATTCCTCCCTCGCTGAAGTGATGATTCCAGAGGGCGTCACTTCCATCGGGAATAATGCGTTCCCTTTCTGCTCCCGGCTTGAAAAGGTGGTCCTTCCCGAAAGCCTCCTTTCTATTGGGGAAAGCGCATTTTCTTACTGCACTGCGCTGCAGGGCATTGAGATCCCCGAGGGCGTCACCTCCATCGGGGATTGCGCCTTTTCCTTCTGCTCTGCGCTGACAGCCGTAACCCTTCCGGAAAGCGTCACGGTCATCGGCAGCGCCGCTTTCAGCAATTGCGAGGCCCTGCCCGCCATCGTCATTCCCGGCGGCGTCAGCATCATTGACGTCAATACATTCAACAATTGCAAAAAACTATCCTCTGTGTACATTCCCGCAAGCGTCACCGCTATCGAATTCCGTGCATTCCGGGGATGCTCTTCCCTGGATGAAATTTCGGTTGAGCGCGGCTCTTTCGCTGAAGAATGGTGCCGGAAGGAGGGCTACGTCTGCCGCTATGGGGACAAGGAATCCTGATGAGATTGATCATATCCTGCGGTCTGCCATATCTGGCAGGCCGTTTTTTCGGAAAAGGAATACTGCTTTCAGCCGGAAAAAGGATGTATGCTTGCCGAAATAAGGAAAAAATGCTATAATTTTTTCAGATTTTATACTTGGGAGGGGAAATATTATGGGTATGTTCGATTTCAGAAGGTGCGATGGTTTTACGGGAAGCATTCCTCAGCGGTTTATTGATACCAATTTTCCCAAGTGCCCCATGTGCGGCACCAACAATCCCTATTGGAAGCTGAAGGATAAGATGGGCTTTGTGGAAAACCGGATGCTGTTCCGCTGCGATCAGTGCGGCTGCATTCTTTCGGCGTCTGTGGCTGATTTCACCGGCTTTACCAAGAGCAAGGCAGCTGTGTTGACCACGGCGGGCGGCATCAACGCCCTGTTCAAGAAGGCCAGCGGCAAGCAGGTGAGAACGGTGTATGTGAAGGTTGAATCCGTCGGCTCTGCCCAGACCACCAAGCTCTATGAAGGCAAAGAATTTGAACTGGAAGAACTGCAGAAATTGGCGGAAAGCCTGTAAGGAGGCCGGGAAAGATGGCCTGTATCGTTTTCCTGCCCCGTACCCAGAAGGAAATTGAGATTTTCGGCGGCAATGTCTATTTCGATATTGACGGCAAAAACGCCGGCATGCTCACCAAGGCTGAACAGCGTTATGAGCTGAGCCCGGGGCAGCACGTTATCAAAATGTATAAATCCCATACCTATGATACCTATATCGGTTTTGCTGAAACCACCGTCACAGTGGAAGAAAATGAAGAACTGATGGTGAAATATTCTGCCCCCATGATGGTAAACCAGCCGGGAAATATGATGATTTCCCCCTACAATCCCCATTACAGGGATGCCATCCTGCAGGAGAAAGAGCAGATCCTTGCCCGGGATTTCAGGGCAGAGCAGAACCGCAAAAAAGAAGAGAACGAAAAATACAAAAACGGCGTCAAATGGGTGATCATTGCCGCTGTGATTTTCGCGGTGATATTTGGCATCTATGAAGGGATTATCCTCAGCACCATTTACTGAGGGCGATGAAAATGACGCCTTTCCCTCCGGCAATCATGGGGCATGACGGCTGCCGGATGGAAGGATATTTCCAGATATTATATTGACATTGATGAAACTCATCCGTATAATATGAACAGGTATGCTTTGCGGGCCGGTTTGCCTGCAAAGAAATTACACAACAGAACAAACTATGGGAGGAATGCTCTATGAAACGGTTCCTGTCTCTGGCCCTGGCTCTGCTGATGGTGCTGTGCCTGGTTCCCGCTGCTATGGCTGAATCTGTGGAAGACGCCCTGGCCGCCGCCGCCAAGATGACCAATGAAGAACTGTACGCCAAGGCCAAGGAAGAAATGGCTGCCGGCGCCCAGCTGAACTTCTACTCCACCACCTCCTTCGCCGAAAAGGCTGCCGCCAACTTCATGGCCGCTTATCCCGAACTGAAGCTGGTCTATGCCGAAATCGACGACGTGGAAACCTATAACATCCTGACCAAGACCATCGGCTCCGGCGTGAAGGATTCCGCTGACATGGCCCTGACCCAGAACGGCCCCGATCTGAAGACCTATCTGCTCAATGAAGGCCTGGCCCATGTGTATTTCCCCGAAGCCCTGAAGGATGTTGTGGCCGCTGACGCCCAGAATCCTGCCATCGTTACCTACATCAACTCCCTGCTGATTTACCACAACGGCAACGGCTCCGCCAACGTGACCAACATCTGGCAGCTGACCGAAGAAGAATGGAAGGACAAGGTGTTCTTCAAGAACCCCACCAACGAAACCGTTAACATCAACTTCCTGATCATGCTCACCAGCGAAGAATGGAATGCCAAGCTGGAAAAGGCCTACGAAGCCCGCTACGGCAAGGCCTGGGAAAAGGGCGAATTTGATTCCTGCGCCCTGGAATTCATCGATGGCTTCCTGAAGAATGTGAACTACACCTATACCTCCGCCTCCAAGATGGCCGCCGGTATCGCCTCCGGCACCC
>SVGR01000035.1 GCA_015056265.1 Clostridiales bacterium
AAAAGCTGCAAGCGGCGGGAATCGATATCTGGTACACCGATTGCGACGGCGATGTGCGGCCGATCTTGCCGTATCTGCTGGAGGGGGGCATCAATTGCCTGTTCCCCTTTGAGGTGAATGGCTGCGCCCATCCTGGGGAGCTGCTTGCAGCCTATGAAGGCAAGCTTCGCATCATGGGCGGCGTGGATAAGATGCAGCTGATCAAGGGCAAGGAAGCCACCCGGTCCTATTTGGAGAGCCTGGTGCCCTGGGTGGAAAAGGGGGGATACATCCCCTTTGTGGATCATCGCTGCCCCCCGGATGTGAAGGAAGAAAACTATCTGTATTATCTGGATTTGAAAAAAGAACTCTTTGGTATGAAGGGCTGAGAGCGGTAAAAGATGGAGCGGTGAACGGCAGAAAAGGTGAAGCAATGATGGGTAGGTGAAAATGCCCCCTGGGATACCTTGTCCCACGGACACCGTGAAGGATTTGGAAATGTGAAAGGATTGCATCATCAATCCTTCCCGAATTGAGAAATAACTGAAGGTGGCCGCCGATATTGGCTATCAGTTCGTGCGGATTTTCTTATTCTATGCGGTGCGGAAAATGAAGGGGACGTATTGGAACGGAATTTTGACACGTTCCTGCAGCTGGCGGCGGGCGTCGGCGTGACGGAGTGATGCATGTTCGCTTTGATGATTGCCCTTTGGCCGGGGATACGATCCCAATTACGGCCCGCTGCCCGATCCCGTGCCCGGGGTGTATAACGGCTGCTGGGTGCCCGGCCCCGGCGCTTCCATCCAAGATGATCCGGAAGGCTTTGCCGATTGCCGGAGGACTCTGCCGCCACTGATCGGGAAGTATCGCCAGGATGAGCGCATCCTGCTGTGGGATCTGTATAATGAGCCAGGCAACGGCGGCCGCGGGGAAAAATGCCTGCCGCTACTGAAAGCCGCTTTTTCCTGGGCCCGGGAGATGGATCCCATCCAGCCCCTCACGGCAAGCCTGTGGAAATTTTCAGATGATATGGCACGGCTGAATGAGGCGCAATTTGCGCTATCGGATGCGATCTGCTTCCACATCCATGCATCTCTGGGAATGACCGCCAATCCGGTGGAGCAGTTTGGCCGCCCAAACCGGCCTTAAATAATTGCCGAAAGGAAGCATTGGTTGCATGGCGGTAGGGCATGATCCGGGGCTGCCCTCTCCCTCTTCTAGCGGCATGATCTGCTCCATCCGGATGGCCCCCTACGATCCGGCAAAAATCCAGTTCATCCTAGAGTGCCTGGGCTTTCGGATGCCTAATAACTGAGGAAAAAAGTGTACGTTTATATATGGTCTTTTTATCGAGGATGGGCAGTTTGATATCGCTTGGTCTGCCGTCAGTTGCACTGGTGGACGGAAAAACATAGGGCGGAGTATCATGTTCAGTTCGACGGGAATGCCGTTTGGTATTGGCAGGCGGCGGGACATCTATCTTGGCAGACGTTATCCTCTGATATTACCAATTCCATCGTTGAAAAAATACGGCGGAGGAGGTATTCGGGAATGGATTCGATTGGAATGCTGCAGATTGCGAAAAGCCTATGGCATGTCTTTCTGATTTCTTTGTGTATGCCTGCAAAACGATAGGAGTGAAGCGGGTCTGACCGGGAAAAGCTAATCTTATGTGCGGAATGCTATGTGCAAGGACGAGGTTATCATCTTCCCATGACTGGGGTGGATGAGTCTGGATTTTCCCGCGCTGTATGGGCGGGAAAGGAAAAAACGGTAGTTTTGCCCACCTATTCCCCTCCTTTTTCTCCCTCGGTGGTTTCAGATTCCGAGGGTGTTTTCATCCTTCCTGCTTGCTCCTGGCAGAAAAAGACGTTTGCATGCGAATAAGAACCATACAACTGACCCGATCGGCCTGATCACCGTCTGCATTTACGATTCCACTGGAAAAACGACCCATCTTTTGTCCGTGGAAAGCTCTACATTTCATAGATCAAAATACTACTTATACAGAAAAAAACAATATTTTCTTAGAACTCATGCCTTCGGTTGTTCAGCGGAGGCATTATTTTGTGCATCTGCAGTGATTTTTAAAGCGTTGCCAACCATCTGTTTTTCCCGACAGAAAATCAGGAGCGAAAATAAGCCGGAATCGGCTAAAATCAGGCTGAATCTGGGAAAAAATACCCTACCTTTTCTTTTTCAGGTGGCATATTTTATGAGCAAGATTTTGTGGTTTTGCCAGGTGTAGTCCTTTAGAAGATAGGGGTCAAGATCTAAACCGCCAGAGTCGGGAATTAAAGGTGGGATGCACGGAAGAAATCATAGCAGAACGGACACATGTGAATGCGGTGGCTTCTTATGAAGCACATGATGAATTAAAAATCATTATGAACAATATGGCCTCAAAACAAAAGGGAAGAGGAGGGATGACTGCGGCCTTGAGAGATAAATTATCAATATTTTCATTCTTTTGATTAATATAAAATTTCATATTGACATTTAATAATGGAACGTATAAAATATTGATGAGAATAATTCCTTGCGGGAAGAACGGATGCGGGTGTGCAGAATAAATGCAGAGCATCTGAAGTGCTTCTCGGGAATGGATGAGACGAAACGGATGAATAATTCTATGAAATAGGAGGGAAAGCTATGGGACCTTTTGCAAAAATCAAATGCGGTATGGGGATCGGTGGGTGGATGACCAATTATAAGCGTGTTCGTTTTTTGCCGGCGGAAAAGGCATTTGACATCACAATTGGTGATCGAGAACATTTTGAACGCTATATCACTCAATGGGATATTCAGAATATTCGTTCATTTGGTATGGACCATATTCGCATTCCTTTTGACCAGTGCGTGATCGAAGAAGTAAATAACCCCTTTTCCTATCGGGAAGAAATGCTGAAATTGCTGGATCGGGTAATTCACTGGAGTTTAAATGAAGGGCTCGAAGTGATATTGAACATGCATCATGCATTTGGCTGTTACTGCGATTTTGCTGAGGGTTCCTCTTTGCTGGACGACGAAGAACTCAAAAATCGGTTTATCCGGCTGTGGGAGATGTTAGAAGATCGTTATTGTGATCTGGATATTGTGTTCGAGCCTCTTAATGAAGTTACCAGCGCAAATGCAGAGAAATGGAACGACTTGGCCGGACGTACAATAAAAGCGCTGCGGGAAAAGAATGCAACCCGCCGCATTATTATCGGTTCGGCATGCTGGAATAATGTGAATTATCTGAAAGATTTGTCTTTGTATGATGATCCCTATATTGGGTATACATTCCATTTCTATGAACCTGCTACTATAACACACCAGCGCTCTACAGTATTTGTAGAACACTATTTGTACAATCGTGAGATTCCCTATCCGTGTGATATATCGTATCTGAAGGATTTTGAAGATTGTTTTAATCGGGATGGGAAATGGCTGAGCGGTTATGACAGGATTGACGAGCGGTTTGTGCAGGATTATCTACAGCCGGCAGCAGATTTCAAACGGCAGCATCCTGATAAATGGCTGTGGTTTGGGGAGTTTGGTACGATCCAGCATATGCCGCTTGAAAGCCGGGAGAACTATATGCGGGACGTGATCCGGTTTAGCAAAGAACATGATATTCCCTGGTGTTCCTGGAACTATCTTTCCACCCCCTACGATTGTAATAAGTATTCCCTCGTTACCGAGGATGACCGCAAAATCGTCAGCGAAGAAATGCTGCGGATTATCCAGGGGCATGTATAAAATCCAGGTACACATTTCATAAAAGTAAAAAGCAGGAGGAAGAAATCATGTGTGTACAGCCTTTTGAAAAAATTAAGCGGGGTATGGGGATTGGCGGCTGGATGACCAACTATAAGCGCGTTCGCTTTTTGCCGATTGATCGAGCTTTTGAAATTACCATTGGCGATAAAGAGCATTTCGAACGTTTTATTACCCAATGGGATATTCAGAATATTCGTTCATTTGGTATGGATCATATCCGCATTCCTTTTGATCAGTGCGTAATCGAAGAATATGATAAGCCGTTTTCTTATCGGGAGGATATGCTGAAACTGCTGGATCGGGTGATTGATTGGAGCCTTCAGGAAGGATTGGAGGTTATCCTGAATCTGCACCACGCCATCGGCTGCTATTGCGATTTCCCGGAGGCTTCCTCTCTGCTGGATGATGAAGAACTGACTGTCCGCTTCATCCGGATGTGGGAGATGCTGGAGGATCGGTATCGGGATCTGGATATTGTGTTTGAGCTGCTCAACGAAGTAACCAGCCGGGATACGGAAAAATGGAATACCTTTGCCAAACGGGCCGTGGAAGCCCTGCGGGCCAAGAATCCCACCCGCCGGCTCATTTTGGGCTGCGCACATTGGAATCATCCCGAATTTCTGAAGGATATGTATCTGTTTGACGATCCTTATATTGGATATACCTATCATTTCTATGCGCCCCATGCCTTTACCAAGCAGCGCACCACCATTGACGTAAAAAAATATCTCTATAACCGGGAAATCCCTTATCCCGGCGATCCATCGTATTATAAGGATTTTGCAAGATTCTGCGGCCAGAGCGAAAAGGAATTTGACGGATACGATATCATCGGGCGGGAATATGTGGAAGATCATCTGAAATACGCCGTTGAATTCAAAAAAGCCCATCCCGATAAATGGCTTTGGTTCGGCGAATTCGGCAGCATCCGGCACGCCAACCTCCGGTGGCGTGAAAACTGGATGCGGGATGTGATCCGCTATACCGTAGAAAATGATATTCCTTTTTCCAGCTGGAATTACCTTTCCACCCCCTATGACTGCAATCGTTTTTCCCTTGTCACCGATGACGAGCGGAAGATTATCAGCGAAGAAATACTGCGTCTCATCCAGGGCAAAGTATAAAGCGCAGGGTTGATAGCGGTTTGCAGTGCAGAAAAGGAAGGGTTCTTTCGGGTATTGGAACCCTTCTTTTTCTAATCCTGCAGCACCATGCGTCCCATAAGAATATCGCTGTGTAGTTTTGCTTTGAAAATATGTCTTGAAAATTTATAGAGAATTTTGTCAATTTTCATGCCGATTAATGGCTCGGAAGAGAATATTTCTGCTATTAAATTTTATCTTGACATTTAATAATGATCATACTATAATACACTTGAAAACAAACAGAACGATTTCTTGATTCCATGGGTCAGATGGCCTATTTCGTTTTCAGCAAAACATGCCGGTTTTGCGGTAAGCAGGCAGATCGCCTGTATGTCGCTTTCCTTCTCCCCTCTGGTATCGCTCATCCCGGAAGACAAATTATTCGTCCGGAAAAATCCATTTTAGTTATGGATCATGCCGGACAAGGCTCCATGAAAACACAAGAAGAATCGTCCAAGGAGGAAAAATTCATGATGAAATCATCAAACGTGATGCTGTCGCCCCGGCGCAAACTATGGGGAAGGGTGGCGGAACATTGGCAACTGTATGCGATGCTGCTGCTGCCGATCATCTATATGCTTCTTTTTGAATATCTTCCTTTTCTGGGCGTACAAATTGCATTCAGAAAGTATAATGGACGCCTGGGCATCTGGGGCAGTCCCTGGGTGGGCTTCAAACAGTTTGAGCGTTTGTTCAACAGTTACTACTTTGGCCGCATTATGACAAACACCCTGCGGCTTTCCATTTACAGCTGGCTGACTTATCCGATTCCCATTATTTTTGCTTTGATGCTGAACAGTATACGGCGGTCCCGATTGAAAAACACCATTTCCACCATTACCTATATGCCGCATTTCATTTCCGCGACGGTTTTGGTGGGCGTAATCCGCACCTTCTTTGCTCCTCATATCGGCTTGTATTCCCGAGGGATGAATCTTTTATTCGGAATAGACCCCGCCACCATGCCCAATATCCTCATTGAGCCCAGTGCTTTCCCGCATCTGTATATCTGGAGCGGCGTATGGCAGAATACGGGCTGGGATACCATCATCTACATCGCTGCTCTTACGGCCGTTTCCCCGGAACTGCACGAATCCGCCATTCTTGACGGCGCCTCCCGGCTTCAGCGTATTCGGTATATTGATCTTCCGGCCATTTTGCCCACCGTATCCGTCACGATTATCATGCGGGTGGCCAATATCCTGGGTATCGGCTTTGATAAGGTCTATCTTCTGCAAAACACCTTAAATGCCTCAACTTCCGAAGTAATTTCCACCTATGCCTGGAAAGTTGGCTTGCAAGGGATTGCCGGCGATTTCTCTTTCTCCACGGCAGTCAGCCTTTTCCAGAATGTAGTCAGCATCATCATGATGCTATTTGCCAATTTCCTCGCCAAGAAGATGCGCCAATCCAATCTGTGGGGATAAGCGGAGGAGGTGTGAAACGATGTTTGAAAAAAAAGACCACGAGCAAAACAGTTGCGATATCCGTTATCCTTCCTTAAGAGATAAGGTTTTTTATGCCATTAACGGTTTCTTTTGTATTCTTTTCGGTCTGATCGTACTGATTCCTCTGGTTCATGTGGTGGCGTCTTCTTTTTCCCAGCCCGCCATGGTCAATCAGGGAAAGGTATTTTTGTGGCCTGTTAACTTTACCACCATCGGCTATGAACGAGTGTTTACCTATCCCAATCTGTGGAACAGCTATAAGAACACCATCATCAATACGCTGGCAGGCACCACGCTGAATTTGGTCATGACCATTTGTACGGCCTATCCCCTGTCGGTCAAGACCCTGCCCTTCCGCAAAGGTCTTACCACTTATTTCATCATGACCATGTATATCAGTGCCGGCATTGTTCCTATTTACCTTGTAATTAAGAGTCTGGGCCTCATCAATACATGGTGGGTTATGATCATTCCCATGGCCATGAACTGCAGCAATGTAATCATTATGCGTACATTTTTCCAAGGTATTCCTTCTGAACTTCAGGAGGCTGCCATGCTGGATGGATGCAGTCATTTTCAGTATCTGTATAAGATTGTGCTGCCGCTTTCCGTGACGGCGATTTCGGTTATTGGAATGTTCTACGCCGTTGAACACTGGAACCGGTATTTTGAAGCCATTATGTACCTCAATGACAGTAAACTCTATACCCTGCAGGTGCTGCTGCGCACCATCCTCACCTTGGATAATGTGGATATCACCGCAGTTATGGATCCGCAGGTTCTGGCGGAGCTGACAGGCCTATCCGATCTGCTGAAGTATTCTGTCATCGTGGTTTCTACGGTTCCCATCCTGTGTCTGTATCCCCTGCTTCAGAAATACTACGTCAAAGGAATCATGCTTGGCTCTGTAAAGGGCTGAGAGGTGATAAAGCGACCAATCAGGAAAGGAGGGTATTCCCGCAAGGGATTTGGTTTCTATTTTTCCCCAATATCCATTTACATTTGAAAGGAGAACAATCATGAAAAAGGCTCTGACTCTGGTACTGGCAATCCTGATGGTGCTGACCATGGTTCCCGCCCTGGCTGAAGAAGAAAAACCCGTGCTGGTTGTTACCATGCGCCAGAATTCCCTGGTAACCGATTATGAAAACAACGACTTTACCCAGTGGGTGGAAGAACAGCTGGATTGCGAACTGGATTTCCTCATCCTGCCCGCCTCTGATACGACAACCCGCATCAACATGATGGTGCAGAACAATGAATACATGGGCGACGTGTGGCTCTGCGGCGAAAGCCTGGCCGTTATGCAGCGCTATGCCGACCTGGGCGCCATTCAGCCCCTGAACGAATTCTATGAAAAGTATGACACCAATCTGGAAGCCCGCGGCGCTGAAATGGAACGCGATCTGATCGCTGAGTGCACTTCTGCGGACGGCAACATCTACACCTATCCCAAGTTCATTTTCTCCATCTCCAATGAACATCCCTACCGCGCCTTTATCAACCAGACCTGGCTGGATAATCTGGGCCTGAAGATGCCTACCACCACGGAAGAACTGTACACCGTGCTGAAGGCCTTCAAAGAACAGGACGCCAACGGCAACGGCGACCCCAACGATGAAATCCCCGCTCTGGGCTGCATTCCCGCCTTCGGCGCGAACCCCGAGCACTTCCTGATGAACCCCTTCTTCCAGTATCAGCAGAACGGCTATTTGCTGGAAGACGGCAAGCTCAGCCTCATCTGCATGGATGAAGATTATCGCGAAGCCCTGCGCTATATGCAGCGCCTGGTCACCGAAGGCCTGCTGAGCCAGGAAACCTGGACCCTCACCACCGGCCAGTATAACTCCCGTCTGACCGGCGATGAAGTGAAGGTCGGTATGGTGTTCACCGCCGTTGCCAGCAACTTCGGCGCTACCAACCCCAACCTGTCCCAGTATAAGAGCGTTCCCGTGCTCGCTGGCCCCAAGGGCGAACGGCATATCACCTATGTTCCCACCCTGCCCGTGAATGACTGGGTAATGCCCACCAGCTGCAAGAACCCCGAACTGGCCTTCAAATTCATGGATCTGATGTTCACCCGTGAAGTCTATTTCCGCAGCCGCTATGGCGTGGAAGGCCGCGACTGGGAAGTAATCCCCTATGAAGGCAATGAAAAGGCCTACGAAGTGATGGGCTTCGATGTGCTGACCCGCGAAATCCATTCTATGTGGACCACCCCCGGCAATGAAAGCTGGAAGTACAACCTGGGCTTCAACACCGTTGAACATAACTGCCTGTGGAACGGCGATGAAAACTGGTTCAACTATCAGCGCTGGCTGAGCATTCAGGACGAGCTGCCCCTGATCCCCAAGACCGGCGAATACGTGCTGCGTCTGGTGCAGACTCCTGAAGAAATTGAAGAGTTCGCTGATATCACCACCGTGACCAACCAGACCGCTTCCGAATTCAAAACCAATGCCATCTTTGGCCGCGTGAACCTGGACGAAGATTGGGATGCCTACATCAAGCTGATGAAAGATATGGGCATCGAAAAGAAGGTTGAGATGCTGCAGGAAGCCTATGACCGCACCATCGGCCTCAAGTAAGATTCCATAAAACAAAAAAGTTTCCCGTATTGGGCGGGGCGCCGGGATAATCCCGACGCCCCGGCTCAGGAAACATTTTCAGACAGGCGCGGTAGCGGCGGCTGCCGTTGGCATTCCCCCTCCTGCGCCTGTTCTTCTTCTGCGTATTATGCATGAAAATGAGCAATTCAGCGGCGCTCGTTTTCTTCTTCACAAGGGCCGGAGGCCGCGCCGGTATGGGGTGTATCATGTTAAACGCTAATTTGATCCTGCATCGAAGCTTTATTAAAAATAAGATTGACGACAGGCTGTACAGCGCTTTTGTGGAGCATATGGGCCGCTGCGTATACAATGGCATTTATGAGCCCAACCATCCCACTGCCGATGAAAACGGGTTCCGGGAAGACGTGAAGGACGCAGTCAGGGCGCTGAATATCCCCCTGATCCGCTGGCCCGGCGGGAATTTTGTTTCCAGCTATCGCTGGGAAGACGGGGTAGGCCCCAAGGATAAGCGGCCCCCTATGCGCAATGCCGCCTGGACCCAGACGGAATCCAATGCGGTGGGCACGGATGAGTTCCATGCCTGGTCCAAAGATGTGGGCGCCGAGGTGATGATGGCCGTGAACCTGGGCACCCGGGGCCCGGAAGAAGCGGCTGCACTGCTGGAATACTGCAATCTGGAAAAGGGCACGTATTATTCCAATATGCGGGCGGAAAACGGCCATGAAGAGCCCTATCACGATAAGGTCTGGTGCCTGGGAAATGAAATGGACGGCCCCTGGCAAATCGGTCAGCGGACGCCGGATGATTATGCCGCCATCGCCCGAAAGACGGCGGCCTTGATGAGAAAACTGGATAAGAATCTGCAATTGGTTGCCTGCGGCAGCTGCAGCTTTGGCATTTCTACCTACGGCGAGTGGGAAATGAAGGTGCTGAAAGCCTGCTATGAATGGATCGATATGATTTCTGTGCATCAGTATTTGCAGCATAACGGCACAAACGACCCGGAATACCTGGGCGCGGCCACCCATACCGATCGTTTCATTGATACGAGCATCAGCATTTGCGACGCCATCAAGGGCATCGATAAAAAATTCAACAAGACCATCAATCTTTCTTTCGATGAATGGGGCGTATGGCCCCGGCATCGGATGTTTGACGATTTCGATCATCCCTGGGAAAGCGGCTTCGTGCAGCATGAATATGCCTTCAGTATGCTGGACGCGCTGGTGTTCGCCACCATGATCAACAGCCTTATCCGTCATTCAGACCGGGTGAAGGTGGCCTGCCTGACCCAGCTTGTTAATGTCTGCAGCCCCATTATGACGGTGCCCGGCGGGCCCGTCTGGCTGCAAACCATCTATTATCCCTTCTATTATGCATCCAAGTATGGCCGTGGCGAATTGCTGGAATCCAGAAGCGAATGCCCCTGCTATCCGGCGGGCAAATACGGCAATGTACCTTATATCGATTATACCGCCGTTTGGCATGAAGATACAAAAGAAATCACCCTGTTTATTGTCAATCGCTCTCAGGAAGAAGAAATTGAGCTGAAAACATCGCTGACGGGCTTTGGCGGATGCAGCGTGATCGAACATATCGTGATGGAAGACGAAGATGTGCACGCCGAAAACAGCGCAGAAAATCCCGACCGGGTGAAGCCTTTCAATGTGGAAGGCCGGGTAACGATCACGGATGAGGGCGCAGTCATCAAGGTGCGTCCCCTGTCCTGGAATCTGGTGCGCATTCAGGCCGAAGCGTAAAGCCGGGCCGGCCCTGCAGCATGGGCATCCCTTCGCCAAAGCAGAAAGGAACGAGGATTGATGAAACAGAAAAAAGGGCGCTCCTGCTTCCTTTGGTTTCTGGGGCTGCTGATGCTGTTCACTTTGCTGCCTTTGGCCGGTTTGGCAGAAGGCGATCCCAAGGAAATTCTGAATGATACGGATCCCTACATCCTGCCGCTGGAATATGTAGGGCTTATCCCCCGGATCGATGAGGATTTCTGGATTTTGCAGGGCGGCTGCGTTTCCGGTGATTATGGATGGTTCGCCACCATCGGGGCCAAGAATTCTTCTTTTTATCAATGGACGGAATGCTACATCCGCAAATATGACATACGCACCATGGAGGAAATTGCCCGGTCCGAAAAGCTGCTGCTGGGCCATGCCAATGATATCACGTACCGACCCGATACCAATGAGCTTTATGTGCTTCACGTATATCAAATGAAGGTAACGGTATTGGACGCAGACACCTTGGCAGTCAAAGGGGAAAAAAGAATGCAGTATGAGGCCCATTCCCTGTCTTATGTGCCCTCCAGCCAGCGGTTTGTGGCAACAATCACCACGTCCCTTATGAACTGCTACGATAAAGATTTTGAAAAAACAGTGGATTATGCTTTCGGCCCCGCCAATACCCTGGTAAGCCAGGGGATCTATGCGGATGAAAAATATGTGTATCACGTGCTTTACTCCCCCAAATCCAATACGATAGAGCCCGATAACATCATTCACGTAATGGATTACGAAGGCAACCTGATCACCAAAATCCCCATTGGTCTGAAAGGAATGGAGCCTGAAAATATCAGCCTGGTAGACGATACATTCTACATCGCCTTCAATGTGTCCCGGGAAGCTGCCCAATTGTATAAAGGCACGCTAGTCCCGGTCGAATAGCTTTTCTCCCCGTCCTTGCCAGGCATGACAAAACTAAAAAGGCAACAAAAAAACGCCCTGTTGCAGCCAAGCAATCAGGACGCAGCGGCAGCCCATTGGAAGAATCCAAATCGTGCGTTTTTTTCAGGAAAAGAAATTTTGAAATACCAGCGCGGCAGCGCCAATGCGGTACACCGTATCTCTGGTAGAACGGAACTGAAAAACGGGAGACTGCATTCCAGGGTCCAGCAGCATTTCCTGGGCATAATGCTCCACCGCCAGGCGGAACCGGGGGCTGTGATCAAACATATCGCCGCACAGAATGACCATACTGGGGTTCAGGATGTGAATCAGGTTGGAAATGCCCGTACTGAGCACATTGGCAATTTGCAGCACATGCTCGCCGCACAGCTCGTCCCCCTCTTCAAACGCTTGCATGATGCGCTCGCAGGTAATTTCCTCCGGATGGATAAATGTGGAGCGACTGTGCCGAACGGACTGACGGATGTTTTTTTCCAGCGCAAGGGTGGAGCAGTAAGCTTCAATGCAGCCGTATTTCCCGCAGGAGCATTGCCTGCCCTGGGTGTTAATAACAGTATGCCCGAATTCACCGGTAATATTCCTGCTGCCCCGCAGCAAAGCGCCGTTGGATAAAACGCCGCTGCCCAGGCCCTCCCGGTGGGTTACAAAAATACAGTCGTCCACGCCTTTTGCAAAGCCAAATTCATGCTCCGCCAGGATGCGGGTATTGGTTTCATTGTCAATAAAGAAACGATAGGGGAAATTTTCTTCCAGAATCTTTTTTAAGGGGATATTGGTCAGTTTCCCGGCAGAGGCAAAGTTGACAATCACCCCGCTGGTATGATCCACAATGCCGGCAACGCCTACACCGGCGCCCAGAATCTTTTCCGGAGGGATGCGGCTGCTTTCAATGGCATTTTTCAGCTGCGCGCAGGCAAAATCCGTCAGTTCTTCTGCGGTAATGGATTCGCTCAGTTCCTTTTTATTCTGATAAACAGGCTCGGCAGAAAAATCCACCACCGCTACCCGGATGGCCCGCTTGGTAATATTCATACCGATGCAATAAAAGGCGGCGGGATTGATTTTCAGCCCAGTAGGCTTGCGCTTGGAGGAGGCCGCCATGGATCCCGTTTCAATCAGCAATCCATCCGTAATTAGTTCATCCACGATCCGGGATACCGTAGGCTTGGAAATACCGGCAACCTGGCTGACAGAGGTGCGGGAAATAGGCTGGTTCATACGAACGCATTGCAGCACCTTCTGGC
The DNA here is from genome assembly GCA_015056265.1 of Clostridiales bacterium. Taxonomy (GTDB): domain Bacteria; phylum Bacillota; class Clostridia; order Christensenellales; family Aristaeellaceae; genus RUG563. The sequence goes on from SVGR01000035.1 coordinate 12,845, forward strand.
GATGAACCTCTTTGATAATAGAGTTTCCGAGAGAAACAGATTGTTCCATGGAGCTCCGCCTTTCCAATCAATGAAATTTCATATTCCATTATAATGGAAAAAAGAAAGAATTTCAACGTAAAAAATGAAAGAAAAGGCCGGATAAGGGTAAGAAATCTTGATAAGAAAACAGATGAAATTTCATCAGCTGAAAAAATGACTTCAGAAATGCAGTTTTACTGCAGGTTTCCTGCAAGAATTTTCTGAAAAACGCACCTGTCAGTAACTGAAGAAAGAGGGAAGTAAAATGAAAAGAATTGGGTTTATTTTAGGTGATCCCGCGGGAATTGGGCCAGAGGTTATTGCCAAAGCCATTCAGCAATACCCGGAAGGATATACCCCCGTTCTGATCGGCTGCCGGGCATTGTATGAACAGGCCTTCGGTCCCTGTCCGGATATGGAGTTTTATGATGTTCCCGCCCGGAAGGAAATCGTTGCAGGCCATTCCACCCCTGAATGCGGCCGCATTGCCATGGAATCCATGCTGAAAGCCGTGGAGCTGAGCAAAAATGGGGCAATCGACGCTGTGATGATGGGGCCCATTACCAAAAGCGCCCTGGATATGGCCAGCAAGTACGATTCTGAATTGCCCCTCTTTCAGGAAGGCTACGGCAACCCTCTGCTGGCCAGCGTGGTACAGGGAAAAGGGATTTATCGCGCCTCCGCCACCGGCCACATCCCCTTTTCCGCAATCCCCGGGGCATTAACCCAGGAATCGGTAATACGGGCTGCCCGGCGCGTCGTTTGGGCGCTGGAGCGCACCCGGGAAGGGGTGGGCCCCATTGCGGTGGCGGCGCTCAATCCCCATGCCGGGGACGGAGGGATGTACGGCGATGAAGAAGAGCGGGTGCTGACCCCGGCCATCCTCCATCTGCAGCAGGAAGGCCTTCCCGTCAGCGGCCCCTACCCCGCCGATACCGTCTTTACCCGGGCGCTAAGGGGCGATTTCAGGGGCGTGGTGTTCTTATATCACGATCAGGGGAATATCGCCATGAAGAGCGCCATGTTCGGCGAAGGCGTGGTGATTTATGCCCATGCTCCCTGCCCGGTGGTTTCGGTGGGGCATGGAAGCGCCCTGGATATTGCCGGGAAAAACATAGCGGATCCGTCCAATACAATCGAATGCATCCGCATCATCAAAGAGATGCTGGGATGCAGCTAAAGGAGAATGTCTATGTGGAATTTTGAAGGAAAAGTTGTAGCCGTAACCGGCGCCTCCCGGGGGATCGGATTTGAAATTGCCCGTCAGTTCGCGTTGGCAGGGGCCCAGGTAGGCATTTGCAGTCCGCATATGGACCGGGTGGAAAAGGCAGCCAGGGAAATCGGGGGAGATATTTTTACCTATCAGGCCGATGTAAGCGATATTCAGCAAAATGATGCTTTTATTCAGGCTGTCATCGAAAAATTCGGCAAAATTGATATTTTGATCTGTAATGCGGGGGTGGAGGTGCGCAAGCCCTGCATGGAGATTACCCCGGATGAATGGGATTGGATGTTCCAGGTCAATACCCGCTCCTTCTTTTTCGGGGCCATGACAGCGGCCCGGGATATGATCAAGCGAAATATCCCAGGGATCATCATCGGCGTCAGTTCGGTCAATGCTCAGACGGTGGTGCCCGGCCTTTCGGTTTATGCAGCCACAAAATGCGCCATGAATCATTTGGCCGAATCCATGAGCCGGGAATTGGGGAAACAGGGCATCCGCGTCAATTGCATCGCCCCCGGCAGCATTCTTACCGATATTAACCGGCACATCTACTGCATTCCCGAAAATCTGAAAGCGCTGCAGGATAAGCTGCCTCTGGAGCGTCAGGGAACCTGCGAAGAAATTGCCGACAGCGTACTGTTCCTTGCCTCCGATGCAGCCAAATATATTACCGGGCAGACCCTGTATGTGGATGGCGGGCTGACGCTGGTAAGAGGATAACGCCTGAAAAGGGAGGGAGTTTCTTGCTTCAACTGATCAATCATCCCTATCTGAATATTTCCGTAAATCAGTTCATTCTATGGGATGATTCCCATTGCATTGTGGTGGAAGGCGGCCTGGCAGGGCCCCTGGATCCATACGCATCCATGATGGAAAACAGAGAGATTTCTCTGCTTTCCACCCACGGTCATTGGGATCATGTGGGCATGAATGCCGATTTGCGTCAGGCCGGAGCGCTGCTGTATGCCCATCCGGGGGATCGGCCTTATTATGAAGATTATCCCTGGCATTGGCAGGTGCTGTTTGGACAATTTGAAAAGGATGTGGATGTTCCGCAGGCCAGGCGGGATACCGTACGCCAGCGGATCGGCCGCCCGTCGCAGATCGACCGGGAAATTTCCGAAGGGGATGTGCTCCGCCTGGGCAGCTTTTCCTTCCGGGTTTTGCATACGCCGGGGCATTCCATGGGCAGTGTCTGTTATCTGGAAGAAAAAGAAGGACTGCTCTTTACAGGGGACAGCCTGATGGGCAACGGGTTCTTCACCGGCACCCCTCAGTATTGCGATGCGTCGGCCTATATTGCCTCCATGAAACGATTGATGGAGGTAGAGGCCAACATGATCTATTCCGCTCATGGGGATCCCATGGAGGGAAGCCGTCTGCGGGAAAAAGCCCGGGAAGGCATCGAATGCGCCTTGCGCATTGGCGAAAATACGGAAATGTATCTGAAAAAGGCAGGGGAAAACGCCTGTCTGCGGGACGCGGTAAAGTATGTGGCGGATCAGGAAAAGAAATCGCCGGGGGCAGGCCTGTGTGTATCGGTGCTGGCCCATCTCAGGGAAATCCATACCCCCCAGGCTGATCAAATCCTTCGTTTCTATCAATCCGGAATCTAATCATTGAAATCATAGAAAGGGGAACATGAATATGAAAATCGGTTTTATCGGCTTGGGAATCATGGGAAAGCCCATGGCAAAAAATCTGCTGAAGAATGGGTATGATTTGACGGTATACGATCTGGTTCCGGCGGCGGTGGAGGAAGTGGCTGCCTGCGGCGCCAAGGCGGCTGCCTGCATCCGGGAAGCTGCCGAGGGCATGGATGTGCTGATGACCATGCTGCCCAATTCCCCCCAGGTAAAGGAAGTTATGCTGGGAGCGGAAGGCGCGGCGCAATGGCTGCAGCCAGGATCCGTGCTGATTGATATGTCCTCCATCAATCCGGTGGCCTCCCGGGAGATTGCAGCGGCGCTGGCAGAAAAAGGCGTGGAAATGCTGGACGCCCCCGTTTCCGGCGGCGAGCCCAAGGCCATCGACGGCACCCTGGCCTTTATGGTAGGCGGCAAGGAAGCGATTTTTGAGGCCCATAAGCCCCTCCTGAAGTGCATGGGCGCCAGCGTAACCCGGGTAGGCGAAATTGGCGCGGGCAATGTGGCCAAGCTGTGCAACCAGGTAGTGGTAGCGGTGAATATTGCGGCGGTCAGCGAAGCGCTGATGCTGGGGCAGAAGTGCGGCGTTTCCCCCGAAGCGGTATATCAGGCAATCCGGGGCGGCCTGGCAGGCTCTACGGTGATGGACGCAAAGGCGCCGATGATGCTCAGTGGAAATTTCGCCCCCGGCTTCCGGATTGATCTGCACATCAAGGATCTGAATAATGTGCTGGACGCCGCCAAATCCGTGGACGCCCCCACCCCCCTGGCCAGTCAGGTAATGGAAATGATGAAAATTCTGCATCATGACGGGGAAGGCTCCTCCGATCACAGCGCCCTGCTGAAATTCTATGAAAAGCTGGCCGGCGAAGAGGTGCGGGCCTGACGCTATGAAGAAATATCCTTTGTGTGGCAAAGGATAAAGGAGCATCCATTATGCAAAGCTATGCACAGATTATGGAAGCGCTGATGATTATCTGCTTTGGCGGTTCCTGGCCAATTTCCATTTGCAAATCTCTCAAAACCCGTAGCGCTAGAGGAAAGAGCCTGCCATTTATGCTGATGGTAGAATCGGGTTATGTGTGCGGCATTGTGGGTAAATTGCTGAGCGGCAATATTACATGGGTCTTTTTCATTTATCTGATCAATCTCTGTATGGTGGGAACGGATATTTTGCTGTATTTTCGCAATAAGCGCCTTGATCAACTAGCAGAGAAAACATAACTATATAAAAAGGATATCAAAAAGCATCGGCTCTCGAAATAGCCGATGCTTTTTGATATCATCACAATCAGGGGGAAAGCAGAGCAATGGCAATATCATTTACATTGGTGCCTGTAGGGCCTGTGATAATCAATTGATTGATAGCTCGCAAGGCATGGTAGGCGTCATTATTCTTCAATGCAGCATGAACGTCTATGCCAGATTGTTTCAGCGCATCCAACGTATCTCCGTCCGCATATCCTCCAGCGGCATCGGTTGGTCCATCTGTGCCATCTGAACCGACGCTGATAACGGCGGCGTGGGGCAAGTTTTGCAGCCCGACAGCGGCGGAAAGCGCCAGTTCCTGATTGCGTCCGCCTAAACCAGAGCCTCGTAAATGGACTACTGTTTCACCGCCTGCCAGGAAAGCCAGTTTTTTTCTCGTTTTGGCATGTGAACGCAAAATAGAAGCCAAAAAGCGCCCTGCTTCCCGGGCCTCGCAATCCAGGCAATCTGTGAGAATGATGGGCGTATAGCCTCTGTTGCGGCATGCCTGGGCTGCTGCATCGCAGAGAATTGCTACACTACCAACGATGTGGGAATGAGTATTGGGCAATTCCTTTGGCGTTTCTTCCATTAACAGTTTCTGTGCTTGGGCAGATAGGGATAATTGATAACGGGCAGCAATATCCAGCGCATGAGCGCAGGTGCTTTCATCAGGCACTGCAGGACCAGAAGCAATCATATCCAGCCGATCACCCAGCACATCGCTAAGCACCAAGGAATGAACCTGGGCAGGGGCGCACCATGCGGCAAATCGGCCGCCTTTTACAGCGGATAGCCGTTTGCGCAGTGTATTGATCTCAGTAATATCTGCTCCGCATGCCAATAGCTGCCGCGTAACATCCTGCATTTCCTCTGCGGAAACGAGTGGCTTTTCAAACAGGGCGCTGCCTCCGCCGGACAATAAAAAGAGAACCGTGTCTTTTTCCGTAAGGTTCGCTGTCATATCCAAAATGGCTTGTGTGCCCAGATAAGAATTCTCATCCGGCACAGGATGCCCTGCCTCATAGCACAGGATACCGGGCAATTCCCCCTCAATGTGATGATACTTTGTCAGCACAATACCGGCACAGATAGGGACAGACAGGCAGTTCAAGGCGGCGTGGGCCATACGCCAGGCAGCTTTGCCAACAGCGACTAAATAGAGCTTTCCTTCGGGCCGGAAATTTTCCAATGCCCGGACTACAGCAATTTCGGGAAGGGCAGATTCAATGGCGGATTTGGCCACATACAATGCATCTTCATACAGCAGATTGTTCATGTTTGTCCTCCGACTCAACTTCCAAAATGGCGATTTCACCACACTTCATACCTATTATATTATAATCGATAATAATGTCAATAGAATATCGTTTATTTGCTGTTGATTATGCGCTGCTATATCTCTCGATTGTAAATTGATGCTGACAGAATTATCCGGGTTTCGAAGGGACAAACAACATTTCCGTGATATACGCTTTCATCCATATCCCGTAGCGGCAACTCCGGATCAAAATAGGTAAACAGCTTCAAATGGCTTTGCCGGTAATGCTTTATGGTAGCTTCCCGCAGGTTTCGTTGCCTGCAATGGCGCAGATACAAATCGCATCCTTCCGCCAGGGTTCATCCGGTATTTTCCGTCGTTTTCTTTCTTTTCACGGCCATTTCCTCCACAAAAAAATTGGGCCCATCATGAGGGACAATCCTCAAATGATGGGTCCAACTTGCTTTATGAGAAAATGTACGATCTCGTTTCAGTTTTTCTCAGGAAAACTCCTGAAAAATTCGCTTACTTCTGGGCTTCTTCGATGGCTACGGCCACGGCCACGGTCATACCAACCATGGGGTTGTTGCCGGCGCCGATGAGGCCCATCATTTCCACGTGAGCGGGAACGGAGGAGGAACCGGCAAACTGAGCGTCGGAGTGCATCCGGCCCAGGGTATCGGTCATGCCGTAGGAGGCAGGGCCGGCAGCCATGTTATCGGGATGCAGGGTACGGCCGGTGCCGCCGCCGGAAGCCACGGAGAAATACTTCTTGCCGGCTTCGGTCATTTCCTTCTTATAGGTGCCGGCAACGGGATGCTGGAAGCGGGTGGGGTTGGTGGAGTTACCGGTGATGGAAACGCCCACGCCCTCGTGCCACATGATGGCCACGCCTTCACGCACGTCGTCAGCGCCGTAGCAGTTGACCTTGGCCCGTTCGCCATCGGAATAAGCGGTCTTCTTCACGATGGTCAGTGCATGGTCTTCCTTCACGTCGGCAGACAGATAATCATACTTGGTTTCCACATAGGTGAAACCATTGATGCGGGAGATGATCATGGCGGCGTCCTTGCCCAGACCGTTCAGGATAACACGGAGGGGATTCTTGCGAACCTTGTTGGCGTTGCGGGCGATGCCGATGGCGCCTTCAGCGGCAGCGAAGGATTCGTGACCGGCCAGGAAAGCGAAGCATTCGGTCTTTTCGTCCAGCAGCATAGCGCCCAGGTTGCCATGGCCCAGACCAACCTGACGCTGGTCAGCAACGGAACCGGGGATGCAGAAAGCCTGGAGGCCTTCACCGATGCAGGTGGCGGCTTCAGCGGCAGTCTTAACGCCCTTCTTCAGCGCGATAGCGGCGCCCAGTTCATAGGCCCACTTGGCATTTTCGAAAGCGATGGGCTGGATGCCTTCTACGATCTTATAGGCGTCCACCCCCTTGGAGTTATTATAAGCCTTCAGCTCTTCAAAATCCTTGAAGCCATACTTTTCGAGCACGGGCTGGAGCTGGGGCATACGGCGTTCATAACCTTCAAACAGAGCCATTGCGTATACCTCCTCTTATTCTTTCCGGGGGTCGATCCAGGCGACCGCGCCGTCTTCGGCCTTGAAGCGGCCGTAGGTGCCGATGTTCTTTTCGTAGGCTTCGTTGGGGGACATGCCCTTTTTGATGGCGTCCATCATCTTGCCCAGGCTCAGGAACTGATAGCCGCAGATCTGGCTATCCTTATCCAGGGCGACCTTCAGCACATAGCCTTCGGCCATTTCCAGATAACGGGGGCCTTTGGCCAGGGTGCCGTACATGGTGCCTACCTGAGAACGCAGGCCCTTGCCCAGGTCTTCCAGACCGGCGCCGATGACCAGACCGTCATCAGAGAAAGCGGACTGGGTGCGGCCGTACACGATCTGCAGGAACAGTTCGCG
>SVGR01000172.1 GCA_015056265.1 Clostridiales bacterium
GATTCACAGCGCCTATCTTGGGCAGATCCCGGGGCTCGGTTACGTCAATCGCCTCTTTCAGGAGGCGGGCTTCCTTTTCCTTCAGCGCCAGTTCCTGCTGCTTTTCTTCCAGCAGGGCGGTCAGTTCCTGCCGGGTTTCATTGATCCACTGGCCGGCCTTGGGCCTGTCCTCCGGGCTCAATTGACCCATGCCCCGGAGCAATGCGGTCAGGCTGCCCTTTTTGCCCAGCACCTTCACCTTCAGCGCATCCAGCGCCTGCAGGGAAGATACATTCAGCAATTCCTGTTTTACTTCTTCACCAATCTGTTGCAGATTTTCCCGGATATCCATGTTTCTTCTTTCCCTCCTAATGAAAAACGCCCCTGGCTTGATTTTGCCATGGGGCGTGATAGGCGCACGCGGTACCACCCAATTTCAGCAATGGATATACCATTGCCCTTCTTTGGCCCATAACGCGGGCATGCGGCGGCGCCTACTGAAATTTTCAGCACTGCAGCTCCGGAGCGAATTTCCTCCCCGCGCATCAGAGGGCTTTCAGCCGGGGCCCCCCTCTCTTTGGAAACGCGGTGCATGGAGGCCTTGTTCTCCATCACAGCCGATGGGGGGATTATAGCACGGAAACGAAAAATGGTCAAGCCCCGGAAAGGGGGATCCTTACTTTCGATTGAGCAGCGCCTTGGGCATGATGATATTGTTTGTGGAGGTAACGGAACGGCCCTTGGTCACATTCATTACCAGGGCGATAGCGGCCACATTGGTAATATAGTTGGAGCCGCCATAGCTGAGGAACGGCAGGGGAATACCGGTGATGGGCATCATCCCCATACCCATGGCAATATTCTGGAACACATGGAAAAACAGCATGCTCATAACGCCGATGATGACCATCTGACCGAATTTATCCTGGGTGAACCGGGCCAGATACAGCATTCTGATGATCATAAACAGATACACCATCAATACTGCAACGCAGCCCACAAAACCAAAGGATTCCCCTACCACGGAAAAGATGGAGTCGGTAGAGCTTTCCGGAACGAATTCCAGTGTCGTCCAGGAGCCTTCCACAAAGGTGCCGATGCCCGTCATCTGCCCGGAGCCAATGGCGGTACGGGAACGCAGAATCTGATAGCCGCCGGACTGATTATACTTTTCGGGATCCAGGAAGGCCAGCAGACGCTCGATACGATAATCCAGATCCTCCGCCATCAGGCCGTATGCCACGATAGCGCCAACGGCAATGGCGCCCACCGCCACAATGCTCAGGATAATCCTTTTATCCACCCCGGCAAAATAAATCATCGCCAGGAACATGAACACGATAACGATAACTGTTCCCGTTTCACCCTGAAGCAGAATGATAAGGGAGGGAACGCCCACATGCAGCATGACCTTCATGAACTCGCTGAATTTTCCCATAGGCTTTTCCTGCTTGGAAAGCAGTTTGGCCAGCATCAGCAGAATGGACAGCTTGGCAAACTCGCTGGGCTGCATGGACCGGCCAAAGCCCGTCTGCAGCCAGCCTCTCAAGTCGTTGGATACTTCGCCGGCAACCAACGTAATCACCAGCAATCCCAATACGGCATAATAAGCCAGGCGCACACGGGCGCGATAAATTTCCGTGGGAATGGCAATGATTACGAAAATGATAATGGGCGATACCATAATGAAAATGGACTGCCACATGCCAGAACGGGAATTGAGGATTTTATTGAGCAGCGGGGCGTTGCCGCTTACCGTCACATCATAGGTGGCCATGGTAATACACAGCAGCCCGAACAGCGACAGGGCATACATAGCCACCATCAGCGGCCATTCAAAATGCGCCTGGGAACGGCGTTTGGTTTCCGACATCATGCCTGGGCTTCACCTCCGCGATGAAAGAATTTCCAGATAGCGCTGGGATAGTATTCATGGACGGGGGTATCAATCCCCATCAAGCGATCTGCCAAATGGCCGATCGCCTCCGTCACTTTGGCATCACCGCACTGCAGGGCTGTCTTTTGCTGCAGCAGTGCCCGGTAAATTTCCCCGCTTTCAGGGATCGCCCCCATCAGGGGCATATCCAGATAGGCAGCAATCCGGGCCGGGGCCATCATTTCTCCCCGGCGGATCAGCTTCTTATTGACACGATTGATAATCAGGCCCGCATTCATTTCTCCCCGCTGGGCAAGCAGGGCATTCAGCTTTTCCGCATCCCGCAGGGATACATCATCCGGCGTGGCCACGATGATGGAATCAGCCTGGGCGTTGAGCAGATTTTTCAATCCCCTTCCAATCCCGGCAGGGGCATCCAGAATCACCACATCCATCCGTGAAGCCAGGGTATCGATGATTTTTTTCATCTTTTTTGCCTTCACATCGGATGGCCGCAGCATCTGCGGCGCAGCAAGCAGCGAAAGATTGGGAAGAGCGGGATGGGATACAAGCGCCTGATCCAGGGGGCATTTATCCTCTGTCAGATCCCCCAGATCAAATACCACCCGATCCTGCATGCCCAGCATCAGATCAGCGCAGCGAAGACCGATATCCCCGTCCAGCAGGGCCACCTTTTTGCCCCTGCGGGCATAGCACTCCGCCAGTGCGGCCGATATCGTGCTTTTACCCACGCCGCCTTTACCAGACATGATTGCAAATATCCGGCCCATCTTT
>SVGR01000173.1 GCA_015056265.1 Clostridiales bacterium
CTGAGCAACGATCCGCTTTTCTTCTTTATCAACAGCTATACCACAGGTTTCCAGCCGGCTGTTTTGCAGAATATCCTGCAGAAAACCGTTTCCGTCAAGTACGGCGGCGTTATCGATTCTCAGGAGCTGTGTCTCCCTGTCCGCTCCGGCGGCGTGCTGCCCTGCGGCGCTACGGGACGATGGATGAATAAATGAGGATTTTTTGCGGGAGGAATGTTCTTTTTGAAAAAAGAACACCCCTCCCGCGCCCACCCCAAGAAAAACTGCTACTGGACGATTTGGATCGGTATCTTATTAGCGGTTTTACCAGTGAAGCAAAGAGACATAGATGTACAGTCTGATATATGAGGAGGTTCCATGATGGAAAAGCCCGCCATTCTGTTTGAAGATAATCATGTGGTTGTTGCTGTAAAGCCCCCGAACCTGCTGACCCAGGGGGATAATACCGGGGATGAAAACCTGCTGGATCAGGTAAAGCAATACATCAAGGAAAAATATCAAAAGCCCGGCGAGGCCTATATCGGCCTGGTGCACCGGATGGATCGGCCTGTGGGCGGCCTTTTGTGCTTTGCCCGCACCAGCAAGGCTGCCTCCCGGCTGTCTGAGCAGGTGCGTGTCCATGAACTGAACCGTCAGTATATCTGCGTGGTGGAAGGGGATGCCCCCGATCAGTTTACTTTCGTGGATTATCTGGCCAAGGACGTGGAAAAGAATATGGTGACCGTGGTGCCCGCCTATCGCAAGATTGAAACCGGTGCCAAGGAAGCCATCCTCCACGGCCGCACCATCGCAAGGCGGGACGGCCTTTCCCTGGTGGCCATCCAGCTGGAAACCGGCCGCGCCCATCAGATCCGGGTGCAGATGCAGCATGCTGGCTTCCCTCTCTGGGGCGATAACCGCTACGGCAACGGAAAAAGGGGCCAGCAGATTGCCCTGTGGGGCTTTAGGCTTTCCTTCGCCCATCCCATCACCAAGGAGCAGCTGCTTTTTATCGCGCCCACCCCGGAAGAAAAGCCCTGGCTGTTCTTTGAGAGGGAAATCCGCGGCCTGGAAAACGTCTGGCCCCAGATCAAGCCTGCCGTCACTGTGGAATAAGGGGAAAAACATGAAGAAATTGCTGTGCGCAGTGCTGCTGCTGTGTTTGTGTATGCCTGCTTTGTCAGAAAGCACGGAAGCCAGCTTTGTTTTTCGCAATGGTATTCAATTTGGCATGACCATGGACCAAGTGGAATCTTTGGTACAGGAGCAGTTGAATGCTGCCGGTTTGCAGGATGTAAGTGAAATATACCGGGATGAAATTACGACGGAAGACTGGGGTATAGACGCCTATTCGGGGATGATTGGCACCGACATGGATGATGCCAAGGATACCACCGGTTATTTCTTCGGTACGGATGAAACGAAGGGATTAATCGAGATCATCTATATTGTCAAGGATTTGACAGGGGCAGCCATGGGGACTTCATCGACGCTTCCCGCTGCTGGTGAAGAACTGGCTGAGCTGGATTATCAGATGATAGACACTGCGCTGACCGAAAAATACGGCTTGCCCCGGGAGAGTTCCATGGCGCTATCCCCTTACTGGCAATTTATGATTGAGAATGGGTATGGATATGCGTCAGGGAGATATTCCCAGAACCTGCTTATCCGTATTTCTCACCGTCTGGTTCGGCTGGGCGGGGGAAAAGCCGTTTTGATTGAGCATGTATGGCTGGATAATTCCGGTACTAATGCCGTATCTTATCTGGAAATTTCGGAAACAGAATATGAATATCGCATGAAAAAGAAAAATATTCAGGATTATCTGAATGAAATGTTATGAGGAAACAGACAATATGAGCAATCCCGTACAATTTGAACTGATTAAAACATGTAAGCAGTCTGGTGCCCGCCTGGGCGTTTTGCATACTCCCCACGGGGATATTCCCACCCCCATTTACATGCCCGTGGGCACTCAGGCTACCGTGAAGGCCATGACGCCCCATGAAATGGAGTCTTTGGGCACGAAAATCATGCTGTCCAATACCTATCACCTGCATCTTCGCCCCGGCGAGGATATTGTGCAGGAAGCAGGCGGCTTGCATAAATTCATGTGCTGGGATCATCCCATCCTCACCGACAGCGGCGGATTCCAGGTATTTTCTCTGGCCGGTTTCCGAAAGATTACGGAAGAGGGCGCTGCCTTCCGCAGTCATCTCAACGGCAGCAAGCACTTCATCAGCCCGGAAAAATCCATGGATATTCAGCAGGCCCTGGGCGCCGATATCGCCATGGCCTTTGACGTGTGCAGCCCCTATCCCTGCGATCACAGAACCGCGGAAGAGGCCATGCACCGCACCCATCGCTGGGCGGAGCGGTGCAAAAAGCATCATACCCGTTCTGATCAGGCGCTGTTTGGCATCGTTCAGGGTGCATTTTATGATGATCTGCGGATCGAAAGCGCAAAAGTGCTTACCGATATGGATTTTCCCGGCTACGGTATCGGCGGCCTTTCCGTGGGCGAACCCAAGCCCATCATGTACGACATGCTGGAAAAGATTGAGCCCTTTATGCCCAAGCACAAGCCCCGGTATCTGATGGGCGTGGGCACCCCTGACTGCTTCCTGGAG
>SVGR01000036.1 GCA_015056265.1 Clostridiales bacterium
GGTCGTGACTGCTGATATGCGTATGATGTTGTTACTTGGTGTGAGCGTCGAGGAAGTCGCTGTACTCAGCGGATATGAAATCCGTATAAGCGGCGGCGATCTTCTCGATCCGCTTCTTGACTGCGCTGGGGGTCTTATAGCCAACCTTGTCTGCAATTTCCTGCATGGTGTGGCCGTCGTTGCGCATTTGCAGGATAATCCGATCCTGCTCGGTCAGTTTTCCCTTGAACTGTTCGATCTGCATGCTGGATGCTACATGGTTCTCAAACGATTCCCTCGGATCGGGAATATCGTAGAGGGTTTCGCCGTCCACCACTGTGCCGTTCTCCAGCATATCCTCGATGGAGATGGGTGCGCTCTTCCGACTGTGATTCCACGTCCTCTCAAAGTCACGGCGAACCGTGCTTGAACCATCGTAGTCCGCATTCTGACGATGAAGCCAGGTTTCATCGATCACAGGCTGAAGATTGTTTTCCTCAATAGCGATTTCCGTCATCACAGCAACGATGTTGCTGAACTGACCCCATCCCAGCCACGGCAATTCCTGATCCTTCTTCAGATCGAACAGCCGCTGCAGCGTCCAGTTGGTGCGTTTCTCCATGATCTGCTTGAAATGGTGCACCAGCGTGTACGCAATTCTCCAGATGGGGAAGTCGCCGGAGTAGTTCCGCCAGTCGCCTGGAATGGGCTTGTACTCGCCATTCTTGCCGGGAACAAGGATGTACTGCCAGGCTGCCCATGCGTAGCAATCCCAGATAAGCTCCAGAAAAGCGTCGTTGTTGATCATGCTCCGGTATTCATCGGAGTTCATGATCGGGCGCATGTTGCGCGGCAGCTTCAAATAGGAAGCACGCTTTTCTACCAGCTCTCTGGGCAGTGCATAGAACATCATCAGCCAGCGAAGGTTGCTGCTGGCCGGAATCACAAAGTAATTCTCGGCTTCCGGTATCTTTAGTTCAAGGGACAAAGTTGTCACCTCCATTCAGTTTTTTACCCCCTCATAGTATAGGGCACGAAAACGGGCTGTTTTTTCCAGGATTTCAAAACTTTTTCAAATTTTTTTGAAAAGATCACGATTCATCCGTGTGCATTATAACTTGTCTATTGATAGCTGTCTATGTTTTCGGCATAAGTAGTCGGATATTGACATGATTTGCGGGTCTACAGCGCCATACAGGCAAAGCCCGGCAGAGCAGGTCTGTCGGGCTTGATGGATACTATTCACTTTTGGTTTCTGCGGTTTGCCTGATCGTTACACCCAAGTGGCTTTCTTGCATTTCTGCGATACGCTTTCGCAGATCGTACAGTGCTGTCCCGATGGTATCGAAGGCTGAGGCAGCGATTTCTTCATGGTTTCTCATGCCCAACGGATGAAGCGGAGAAGCATCCCCTTCATACAGCGCCAGCGCACCTTCAGCAAGCAGACGAATGTCAACAATGTCATTACCCATATTCCAGAAGTAAGTGTTCAGCGTTTTGATCTGATCGTTCATCACACATACACCAGCTCTGCATAGATGATTTCTTCCGCACAGGCGCGGATGTTGTTCATGGCACCTACCCATGCCATTGGATCTCTGGCCTTGAGTTCTTCGGTAATACCTTGTGAGGTCTTCATGCTCTCAATGAGGCTTTCCAGACGCTCAATAGCTTCCTGATTGACTTGAACGAGATACTTGGACAACTCGCCGGTCAACAGCAGCTCGTTGAACAGGATGGGGTGATGCTTCCGCAGAAACTCTTTGCGCCGCCTGCCCCAGATGCCAATGTCCCCTGCATCCGGTGGGAGGGCAATGTTGGGAAAGTAGTAGTCTCCGATTTTCGTATAGGAGATGGTTAGGTCGGATTCGTGTTTCATGTTGGCATCTCCTTTCGCAATGAAAATAGCGGTTATGACGAAGGTTTTTTCCTTTCGTCATAACCGCTACCATTCACCACAAACAAGCCGCAGTCATGATGTGATTGGAAGGATAAAACCTTCCTTTACATCATACTTGCCAGCGGCCATTTTTGTATGTATAGCATTTTTTACAGTGCAACACCATGTTACCTTCCAATTACCCCAAAACCATAAATAGTTTCGCCGGAAGAATTGATCAGGCCCCATTTTCCATCTTTTTTTACCGCTAGAACATGGAAAAAGCAGTTTCGTAATCCCCTTTTTCCCCAGCTTCAATGGCGACCAGATATTGGGCTTCCTGAAGGCGGGCATTCAAAGCAACGCTTCGTTCCGTACTATCCAGAAACAAAGGGATGGAATCATAGAGCGCCTTTGTTTCCTGCAAGGCCAAAATATCGGCAGCTGCCGCTTCTTTTTCGCCAATGCGGGCAAGGCAATAGACGCTGCGCAGGGCGCTGTCCCGATAATTGCCCAGCACAGAAAAGGCCACAACCACCGTTTCATAATCCCCTGCCTCCGCCTGGGCACAGGCACGGCAATACATGGCGAAGGTGGTGGCGTCCGAATAGGCATTGATGCTTTCCAGCTTTTCTGCGGCCTCAGCATATTTCCCTTTGGCAAGCAGGTTTTCCGCCTGATGATAGGTTCCCTCCGGGCCGCCGCAGCCGGTAAGGGTCATTGTCATAATGATCACAAGGAGCACAAGGAGCAATCGTTTGGAATGCTGATGCACATCATTAATCCCCGCGAACAAAATGAATAAAAATATTATACGATCAATCATTCTGAAATGCAAAATTGCCCTGCTTTTTTCGTGCTCTTTCGATAGAGGCACCTTTACTCTTGATTGTTTTGACGCTGCTTTCCAATATGTTGTAATTCTTAATAAACACCCTTTTATTTTCATGGTATGGAATCTTGCGAATTTAATGAAAATAATGTATACTGATATCAATCTGTACTGCAAATACTCAGACAAATGAAGCTGAATATCCAAGGAACAGAACAGGGAGGATTTTACCCATGGATATCATGAAAATCAAGCAACTGATTGAAAATGGCAAGGCAATTCTGGGCATTGAACTGGGTTCCACCCGCATTAAGGCGGTGCTCATCGGGGAAGATCATGCCCCCATCGCTTCCGGCGATCATACCTGGGAAAATCAATTGGTAAACGGAGTATGGACGTATTCCCTTTCCGCTGTATGGGCGGGCATCCAGGAAGCGTATGCCAATATGGTAAAGGATGTGCAGGAAAAATATCAGGTGCAGCTGACGGCCCTGCGGGCCATGGGCGTATCCGCCATGATGCACGGCTATCTGCCCTTTGATGAGGAAGGCAATCAAATCTGCGAATTCCGCACCTGGCGCAACACCATGACGGAAGAAGCTGCGGCAGAGCTGACCGAACTGCTCCGCTTCAATATCCCCCAGCGCTGGTCCATTGCCCATCTTTATCAGGCCATGCTGAAAAAAGAGGCCCATCTGCCCCGGCTCCATCACCTCACCACCCTGGCCGGCTATGTTCACTGGCAGCTGACAGGAGAAAAGGTGCTGGGCGTAGGTGAAGCCAGCGGTATGTTCCCCATCGACAGTGAAACGGGCAATTATGACCAGCGGATGATGGATTTGTTTGACGAAAAGGCCGCGGAAAAGGGCTATGCCTTTAAGCTGCAGGATATTCTGCCCCGGGTAGCCTCTGCCGGCGAAGACGCAGGCATGCTGACGGAGCAGGGCGCCAAGCTGCTGGATCCCGCAGGGAATCTCAAGCCCGGCGCCCTCATGGCCCCTCCCGAAGGGGACGCCGGCACCGGCATGACCGCCACCAATTCTGTGGCCGCCCGCACCGGCAACGTGTCTGCAGGCACCTCCATTTTTGCCATGATCGTGCTGGAAAAGTCCCTGTCCAAAGTATATCCCGAAATCGATATGGTCACCACCCCCACCGGCAAGCCCGTGGCCATGGTGCACTGCAATAACTGCACCAATGATATCAATGCCTGGGCCGGTATAATGAAGGGCTTTGCCGAGGCAGCCGGGCTTCATACCTCCATGAATGATATCTATACCGCCATTTTCCAATCCGCCATGGATGGAGAAAAGGACTGCGGTGGTTTTGTGAATATCAATTATCTTTCCGGTGAGCCGGTAACCGGCCTGGCAGAGGGCCGGCCCATGCTGCTGCGCACCCCCGACGCCCGGGTCACTTTCCAGAATTTTGCCCGAAGCCTGCTCTCCGGCGCAGTGGCTTCCCTGAAAATCGGCATGGATATCCTGGAAAAGGAACAGGTGCAGATCGATAGCCTGCTGGGCCACGGCGGATATTTCAAGACCAAGGGTACCGGGCAGAACATCCTGGCCGCTGCCCTGAATACCCCCGTTACCGTGATGGAAACCGCCGGAGAAGGCGGCCCCTGGGGTATGGCGCTGCTGGCCGCCTATCGGGCCAACAGGAATGGAGAAACCCTGGAAGAATACCTGAATGAGAAAGTATTCGCCGCCGCTTCCGGCGCAACCGCCCAGCCTGACGCCGAGGACGTCCAGGGCTTCAATGCCTACACCGCCCGTTTCACCCAGTGTCTGCCCGCCCAAAAAGCAGCCGCAGAAATGAAGTAAGAGGCGTAGAAGGACGGCGAAGCAGAAAGCTGCGCAGGCAATCGCATTTTCCGGATTCCGCTGTAGCAAAATGCATAACACATTCATTCTTTGGTTTTTCTGCAAGAAAAGCAAACAATCAAAAATGGCGAGAGAAAAAGGAAGCTTTTCTCTCGCCATTTTCTGTATTTCCCGTATGCCAGGCATCCGGCGTACGGAAAAAATCCAACACATCCCCGAAACAGCAGTGTTTTCCCTCTTACGGAGCAGGGATTATCCGGGGTTCCTGGCCCATGACCACTTCTTCACAGCTATAATAGAGGGTATTGGGCTCCAGTGGAATGCCGTAGTGAGAAAACAGCTCATCCACCGTTACAAAAAGGAAGCCGCGGCTTTCCATATCCTGCAGAATGATTTCGGAATACTGATGGGCATGGCTGTTCAAATCGTGCATCAGCACCACGCTGCCATCCTTGGCGTTATTGAGCACCCGGCGGGCAATTGCTTCCACATCGGTTCTACCGGAATCATCAGCAATCACCGTCCAATGAAACATGGGCAGCCCAACATCACCCTTCACAAAGCCCAGATACTTCCCACCCGGTGCCCGCATATAGGCAGGCCGCAGCCCGAAGACAGCATTCATTTCCTTATCGAATTTCTGCTTCCACTTCTGCACCCGATCGGGGGTAACATTGTCATACACATGCTCATAATTATGGCTCTGCACGGCAAAGCCGGCGTCATGTTCCCGGCTGAGCACATCATAATTGTTGCGAATGGTGGTGCCCACGATAAAAAAGGTGGCATTAGCCCCATGATTGCGCAGCGCGTTCATCAGATTCAGGCTGGATCCCCGTGCCCCCCCGTCGTCATAGGTGAGGGCAACCATTTTATAGCCGCTGTTATCGGTGATTTCCAGGCCCGCCTCCGTCATATGGGGACGCAGATCCCGATAATACAGGTTCACATGCATCAGGGTGTTTTTACCAGGGTACAATTGATCCGCCCGATAATGCAGCGTCAGTTTGGCAGGTGTAAGGGTGAAGGGCGTATTTTCGATGCTTTCCCGGGTACACAGTTCCTCCAGCACATCCCCATTCGGTTCTTCCCCGTCAAAATAGGCAGTCAATTGCTGACGCACCGCCTGCTGCAGCATATCCCAGGCCGGGCTTTCTGTCCCAAAAAGATGGGAAATGATTATCCTTTCTCCCGTCTCAACATTATACACACGGGCGTCAAAATCCACATAAATCTGCTGCCGCTCCCAGGCGATACGGGATACAGCCAGAAAGCTCATCCATTTTTCCCCGGTACGGAAAGCATATGCCCCCACATCCAGATACCCAGGCATCAAATCTGTGCGCCCCTGGGGAATGAAAGGCCTGCCTGCCTCTGCCATGCCGTCGATGAGAATGCGCATTTCCTCATTCACCTGGGGATTGGCCGTTTCGGGATAGGTACACTGCACATACACATCATCCCGCAGGTATTCCCGGGGCATAATCCGCTGGGTGAACTGCTGAAAGGGTGGCAGGGCGCTGTACTTTTCCGCCTGGGCGCCGGGAATGAGCAGCGCCATGCACAGCAGAAGAATCAAAAAACTTTTCATCATCACATACTCCTCAAATAAAAAGCAGCCGCAGGGGATGCAGATTGCATGCCAGCGGCTGCCGCTCCGCCGGGCAGACGGAAAATGATCAAAGATTTACAGGGCCCGAAGCGTATCCCGGAAATGGGCCACCACATTCATATAGCTTTCATTGAACCAGCCAGGGGCAGCCATATGTACCGTGATGATCCGGTTGCCGTCCAGCAGCGCCACCATCACACGGCCCCGAACAACAGTGCCGTCATAATACGTACCACGATAATTGGCATAATAGCCATCCCGATTCATCAGTGTACGGTCATCCAGGGTGCTGGTGCTCCATTCGATAAAGTTATACTGGCCAATTTCCTTCAGCATAGCCCGAACCTCTTCCTTCACATCAGAAAGATTATAATCGGAAGAGACATTCTGGATACGGATGGTCATATTGGCATTGAAGCCGTCATAGGCATTGGGATCGGTGAGCACCACCATGCTGCTGTCGCTCATATCCACATACCAGCCCTGAGGCGCCTCAAAGGAAATGCCCAAGCGATCCGCGCTGACAGCACCATATTCAAAGGTGAGAGAAGGCCGGGGGGTGGGGGTAGGCATATCCACAGGATCGATGGGAATGGGCGTAGCGCCTACCTGCACAGAATTGCCATAGGTATCCCTGCCGGTGCTGGGCTGATAGTCCGTACCCTGATCCTGCTGAGCAGCGCCCTGATTGCTGCGATACACAGAAACGCTGGGGGGAACAGCCGCCCCTTCTTTGATTCCGCTGTTTTCGGAAGAAGTGCATCCTGCCAGGGCAACCAACAGCGCCAGCAGCACTGCCGCAAATAACATTCTTTTCATCAGAAGAAACCTCCTTGGCGCTCTTTCCGCCCAAATGGGCAAAATGAGCCCGTGTGTTTATATTATTGTAACAGTTTCTTCATCTATCGTCAAGCATTTTGTATTGATTTCAGGGAAAAAGCCCAGCATTACCGCCATCTTTTTACAACAATCCGGAATATGCCCGGTCATCATCCGAATGAAGGGCGGTCATAGCGGCGTTTTCCGCCTCCTGATGGGTACGGGGATGATAAAGCCGTCGGTCCAGCGTCCAGATCTTTTCACTGAAGGCCCCGGCCGGGGTGCGGCGCAGCACGCCCTCCATCTCGTTCATCTTGGCGTCCATATCATCCAGCAGATGCAGCATTTCCGCCTCGGCAAACATGGGCAGCTTGGGGCTGCCGTGATCCGGCTCCCCATGATGGCTGATCACCATATGGGAAAGCAGCATCACATATTCCCCGGAAACTCCGGCCCGGCGGGCCGCTTCCTGCACCTGGGAAACCCCGTGCACCAGATGGCCCAGCAATTGACCCTCCACCGAATAATCCGCCACATTGCCCGCCTCATCGCTGAGAAATTCCATGGTCTTGCTCAAATCATGGGCGATGGCCCCGGCACGGAGCAAATCCCCATCCAGGAAAGGATAAAGAGGCAGAATCCTTTCCGCTGCCCGGAGCACCCCCAGAGTATGATGCAAAAGACCGCTGCGCTCCGCATGATGCACCCGCTGCGCAGCAGGATAATACATCAGCTTATCCCCGCACATGCGGATCATTTCCCGCATGATGCCCTTGAGATCGGGGGTCTTCATCCGGTCGATGGTTCGATTGATTTCCGCCATCATATCCTCAGCTGGTTCGGGCGCGCAAGGCATCAGCTGGGCGATATCCACCTGATCCTCCGCAGAGGGATTGCGCAGCCGCTCGATGCGCATCTGCAGCCGGCCGTTGTATTCCTGCACGGTGCCCCGCACCTTGATGATACTGCCCTGCCTGGGAGGCGGAACGGTGCCGTCCCACATTTTGCAGTTGATATCCCCGGAGGTATCGCACAGCGTCATATCCAGATATTTGCCCCCATTGGAAGAAGTGCGCTGCTCGGAAGCGCGCACTAACAAAAAGCCTTCAAATTTTGTATCCCGCATCAGGGATGCAACCGTCGGCTGATTCATGCAATTTTCCTCATTTCTCTTGTCCGGCCAAATAGGAAAGCTTGGCGTAATGGCCCTTTTCCTCCAGGGAGATGGCGGCAAAGGCCTCCCCCGCACTGCCCGTCAATTGCTTGGCAAACTGGCCGTAGCGTTCCACAGCGCCGGCTTCCTCCGCCGCGGCATATGCAAATAAAGCCTCCGGAGAAGCAAAGGCCCCCTTGCGCTGGGCCTCCATCAGCCCGCCGGAAAAGAGCACATCCGCCGCCTGGGCCGCCAGCACCTGGGCCCTTTCAAACCCAGGGGCTTCAGCCCCCAGGGCAGAAAACTGGGCCAGATGATTGCGTTCATCCGAAAGAATCTGGCCGATGGCCTGCCGGCAATCCCCATCGCCGAAGACGATCAGCGCCCTTTCATACAGGCGGATGGCCCGCTTTTCCATTTCGCAGGCGATATACAGGGCTTCCCCTGCGTCGCGCACTTCCATGATTATTTGGCGTTGGCCAGGAATTCGTTCAGCTGATGCACCAGTTCATCCACATTGGCGCCATGGGCCATGCAGGCGCCCGCCAGGGATTCGCCGGTGGCATGGGGGCAGCCCAGGCAGTGCATGCCAAATTCCATAAAAATGCGGGCAGTGCCCCGATGCATGTTCAGCACTTCAATGATGGTCATATCCTTGGTTACGGTATTTTCCATGATAAAAATCTCCCTTCAGGCATTATTGTACCATTTATCATAATACTCCATTCCCCGACGATTGTCAATTGCGCAGCCGCGGCAAATAAACAGGCCAGAGAAATTTTCCTCTGGCCTCAAATCATTGACAAAGGTAGGGATCCGGCTTTACCGATCCAGATATTTTTCAATCAGTTTGCAGGTATTACCAATGCCCTTCACATGGGTACGCTCATAGCCGTGGGAAGCAAACACCCCGGTGCCGATGAGGGAATAGCGCACGTCGTTGCCGGCCCGGAGGGCAGCGGCGGCGTCAGAGGAATAGGAGGGATACACGTCCGCTGCATATTGGATGCCGTTTTCTTTGGCGGTAGCGATCAATTCGCCCGTCATTTCATAATGGAAGGGGCCCGAGGAATCCTTCACGCAGATGGATACCATGGTTTCATCACATTTCAAATCGTCCCCCACGCACCCCATATCCACTGCCAGCATATCCCGCACATCCTGGGGCAAATGGATGGAGCCGCCATGGCCCACCTCTTCAAACACGGTAAACAAAATATATACCCGCCGCTTTAGGGTAATCTTCCCCTCGGATACCATCCGGGCCAGGGCCAGCAGCATCCCGGCACTGGCCTTGTCGTCCAGATGCCGGCTCTTGAGATAGCCCGATTCGGTCAACACCGTCCGGGGATCCCAGGAGATATAGCAGCCCGTTTCAATGCCCAGCGCCTCCACGTCGGCAGCGCACTTCACTTCTTCATCCAGTACGATTTCCAGGGTATCCTCGCTTCGGGGATCGGCGCCCATGCCGGGATAGACATGCTGACTGGCCTTTACGGATTGGACGGTACCGCTGTAGACCTTTCCATCCCGGGTATGTACCAAGCAATTTTCATTTTCCACGGTGGCGTCCTGCCAGCCGCCGATATGGGTATAGCGGATGCGGCCGCTGCCCTTGATGGAGCGCACCATGGCCCCCAGCGTATCCACATGAGCGGACAGAAGAATACCGTTTCCTTCCCCGCCCAGACAGCACATCACGCAGCCCTTCCGGTCCTTTTCCGGGGCAAACCCCAGCGCCTCCAGGGTGTTCATCAGGTAATCCGCCGCCTCTTTGGTATAGCCGGTGGGAGACGGAATAGACAACAGCTTCATGATATATTCCAGGGCATAATTCTTCATGATTCTTCCTCCCGCATTTTTGTATCTTTCATTATACGCCTCTTTTTCCAACGCCGCAAGATGGAGGCGGGCCATACGATTGTACTGAAAAAGTCTTTTTCGCAGGATCGATGCCACAAGGCAGGAAAACGCCGGTTTTTTCAGAATATATAAAAGTGGTTCTATAAAATGATACGGAGGAATGGCATGTCGCTTCATACGCCCCGCCGCACGCCCGATGATGAGCAGCGGCTGATCGTGCTTTTTGCATTGGATTATTTCGCCCCCTGCACTGATCTGCAGCTTTTGCAATTCCTGTTTGAATACGATCTGATGAATTATTTTGATATGATGTTTGCCCTCAATGACCTATGCGACCGGGGACAAGCAGCGCGCCTGAAAAAACAGGCAGGCAATCAGTACAGCCTCACCGATGCCGGCAGGGAAGCCCTTTCTCTCTTTGGCAGCCGGGTACCCAGGAGCGTAAAATCCCTTCTCGCCCAGCAGGGTGCCGAATGGAAGCAGCGCTTCCGGGAGCAGGCCCAGTACCGCCACGAAATCCATCAGATGCCCCGGGGAGAATGTGAACTGACCCTCTCCCTGGTAGAGCAAGATATGGATATGCTGCGGCTTTCTCTGTCCCTGCCCAGTCAGGAAATGGGCAATCAGATGGCTGCCCGGTGGGCCAAGCGAGCCGGGGAAATTTACGAAACCATAATCCGTTTGCTTTCGGAGGATGAATGATATGGGGGCCTATGCGCTGATTCTCTGCGGCGGCAGCGGCACCCGAATGGGAGCGAAAAGCAATAAAACCCTGCTGAGCGTGGGAGGCGTGCCCGCCGTCATCCGCTGCATCCGGGCGTTCCGGCCCTGGGTTGCGGGCATTGTGCTGGTGGTAAAAGCCGGAGAGGAGCACATCTTCCGTCAGGCGCTCACTTCCCATCACGAATCCGTTTTCGCCATCGTTCCCGGCGGAGAAGACCGGCAGGCATCCGCCCTCTGCGGGCTGAAGGCGCTGCCGGAAGACGCCCGGATCGCCCTCATTCATGACGGCGCCCGGCCCTTTGTGACCGGCGAAATCATCCGGCAGGTAATTGACAGCGTAAAGGAAAAGGGCAGCGGCGTGGCTGCCGTTCCCGCCCGGGATACCATTAAAAAGGCAGATGCGCACGGGCTGGTGCTGGAAACCCCCGATCGTTCCTCCCTTTTCCAGGTGCAGACACCTCAGGGATTCCGGGTATCCGATCTGCTGCTGGCTCATAAACGGGCTGGCGCCCGCTATACTGATGACGCCGCCCTGATGGAAGCGGCCGGGTTCCCGGTGCAATTGGTGATGGGCGCCTATGACAACATCAAATTAACCTCCCCGGAGGATATGAAAATGACGGAAGGAATGCTGCTGCCCCGGATCGGCACGGGCTTTGATGCCCACCGCCTGGTGGAAAACCGGGAATTGTGGCTGGGGGGCGTCTTGGTGCCCTATGAAAAAGGTTTGCTGGGCCATAGCGACGCCGACGCCGCCCTCCATGCCCTCACCGACGCCCTGCTGGGCGCCGCCGCCATGGGCGATATCGGAAAACTGTTTCCCGATAACGATCCCAAATACAAGGGCATTTCATCCCTGATTTTGCTGGCCGAGGCCGCCAAGCGTATCCGGGAAAAAGGCTTTGAGATCGGCAATGCAGATATCACCATCCTGGCGCAGGCCCCCAAGTTGGCCCCCTATATCCCCCAAATGCGGGAATGCATTGCGGAAACATTAAAAATCCCCCTGGAAAATGTATCCGTCAAGGCCACCACCACTGAAAAAATGGGCTATGAAGGCCGAGGAGAAGGCATCAGCGCCCAAGCGGCGGCCATGCTATATCAAAAAATATAATCAGGCAGTGATCCACCGCATCATGCCTATCAACAAAATACATGGGAAATCCTTTTCTGAAAGCAAAAAAAATGCTGCCCCCCGGACAATGGTGATGCCAGTGTGCAGGAGGCGCCCCCACTGCCCTCAGAAATAGATTTCCCCAGAAAAAGGGAGGATATCCTTATGCTTCTCAACAATAATATCTGGCTGGGCACATCCAATGAAGGGGCAGTAAGCCTGCTGCCCTCCATGGCCAATCGGCACGGGCTCATCGCCGGCGCTACCGGCACCGGTAAAACCGTTACCTTGCAGGTGCTGGCGGAGGGCTTTTCCCAGCTGGGCGTGCCGGTATTTCTGGCGGATGTGAAGGGCGATCTGGCAGGGCTTTGCAAACCCGGCGAAGGCAATAAAAAAATCGACGAACGCCTGGAAAAATGCGGCGTTCCTTCCTTTTCCTTCCGTTCCTGCCCCGTCACCTTCTGGGATGTATATGGCGAAAAGGGCCATCCTATCCGCACCACCGTCAGCGAAATGGGTCCCCTGCTGCTTTCCCGGATGCTGGGCCTGAATGAAACCCAGACCGGCGTGATGCACATCATCTTCCGCATTGCGGATGATGAAGGCATGCTGCTGGTGGATCTCAAAGACGTAAAAGCCATGCTGGCCTATGTGGGGGAAAATGCCGCCCAGTACACCCTGGATTACGGCCATGTGGCCAAATCCACCGTGGGCGCCATGCAGCGGGCCATCGCCATTCTGGAAGATCAGGGCGGCGACGTCTTCTTCGGCGAGCCTGCCCTGGATATCACCGATTGGCTGTGCCTGGACGAAAACGGAAACGGCATGGTGAATATCCTCTCCGCAGATAAGCTGTTCCGCAAGCCTGCCATGTATTCTGCTTTCCTGCTGTGGATGCTGGGCGAGCTTTATGAATTGCTGCCCGAGCAGGGGGACAGCGACAAGCCCCGGATGGTATTCTTCTTTGACGAAGCCCATCTTCTCTTTGACGATTGCTCCAAGACGCTGCTGGAGCGCATTGAGCAGGTGATCAGGCTCATCCGCTCCAAGGGCGTGGGCGTATATTTCATTACCCAGAATCCCACCGATATTCCTTCCTCCGTGCTTTCCCAGCTGGCTGGCCGGGTGCAGCATGCCCTGCGTGCCTTCACGCCTCAGGAGCAGAAGATCGTGCGGGCCGTCGCCCAGACCTTCCGGGAAAATCCCGCCTTCGATACAGAAGACGCCCTGACCCAGCTTTCCACCGGCGAAGCGCTGCTTTCCTTCCTGCAGGAGGACGGCGCCCCCTCCATCGTGCAGCGGGCCACCATCCTGCCGCCCCAGTCCCACATCGGCGCCATTTCCGATGACCTGCGGCGCACCTTCATCGAAACCGATCTGATCGGCCAGAAGTACGATCAGGCCTTTGACCGGGAAAGCGCCTATGAGATCCTCTCCCGGCAGTTCACTCAGCAGGGCTTGCAGCAGACTCAGGTGGTGCGCCCCCTGCCCACCGCCCAGGAAGCCCAGCCTGCCGCCCCGGCGCCTCAGCCCGTCTATCAGCCGGTGGCCTTCCGGGTGTTCAATCCTGCCACCGGTCAGTATGAAGAGCAGGCGCTGCCCACCATGGCCGGTCAGCCTGCCTATCCGGTGCCCGCTGCCCCCGCCTATCCCGTGCGGCAGCCCGCTCCGACAGCAGTCCAGCCCGCCGCCGAAAAGCCCAAAAAGCCCAAGAAAGTGGCCAAGAAGCGCAGCGAAATGTCCGTCGGTGAACAGCTGCTGGATTCCTTCACCAAATCCGCCGCTACCGGCGCCGGCCGGGAAATGGGCCGCAGTCTCACACGCTCCCTGTTGGGATTGCTGGGGCTGAAAAAGTAAGGTTTTTGCGGGAGGGGATTTCTTTTCGGAAAAAAACACCCCTCCCACACCCTCCTCAAGAAACCCCATGGGGATAAAACGGAACGCCAAAAAGCGGCGGTGTGCCCCAGCTGATTGAAACCGGGAAAGAATGCTGATAGAAAAAATTCAAAAAATATCCCAGCCTGTTTTCGGAGGGGAGGGTGGCCGCTTTTGATACAAAAGCGGCTGCCCCGCAAAAAACAAACAAAAGGAGTGTGCATTATGAAGCGCAGAATCGGTATTTTGACCAGCGGCGGCGATTGCCCCGGCCTGAACGCCGCCATCCGCGGCGTTGCCCGGGCAGCCTATGAAATGTTTGATGCGGAAATTGTTGGTATCCGGGACGGTTACCGTGGCCTGATTCACGGCGAATGGCAGGAAATGAAGCGCAGCCAGTTTTCCGGCATTCTCACCCTGGGCGGCACCATTCTGGGCTCCAGCCGCCAACCCTTCCGCAATATGCGGGTGATTGAAGATGATAAAATCGATAAAGTGGCGGCCATGAAGAAAAATTACGCCGCAATGAAGCTGGATTGCCTGGTCACCCTGGGGGGTAACGGCACCCATAAAACTGCCAATCTGCTGGCAGAAGAGGGGCTGAACGTGATTGGCCTGCCCAAGACCATCGATAACGATCTTTACGGCACCGATTTCACCTTCGGCTTCCATACCGCCGTGGATATCGCTACCGACGTGATCGACCGCATCCATACCACCGCCGCCTCCCACGGCCGGTGCATGGTGATTGAAATCATGGGCAACAAGGCCGGCTGGCTTACCCTCTATTCCGGCCTGGCCGGCGGCGCAGACGTGGTGCTGCTGCCCGAAATCCCCTATGATATCAAGGAAGTGGCTAAGGTGGTAGAGGCCCGGGCCAACAGCAAAAAGGCCTTCTCCATTCTGGCGGTGGCCGAAGGCGCCATGGACAAAAAAGAAGCCAAGATGAAGAAAAAGGAACGGGAAGCTTATCGCCAGGAAACCGGCTTCCACGGCATTGCCAACCGCATCGCCAAGGAGCTTTGCGATATGGTGGGGGTGGAGGCCCGGCCCGTGCTGCCCGGCCATATTCAGCGGGGCGGCTCTCCCTCCGCCTATGACCGGGTGCTGTCCACCCAGTTCGGCGTCCATGCCGCCCAATTGATCGCCAAAGAAGAATACGGCGTGACCGTGGCCCTGGTCGGCAATACCATCACCCACAATAAACTGTCCGAAATCGCGGGCGTGCCCAAGCTGGTGCCCACAGATCATCAGATGGTGCAGGTCGCCCGGGATATGGGGATTTCCTTTGGCGATTGATTTTGGGGCATGCGGAGGAAAGGATCATGTTGAATCAGCTTTCTCAGCTTCATCCGGATTACGAAACCATCTCTGTTTCTCCCGAAAATCTTACCGGTGAAAAAGGAAAAGGCGGCGCCACGCCCCTGGAAATGGGCACTGCGCGGAATGCCGCAAGGGATCTTGGCACCGGCTGGAAGGTTAATCCCTATTTCCACATCCCTGCCGGCGAAACGCTGACCCTGGCCGATGTGAACGATCAGGGCGAAATTCGCCAGATCTGGCTGACCCCCACCGGCATCTGGCGCGGACAGATTCTCCGTATCTACTGGGACGGAGAGGAAACCCCGGCAGTGGAATGCCCCTTGGGAGATTTCTTTGGAAACGGCTTGAATGAGTACGCTCCCATTCGTTCTCTGCCCATCTGTGTCAATCCCGGCTCCGCTTTCAACTGCTATTGGACCATGCCCTTCCGCAAAGGTTTCCGTATTACCCTGGAGAACAGGAACCCCGATCAGGTAACCATATACTACCAGATCAACTATATCAGAAAGCCCGTGGATCCCAATGCCGCTTATTTCCACGCCCAGTTCCGCCGGGTGAATCCCCTGCCCTACCAGCAGGTTTTCACCATGCTGGACGGCATTGAGGGAAAAGGCCAGTTCGCTGGCACCTATATGATCTGGGGCTCAAATAATTCCGGGTGGTGGGGTGAAGGTGAAGTAAAAATGTATCTGGATGGTGATACAGAATATCCCTCCATCTGCTATACCGGCACGGAGGATTATTTCTGCGGTTCCTATAATTTTGAAAACCACGCTACCCATCGTTATGAAGAATTCACCACTCCCTATTCCGGCCTGTGTCAGGTAATCCGTCCCGATGGGCTCTACCGCTCTCAGACGCGCTTTGGCCTGTACCGATTCCATATCACCGATCCTATTTATTTTAAAGAAAATATTCGCATTACCATTCAGGCCCTTGGCTGGCGCAAGGATTGGCGGTATCTGCCTTTGCAGGATGATCTAAGCTGCGTATCCTATTTCTATCTGGATAAGCCTTCCTGCAAACTGCCTCTTCTTCTTTCTGCAGATGAATTGGAACTCGTGTAATTGCTTTTCATGTAATGCCCGGTTAAAAAATTTTGCAAAGGATGAATTACATGTGGATTTGTCGCCGCTGTCAGAATGAAAACAGGGAAACCTTCTCTTTATGTGAGCATTGCGGCGCGCCCCGCTCAGCCGGGCGCTTTGCCTCTGCCCCCCGCCGCGCTGAAGATGAATGGGAGAACCAGACCAACCGTCAGCCCCATCTCTCCCCTAATGTGACCCCTCCGGTGCAGAATCCAGATCCCATCCGCTCTCCCCGGGTAACCGAAGCGGCAGCCCGCCAGGAAGCCGCCCGGGCCGTTCGGATGCCGGCAGATGATATTCCCCCGCCCATTCCGCAGCCTGCTCCTCCTGCACCTCCCGCTCCCCCGCCCCGGCGGCCACTGATCGGCTTCGCCCGGCTGGTGGGTATGCTGCTTTTGATTATGCTGCCTATTTTCTTTGGGGTGCTGCTGTTCCTGGGCTATGAGGCGATCTGCAGTTTCATTGCACAGCTGAATATCGGCATGCTGGTGGATGAATGGATCATCTGGGCAGTGTTCGGCTTCCTTTCGCTGATGGTGCTGCTGCTTTCCATGCTGCCGGGGCTTCGACTGCTGGTGGCGTTGCCCCCCAAACGCAAATGGTATGATGAAGAATAATCTGCAAGGGCTGCTGATCGTCAATGCCTTCTGGCACAGCGCTTCCATGGCAGAAATGGAGGCGCTGCTTTCCCGCGCCGCCGAGCGGCTGAATATCCGCCTGGAGAAGCGCACCAACGCCCAGATGCACTGCGTCCTTCACCCTCTATCCATGATGAAAGAGGAAGGAATGCCGGATTTCGTACTCTTTTGGGATAAGGATATCCGCCTGGCCCTGCAGCTGGAGCAGCTGGGCATGAAGGTATTCAACAGCGCCCTCAGCATTGCCTTGTGCGATGACAAAACCCTCACCCACCTCTGCCTGGAAAAAGCAGGGCTGCCCATGCCCAGAACCATTCTTTGCCCCGCCACCTTCCCCGGGCTCGGCTATCCGGATATGGCATTTCTGACGGCGGCGGAACAGATTCTTTCCTATCCCATGGTAATCAAAGAGGGCTGCGGCTCCTTCGGCCAGCAGGTATATCTGGCCCGTAACCGGGGGGAGGCTGAACGCATCCTCGGCGAAAAGGCAGGCGCTCCCCTGTTGATGCAGCAATTTATTCAGGAATGTGCCGGCCGGGATATCCGGCTGTATATGGCGGGCGGCAAGTGCATCGCCGCCATGGAACGGCGCAATAACCAGGATTTCCGTGCCAATATCCAAAATGGCGGCAGTGCCTTGCCCTATACCCCCATGGAAGAGGAAATTGCCCTTGCCGCCCAGGCCTGCAGCGCCCTGGGCCTTTCCTTCGCCGGGGTGGATATCCTGCACGGAAAGCAAGGGCCCCTGATCTGCGAGGTCAATTCCAATGCTCATTTCACCGCCTTGGCAGCGCTCACCCATCAGGATATCGCCGGGGCCATTCTTGCCCATGTTCAGGAGGCTGTATGCGGGGCTGGCTGATTTACGAAGAGAATAACATCCCCAGAAACCAAACCTTTATCGACTTCTTTTTGGAGGCAGCCAGGCAGCATCAGGTGGAGCTGCAGCTCATCACCACCCGGGAAATCGCCTTCGGGGTGCAGGGCGGCGCATGCTTCCTCTATCCTGAAAAGCCGGTTTTTGCCGTGGTGCGGTGCATGCGTCCCGATCTTTCCCGGCATCTGGAAAGGATGGGCGTCCGGGTTTTCAACAGCGCAGATGTTTCCGCCATCTGCAACGACAAGCAAAAAACCCATGCTTTTTTCGTTCAGCATGGGCTGCCTTGCCTGGACACCGCCTTCGTCAGGCCCGATTGTCCATGCCATCCTTTTGATTATCCGGTGGTGGTAAAAGCAAGCGGCGGCTGCGGCGGGCGGCAGGTGTATCTGTGCGCAAATGAACAGGAATACCTTTCGAAGCTGGCCCTGATCGCCCCGGATACAGCGGTGGTGCAGCCCCTTTGTGATACCCCCGGAAGAGATGTGCGTGCCTATTTCCTGGGCGGAATGCTGGTGCAGGCCATGGAGCGATATTCCGATGGGGATTTCCGCAGCAATTTCGGCCTGCACGGCCAGGCACGGCCCACCTGTCTCACCGATAAAATGCAGGAAATAGCCGCCCATGCAGTGGCGCTTCTTAAGCCTGCCCTGGTGGGCGTGGATTTTGTTTTCCATCAGGGCCGGGCATACCTCAACGAAATCGAGGATGCCGTGGGCACCCGGATGCTCTATCAGTTCACCGATATTAAGATTGTGGATGACTACATGGATTTCATTCTCAAAAGCCTGTAAAAAACGCTGCGGTAGCATACCGCAGCGCTTTTTTATTATGTATTCCGGGTGCGCACCACCTGAATATGGGGATTTTCAGATAGATAATTCACAATATCAATATAGCCGAAATGGGTGGGCAGATGCAAAGTATACAGATTAGTGTAGAGGTTCTTTTCCGCATCGTCGCCTTCATCCAGGGATTCAATGTGGAAGTCCACATCCAGCACCTTTACCTGGTTTTTTTCAAAGAACTGATTGATATAAGCAAGTGTTTCCGTCCGGTGGGTGAAACGCACCTCCACCCGCTTCATGGCGTTTACCCGGATCACCCGCTGCATGATGACCAGTACCACCACAACAATGGCGCAGCAAGCCCCTGCCACCCAATAGAAACCAAAACCGATCAGCAAGCCCATGCAGGCCACCGTCCATAAGCTGGCGGCGGTGGTGAGGCCGGTGATTTTCTTCTGGGCAATGAAGATGGTGCCTGCGCCTAAGAAACCGATACCGCTGATCACCTGGGCACTGAGCCGGCCCACCGTCATGGATACATTACCATCCGGATCCATCTTCATCATTTCCTGCCGGAGCAGGCATTCCATCATCGCAATAATGCATGATCCCAAGCATACCAGTACATTGGTGCGCATGCCGGCAGGGCGGTTTTTATGTTCACGCTCCACCCCAATAATGCCGCCGACCAATACGGCCGCCCCAATACGAATCAAAATATCCACCCATCCGATATTAAACACGGGCATTTCTCCTTTTTAAATTTTTATGGAAGCATAGTATACCACACATTTGCCGATTATGCCAGATATCTCCTGTTTTTTCTTTGATGAATCCCGCTTTACAGACCCCCGAAAACATGATATAATGAAAAAAGTTTCACGGAAGGGATCGATGTATCATGGAAAACGCAAACGAAAAACGGAAAGTAGTATTTTCGGGCATTCAGCCCTCAGGCAATATTACCCTGGGCAATTATCTGGGCGCCCTTCGGAATTTCACCAG
>SVGR01000174.1 GCA_015056265.1 Clostridiales bacterium
CCACAGCGACCAAGGTTTTCAATACACTTCCCAGGCGTATTACAACCTGACTCAATCTTACGGCATTACGCCCTCCATGTCAAGACGTGGTAACTGCTATGACAATGCTATGGCCGAGAATTTCTTCTCTATCCTCAAAACCGAGTGTATCTACAGACACAAGCTGACGTCCTTCCGACTTGCCAGGTCGCTCATTGACAGCTATATCGCTTTCTACAACTCCGAACGCATTCAGTCGAAAACAGGAGCGCCTCCGCTCTCGCTTCGGCACTCCTGTTGATCTCGTTTCTTTCCTACATACCGGCTTTTTTGTGCAGTCCGTTTATTCTGGGGCAGTTCAAAAACAGTCCGGCATTTTGCATTTACAGAATTATCTGGAGCAGATGATGCTTGCCATTAATCGTAAGATACTTATATTCTCCTCCTGATGAAAGAGGAATTTATTATTGCTGATTTGCCAATTGCGCTTTTACTTCGGCATAAAGGGGGATAGAGCGTCCGGCTCCGGGACGGCTGACGGCAATGGAGGCGGCAACGGCGGCCTCTTTCAGCGCAGCGGAAACAGAATACCCGGCCAGAATAGCATGGAAGAAATAACCGGTAAATGTATCCCCGGCGGCTGTGGTATCCACCGCCTGAACGGAAATGGCAGGCTGATGCAGGCGCTCATGGTCGTCTGCATAAACGGCGCCGTCGCCGCCCAGAGTTAAAACGATATGCGCTTTGGGATAAGCGGAAAGCAATGCATCCAGCATATCATCCGGTGAATCTTTTCCGGAAAGGGCAGCGCCCTCGATTTCATTGAGAATGAACCATTCCACCAATTCCAGCGGCCAATCCATCAGTGCAGGGGAGAGAGGAGAGGGATTGAGAATCACATGCATGCCCCGCGCATGGGCGGCACGGACCAGATAATCCCCATTGCTGATTTCATTCTGCATAAGAATATAATCCCCGGCAGAAAACTGCGCAAGGATATCATCCATCATTTGCTGCGAGATTTGTTGATTGGCGCCGCCGCAGATGAAAATACAATTCTGGCCCTGTCTGTCCACCTGAATGATGGCGTGTCCCGTGGGATGACTGACGATTTGGAGGTGACGGGTATTTACGCCGCCTGACTGAAGTAAATCCTGCAGAAACAGGCCGTCCTGACCGATAGCCCCGGCAATATACGTTTCCTGACCGGCTTTTGAAAGGGCAATGGCCTGATTCAGCCCTTTTCCGCCTTCATTTTTCTGATAATCCAGAGCGCTTACGGTTTCACCAGCCTGAACAAAATGATCCATTTGATAAACATGATCAATATTTAAGGATCCAAAGACCAATATTTTCATGGAATTCCTCCTGTACGGAACGTACATCCGTGATTTATGTGGTGCTAGCGAATGCAGAAATGCCGCCCCGGCATGGGAAGCGGCATATAAAATCAAACATTGAAACGGAAGAGGGTTACATCTCCATCCTGCATCACATATTCTTTGCCTTCGGATCGGATGAGTCCCTTTTCACGGCAGGCATTCATGGTGCCCAGTTCATTCAGGGTATCGAAGGCCACGATTTCGGCCCGGATGAAGCCGCGTTCGAAATCGGTATGGATTTTACCGGCGGCCTGGGGGGCCTTGGTGCCTTTCACGATGGTCCAGGCCCGGCATTCATCCTCGCCGGCGGTGAGGAAGGAAATAAGGCCCAGCAGGGAGTAGCTCTTCTGGATCAGTCGATCCAGGCCGCTCTGGCCGATGCCCAGATCATCCAGAAATTCCTGCTTTTCATCCGGCTCCATCTGGGCGATTTCTTCTTCGATCTGGGCAGAGATGACCAGCACTTCCGCGGCCTCTTCCTTGGCTACGGCCTTTACCTGCTGAACGAATACAATGCTGTCCTCATCCTCGGATACCATATCCTCGGCGATGTTGGCGGCGTAGATGACGGGCTTGGTGGTCAGCAGGAACCAGCCTTTTACAATTTCCTTTTCCTCAGCGGTCAGATCGCAGGTGCGGGCAGGCTTGCCCAATTCCAGATGCTTGAACACCTTGGCGGCCAGGTCAGCCTCCTCGGCGTATTTCTTTTCCCCGGTCTTGACCAGCTTCCGGGCCTTTTCTTCCCGCTTGGATACCGTTTCCATATCGGCGAAAATCAGTTCCAGATTGATGGTTTCGATATCCCGGGCGGGATTCACGCTGCCATCCACATGGATGATATTTTCATCCTCAAAGCAGCGCACCACATGCACGATGGCCTCGCATTCCCGGATATGGGAGAGGAACTTATTGCCCAGGCCCTCGCCCTTGCTGGCACCCTTCACCAATCCGGCGATATCCACGAATTCCACAGTGGCGGGGGTCAGCTTCTTGGGATGATACATATTTTCCAGGATGGTGAGACGATGATCCGGCACCGCCACGATGCCCGCATTGGGCTCGATGGTGCAGAAGGGATAATTGGCCGCCTGGGCGCCCGCCCCGGTGATGGCATTAAAAAGCGTGCTCTTGCCCACATTGGGAAGACCGACAACGCCGAGTTTCATATCATTCAAACCCCTTTGTGTGTGAATTTCTGCATGCCTGCAGCCTATCTAT
>SVGR01000175.1 GCA_015056265.1 Clostridiales bacterium
CGGTGATTTCACCCCTGCCGCTCCCGGGCGTCCCTTCACCAATTCGGAAAATAAAGAGAATGTTGTATATCCATCGTTTCCTATGCTATAATGTAAAAGAATGATCATCAAAGGAGGCGCTGACAGTGAAGCGCATTGTACTCACCGGTGGCGGCACCGCGGGGCATGTAACCCCCCATCTGGCGCTGCTTCCCCATCTGATTGAAGAAGGCTACGATATCCACTACATCGGCACCAAGGACGGCATCGAACAAAAGATGATGGATCTGCCCGGGATCACCTATCATGCCGTTAAAAGCGGCAAGCTGCGCCGTTATTTCGATTGGAAAAATTTCACCGATCCCTTCCGGGTCATCGCCGGCGCTTTCCAGGCCGCCCATCTGATGGGCAAATTAAAGCCCGATGTGTGTTTCTCCAAGGGCGGTTTTGTTTCCGTACCCGCTGTGATCGGCGCCTGGCTGCATCGGGTGCCTGTGGTATGCCACGAAAGCGATCTCACTCCCGGCCTGGCCAACAAAATCTGCTCAAAATTTGCCAAGAAAATCGCCACCACCTTCCCCGAATGTGCCAATGCCCTGGGTAAAAAGGCCCAGTGCACCGGCACCCCCATGCGGCCCCAGCTATTCTCCGGCAGCCGTGAAAAAGGCCTTGCGCTGTGCGGCTTTACCGGCAGCAAGCCGATCCTGATGATGATGGGCGGCTCCTCCGGCGCCCAGGCCGTAAATAAGGCCCTGCACGCCATCCTGCCCCAGCTGCTGGAGAAAATGGATGTGCTGCACATCGCCGGCAAAGGAAATATCGACGAAAGCCTGAAGGAATTGTCCGGCTATACCCAGTTTGAATTCCTCTCCGATGATCTGCCTCATGCCCTGGCATGTGCCGATTTCGTACTTTCCCGGGCGGGCAGCAATGCCATCTGTGAGTTCCAGGCCCTGAAAAAACCCATGCTGCTGGTGCCCTATCCCAAGGGGGCCAGCCGGGGCGATCAGATTCTCAATGCCCAATCCTTCGAAAAGCGCGGGCTGTGCCATGTGCTGCTCCAGGAAAACATGACCCATGACGCCCTCCTACAAGGCATCCTGAAGCTGATGGAAGAAAAGGACGTGCTGGTAAAGAATCTCACCGATGCGCCCCCTGCCGACGGCACCCTTCCGGTGCTGGAAATAATCCATCAGGTGGAAAAGAAATAAACAAAAGGGGTGAACCCTATGCGCGGCGATGAACGCTTCGAAAAAATCTATACCCAGGGAAAACTGACCACGCTGGAAATCTGGGTGGATAAGGAAACCGGGGTACAGTATCTTTTCCGCCATGACGGCCACGCCGGCGGCCTGACCCCTTTGCTGGATAGCGAAGGAAAGCCCCTCCTCGCCGATTCGAAAAAGGATTCCCTTTCCCATTGATCCAATATTATCCGCATCTTCAAAGGCCAGCCCTTCCGGGACTGGCCTTAATCATTAAGGAAGCCAAGCATTAAACAAACTCTAACATATTCTTCGAAACGAAGGGGCAAAAATTGACTTATCGAAAAATAAGCAACTGTATTTTGCGGTGCCAACACGGAGAAAATCCACACATCGCGAAATTTTTCTTCAACATCTATCCTGAAAAACTGAAAACGCAAACAGCTCCGCAAGGCATGACTGCCTGCGAAGCTGTTTTCCTTGTTGTGTTGTTTGTTTTCGATAACGTCAGAATTCCCGCAGCAGCAAACTGCCGTCCTCGCCGCTGATTTCCACGAATGCGAAATGATAAACGCCGTCTTCATCCGCATATCCGACAGCCAGATTGGGCGTATCTCCCCAGATTACGGTAGTGACGGAAAGCGGATGCTCGGGATCGACCTGGTACTGGATATGTTCCAGCGTCGCAGAATATACCGTATCGCCGGTTTCATCGTCCCAGGACATAAGAGACAGGTCGAACAGGTGGATGTGATTCAGCGTCACGTCCGAATGCAGGACGAATTCCACCGCGGGCATGTCGGCGTCCATGCCTTCAGGCAAGCCAAATTCCGCATAATCGTACGTGCTGTAATCGTATTGTGCGAGGGGAAAATTCGCCGCATGGTCGATCCGGAGAACGGGGGAAGATTCCTCATAAGCATCGGAAAAGAGATTGCAGTGCAGCGTGATCTGCTGCGGGAAGTGCAGCATTTCGTTGTAGACCTCTGCATGCAGCAGATTGATGAAGCCGCAGCGGCTGCCCCATTCCACGTAGACTCTGTTATTGTCCATCACATGACAGTTGCGGACGATGGTGTCAGCCGGAATGCAGTCGATGGGCACGGTGCTATCCAACGTGGCATAGAAGGGCGCACCGTCAGCAATAGTGACCATCATGGCGCTGAAGGTGATGCGCCCGTCGCTGGGTTCCAGGTATTCAGTCAGGATATAGCCGCTGTATCCGTCGTACTCCGCGTAGATCCACTCATGGTTGACCTGCCGGCAGTTGCTGACAATAGCGCCCAGAGACACCTTCACCAGCCGTTGGGATTTGGTACTGGGCTCTTCCCGCAGGGAAACCCATTCGTTGCAATTGACAACCTCCATG
>SVGR01000037.1 GCA_015056265.1 Clostridiales bacterium
AACGAACAGATTGGCGGGGGAATCGTATACATCCTGGGGGGCGCCGATCTGCTGCACCACGCCCAGCTTCATTACCACGATCATATCGGAAATGGACATGGCCTCTTCCTGGTCATGGGTAACGAACACGGTGGTAATGCCCGTTTCCTTCTGGATGCGGCGGATTTCTTCACGGGTCTGCAGGCGCAGACGGGCGTCCAGATTGGACAAAGGTTCGTCCAGCAGCAGCACCCGGGGCATTTTCACCAGGGCACGGGCGATGGCCACGCGCTGCTGCTGACCGCCGGAAAGCTCGGAGGGCTTGCGCTCCATCAGATTTTCGATCTGCACCAGCTGTGCGGCGTAATAGGCCCGCTCCAGCATTTGGGGCTTGGTCATCTTATCGGCGCCCTTGAGGTTCTGCAGGGGGAAGAGGATGTTCTGCAGCACCGTCATATGAGGATAGAGGGCATAATTCTGGAACACCAGGCCGATGCCGCGGTTTTCGGTGGACAGTTCGGTCACGTCGTCATCCCCGAAATAGATCTTGCCGCCGGTGGGCTTCTGCAGGCCGGAGATCATATACAGGGTGGTGGATTTGCCGCAGCCGGAGGGACCCAGCAGACCGATGAGCTTGCCATCGGGAATTTCGAAATTGAAATTGTTGACGGCGATTACTTCATCGTTGGATTTTTTGTTGCGGCTGGGGAAAATTTTGGTCAGGTTTTCCAGAACGATTTTCATTGTTGATCCCTTCCCTTTTGTTAGTGTTGGAAAATGTATATGGAATAGGCAGCCTGTCTGCCTTTTTGCCCAGGGGGATTACATGGATGCGCTGCCTTCCCGCTCAGCGGCCACCTTTTCGGTGTGCTGCTTTTTCTTGAAGGCCAGCAATTCTTCCTGCGTATCGAAAATCCGCTGGCTGGCATAGTCCACGGCGACGGTCTTGGCCAGCAGATCGTGAATCATGGAATTGGTATGGGTGCCGATCATCACGCCGGCTTGCAGAAGGAGCAGCAGCAGCAGCACCACCGTGCCGGTCACATCCATCTGGCCCATGAAAATCATCAGGATGATGAAGACGGGAACCATGGTTTCCACCGCATATTTGCCCAGGATCGTCCGGGCAAAGAGCATGGGGGGGCTGATCTTCACCCCGGAGGTGTGCATCACGGCAATGCCGAAAATCTTTTTGCCCAGAGTTTGGCCGTTTTTAAAGAGCAGCGGGATGGCAAATTCCATGATTAAGAAGCCCAGCAGCAGCCCGAAGGAGATGATCAGCAGGCTCAATTCCATGGACATGGCCAGGGCATGCTTGGCTTCCTCATCTGCATTGAGGGCGTCAAAGGCGCTTTGCAGGTTTTGCTTTCCGGCCTCATCCATCGCCTCATATTCTGCACTGCTCATCCGCAGATCGGTGGCGTATACCTGGCCGTAATAATCATAGGCTTCTTCGATCCGGGCGGCGTATTGGTTATAGCCGGTCAGGCCGGACATGGCCAGGGCGCAGAGCACGGCCACGATGGCCAGGAGAATCCCGTCAAATAAGAAGGCGGAGATGCGCTTCCACATGCTGGCCTTTTGCAAACTGATCATCGGGCTACCTCTTTCGGGAAATTTTGCTGGTATGAAAATACATCAATACCCAAATTATATTATACAATAAATGAATGTGAAATGCTATAGAAATCGCGCATTTTTTTTCGGATTATGCCAAGAATTATCGGAAAAAGTGGAAAATCATGATGTAACGGACGGCTGAAAAATGGATAACTGAAAACATCCGCCGTATTTTGAAGGCGGATGTTTTGTACAGAATGGAATTTGTCAGGTGTGCAGGGTAAAGCCGGCCAGGGAGAGCGCGCCCTGCCCCTGGAAGGTAAAGTACAGGGCCTGGATACCGTCGGGGAGGGCGATGGGGGCGGTATGATCCGTCCAGAAGTTGGCGTTGTCGGGGATATCAATGATGCCCAGCACATCCCCGTCCCAGGCGGTGCGGACGGCCACTGGGCCCCGGGCGTATCCCCGGGTGCGGATGGTAATGGCCTTAACGCCCTTGCAGTCAAAATATTTGAAGCCGCAGGCGGCGCCGTTTCTCATGCAGCATACATAGCCCACTTCCTTGTCCCCGTCGCCCCCATCCTGGGTGATCTTGGGGAAACGGCTGTCCATCCAGCCGCTGGAGCAATCGGTATATGCTTCCTGCTGGGAGGTGAACAGGCTGCAGGCCAGATAGGCGGGATAGTATCCTTCCCCCTTTAGGGGGGTGCCGCAGCAGGAGGTCATTTCTACCTGGGGAATGTGGCCACGTTCATCGAAGAAGATCTTTTCAATACAGCCTTGACGGGAGAAATTGGTGCCGTTGGTGTGGCGATGATAGAAGATATACCACTGGTTTTCGATTTCGATGATGCTGCCGTGGTTGTTGGCGCCATAATACATGGGCTGGCTGGCAGGCTTGTAGGCAGCAATGCCCACATCGTTATTGGCCACGATCACGCCGCCGAAACGGAAGCCTTCGGTGGGGCGGTCGCTGACCGCATAGCACAGTTCGCAGAGCTTGACGGAAGAATAAACGAAATAGTACTTTCCATTATACTTGCGGATGGAGGACGCCTCAAAGAATTCATGGCCCACATATTCGCTGCCCTTGGCGTAGGGGGCGCTGGGAGCGATGAACCGGGTTTCTTCCCGGATGGTGAGCATATCCTTTTCCAGCACTGTCACCATGGGGCCGTGGCGGGAGGTATCCTCATAGGGGCAAAAGCCGGTGTAGAGATAGGTCACGTCTCCTTCGGTGAGCACGCCGGGGTCGAATTGTGGATCGTCCCCGGGCCGTTCACCCAGCAGACGGCCATCCTTGTCATGGACGTAGCCGTAGAATTCATATTGCCCTGCCGGAGTATCGCATACAGCCACGGATACGATGCTGATCTTATCCAGCACATAGAAAAGATAATACCGCCCGTCGGGGCCTTTGGTCACATCCGGGGCATAGAGCACCATGTGCCCGTCGGCATTCCGGGGATCCTGGGTTTTGCGGTAGATTACCCCTTCGTACCGCCAGGACCCCAGATCATCCACCGGAGCGGACCAGCATACATAA
This sequence comes from Clostridiales bacterium, assembly GCA_015056265.1. Taxonomy (GTDB): domain Bacteria; phylum Bacillota; class Clostridia; order Christensenellales; family Aristaeellaceae; genus RUG563. Next base: position 3,086 of record SVGR01000037.1, read on the forward strand.
TCATTCAGGCAGTATGCCCAGCCGTTGAATTTATCATGGGATCCGTAAACGTATACCCGGCCATCGAAAACGTAGGGTTCCCCATCGGGGATGTATTCCCAGGAGGGCAGATAGGGATTCAGCATGGGTTTCTTGCTCATGATTTTCTCTCCTTTTAATACAACCGGAATTTGCGTACGATTTTCCGGGCGATTTTATAGACGGGGCCTTCCAGCGCCTTTTGCACGTTTTTAAGCTCTTTCCGGATTTCAATCTGCTGGGGGCAGTGCTTTTCACATTTTCCGCAGCCGATGCACTGGGAGGCGGCGGTGATCTGGGGGCGCAGGGCGGTGCACATGAAATAATCCTTCATGCCGCTGAACCAGCCCTCGGCATATTTGCGGTTATAGGCGGAAAAGGCGCCGGGGATATCCACCCCCTTGGGACAGGGCATGCAGTAGCCGCAGCCGGTGCAGCCCACCTTCATTTTCGCATTGATGGCCTTCCGCACCTGAGAGAGCATGGCCTGATCCGCTTCGGTCATTTCCCCGGCGGAAACGGTGGCAGCGGTGTGCGCATTATCGGCAATCATCTCCAGGCTGTTCATGCCGGAGAGCACGCAGGTGACCTCTTCCTGATTCCACAGCCAGCGGAAGGCCCACTGGGCGGGAGTATGCTGCAGCGGATGGGCAGCAAAGATTTTCTTTGCTTCCTCCGGCAAATGGCTGACCAGCCGCCCGCCCCGGAGGGGCTCCATAATCATGACGGGCAGGCCTTTGGCGTGGGCGTGCAGCAGCCCTTTTTTACCTGCCTGGGAATGCTCGTCCATATAATTATACTGGATCATGCAAAAATCCCAGTCGTAAAGATCCACCAACTGGCAGAAGCAATCAGCGTTGCCGTGATAGGAAAAGCCCACCTGGCGGATGGCGCCGCTTTTCTTCTTTTCCGCGATCCATTCCACGATGCCAAAGCCCTTCAGCCGCTCCCATGTGGCGGGATCGGTGAGCATGTGCATAAAATAATAATCGATATGATCGGTGCGAAGGCGGCGCAGTTCCTCCTGGAACATCTTTTCCAGCCCTTCGGCATTGCGCAGCAGATAGTGGGGCAGCTTGGTAGCGATATTGACCTTGTCCCGCAGATGATTCTTTTCCAGAATTTCGCCCAGGGAGGCCTCGCTGCCGGGATAGATATAGGCGGTATCGAAATAGTTGACACCCTGTTCGATGGCGGAAAGAATCTGCTTTTCCGTTTCCTGCATATCGATTTTTCCCATTTTCATGGGAAAGCGCATGCAGCCGTAGCCCAGGATGGACAGGGGATTTCCGTATTTATCGGCACGGTAATTCAAGGCAGCCGCCTCCGTATCGCTGTTTTTTATTTCTAATCATTGTACATGATTTCGGCCAAAGAAGCAAGGCGGGCATAAAATGGGGTTTTCAGCCTTTACCCACTGAAAACCCCGATTGTTTTATGCGGATGCAGGGCGTATCCGGCAGAAAATGGCGATTAGAAGGAATGCTCTTTGGTGAATTTTACCAGTTCATCCACGGTGGTAAAGGCCAGGCCCGTCACCGTATCGGCGCAGCCGTAATAGATGGCGATGCGGCCGGTTTCGGCGTCGGCAAGAGCAGCGCAGGGGAAGGTGACGTTGGGAACGTCGCCCACACATTCGTACAGTTCATAGGGGGCCATAATATATTCCTTGGTGCGGTATTTCACCTTCCAGGGTTCATCAATATCCAGAATGGCGCAGCCCATGCGGTAAACAAATCCGTTGCAGGTAGTGATCACCCCATGATAGATCAGCAGCCAGCCCTCATCCGTTTCGATGGGGGCGGGGCCGGGGCCCACCTTGGTGGATTGCCAGCCGGAGGCGGTGCCGAATACGTAGCGGTGACGGCCCCAGAATTCCAGATCCTTGGACTGGCTCAGATAGGTATCCCCAAAGGGTGTGTGGCCGTTATCGGAGGGGCGGGACAGCATCATATACATGCCGCCAATTTTCCGGGGGAAGAGCACACCGTTGCGGTTGAAGGGCAGGAAGGCGTTTTCCAACTGATGGAAGGTTTTGAAATCCTCCGTCCAGGCGGCGCCGATGGTGGGGCCGTGATAGCCGTTGCACCAGGTGACATAATACTTATCCTCCAGGGGGATGATGCGGGCGTCATAGCGGTATTCGAATCGGGCGATTTCCGGATCCGCCCCCACCAGATTCAGAGGCTCGTCATCGATTTGCCACCGGAAGCCATCTTCGCTGCGGCCGGCATACAAATTCATGCTGAGGGCCTTGTTATCGCAGCGGAAGACGCCGGCAAATGCCCCGTTAAAGGGCACCACGGCGCTGTTGAATACGCTGTTGGATATTTTGTTGCCGCTGCGGCCGATGATGGGATTGCCGGAATAGCGCCATACGGGATTGGTATCCCCCTGGGGACGATCCTCCCAGGGAATGTTGGGCAGGGCTTTGCCGATGATTTTTGCCATGGAGGTCACTCGCTTTCCTGAAATAATTGGATGATGAAATTGGGTAAACGATAGTTGAATCTAAGAACTATGGTACCACAAATCAGTTGATTTTGCAATGCCACGGAAAAAACAAAGGCCCCCGCCCCATGCGGGGAGGAGGGCCGTTTGGCTGGATAATCGGTTATTTGCTGAAAGCGGTCCGGATAATGTGTTCCGGGGGCAGGGTTGATTTTGTGCACAGGCTCACCGCTGGTACCGTCACCAGCCCCGCCAGCATGCCGGCAACGCCGCTTACAGCGCTGACGGAGGTGCCCAGGAAGAGGGGAGGCAGCAGCGCGGTGAGGAAGCCTACGAGCAATCCGGCCCATGCGCCCAGCCGGGTGGTCCTTTTCCACAGAAGGCCGTACATGAAGGGGGCCAGGAAAGCGCCCGCCACCACGCCCCAGGAAAGGGACATGAGCTGCATGATGGGGGTACCCTGCATCAGGAAGTTTATGACCAGGGAAAGCACCACAAAGACCAGGCACAGAATGCGCATGGTGAGGGTTTGCTGCTTTTCGGTGCGCTTGGGGAAAAGGCTGCCCAGCAGATCCACGGAAATGACGGAAGCAGAGGCCAGAACCAGCGCCGTCAGGGTGGAAATGCTGGCGGAGAGCAGCAGCACGATGAACAGCCCCTGCAGCCAATCGGGAATACCAATCACCGTTTGATCGGTGAGCATGGTGGGCATGATTTGATCCATTACCATGCCGCCCTGTTCCACGGCGTTGGCAGCGGTGCCCCAGGTGGCGTCGGGAATTTTATTCAGTACCACCCGGCTGAAGCCGCCGGCGAAATATACGCCGCCGGCAATGATCAGGGCGAAGAGGGTGGAAATGACAGTGGCCCGTTTGACAGATTTTTCATCCTTGATGGCGAAGAATTTATGGAGCATTTGAGGCAGGCCCAGCACGCCCAGAGAGGTAAGAAGAACATTGGAAAGCAGAGGCTGAGCATTTTCGCGGGTGATGGCCATGGAGCCAAAGGTGCCTCCTTCTGTTTTTGCCAACGCGGAAAGGCCTTCCTTCAGGCCGCCGGCACCCTTGATGATATAGCCGATAATCAGCACCACGCCCACGATCATAATAATGCCCTGGATAAAATCGGTGATGGCGGTGGCTTTATAGCCGCCGGCGAAGAGATACAGCGCCGCCAATACGGCAATGCCAATGACGCACCAGGTATAATCAATGCCCAGCGCCATATCGAACATGGTGCCCAGGCCCTTATAGACAGACGCGGAATAGGGAATCAGGAAAATGAAAATGATGACGGATGCGAAAAGCTTCATCCATTTGGCGTTGAAGCGCTTTTCAAAGAAGCCGGGGATGGTGCCCACATCCAGCTTTTCGCCCATTCTGCGGACGGGCTTGGCCAGCAAACTCCAGGCCAGCAAACTGCCGATGATCGCGTTGCCGATGCCTGCCCAGGCGGCGGCGATACCGAATTGCCAGCCCATGCTGCCGGCATAGCCTACGATTATTACGGCAGAAAAATAGCTGGCGCCATAGGAAAGCGCACTCATCCATGCGCCCACGCTGCGGCCGCCCAGCAGAAAATCTTTCAATGATAGGGATTTTTTCGCCGTCAGCACCAGAATGCCGACGATCATCACGGCATAGCAAATCAGAACTGCATACTTCACCTGGGGACACTTCCTTCCATACTACTGCCGCATCATGCGGCTTCTACAAATGTCATCTTAGCACAGCCTTCATTTTTTAGCCAGTTTTTTTGCTGTATTTTGCCTGCACGGATTTTTCTGCACCCCCTTTGCCCTGCAGCATAGGATGAAAGGGAAGGCCGCCAAGGATGCGGCCCGATCATGAAGGAGGCGTGCCTATGTCTTTCTATTCCTACAAAAACGCCAATCCCTCCTGCTGCCCCGGCCTGGTGAATGGCAATGTGCTGGATGGGCTGAATGAAAAAATCTGCATTCAGGTGCAGCGGGTGTATGACAGCTGCCTGCAGCAGGAGCAGCTTTCTGATGTGGATGTGGTGATCACCAGCTATGCCCAAGTGGTGAATAACTGCTGCTGCAATGCCAATGGCTGCTGCAGCAATGAAACCGAAACGGTGCCTCCTACATCCGCCCCTGTTCCTCCCATCGTCTTTGAATCCTGCCGCTCCAGCGCCATGGATGTGGATATCAGCAATCTGTCGGTAGAGCGGCTGTGCGACCGGCCTTGCTTTGCCCGGGTCCGGGGTACGCTGGAAATCCCCATCGATATCCTCTTTACCGATAGCCGCTGCGTGGAATATATCGGCAAGGGCGTGGTACGGGTAGCTAAGGATGTGCTGCTGGCAGTGCCTGATGAATCCATTGTGCCCTTCCAGCTGGAGGGCATGGCCAGCGCCGTGTGCGTGGCGGGCAATTATCTGGGCAATAATACCTTCCGGCTTACCGTGTGCGTCACCATCGTGCTGAAGGTGCTGGCCAAGGTGGAAATCCTGGTGCCCAGCTACGGATTCTGCCCCATTCCGCCTTGTGAGGAATTTGCGGACAGCGTGTGCGATGAATTTTTCTCCCTGCCCCTGTTCCCGCCTGCCTCTCTGTGCGATGAGGGCAGCCTGATTAGCCAGAATGCAGGCAACCGCTGCAGCAACTGCGGATGCGGGAATACGGGATGCGGCTGTAATAGCGGCTGCTGCGGCACAGTGAGCAGATAAACCGGCGGATATCAAAAAGGAAGGGGAATTTCTCCCCTTCCTTATGTTTTATACTTTTTACTTGTATTCCGGCAGCCATCCCTTATGGGCAACGATCAGATCATCGCACAGGGCCACGATATCATCGATGGACAGTTCGCTCTGGCAATGGGGATCCATCATGGCGGCTTGATAAATATAATCCTTCTTCAGGGTGGTGGCGGCCTCGATGGTGAGCAGCTGCACGTTGATATTGGTGCGGTTCATGGCGGCGCACTGTTCGGGCAGATCGCCGATGAAGCAAGGGGTGACGCCGGATTTATCCACCAGACAGGGCACTTCCACGCAGGCGTTCCGGGGCAGATTGGTGATCAGGCCGTTGTTGAGCACATTGCCGCCGATCTTATAGGGCTTATTGGTTTCCATGGCCTCCATGATGTAGCTGGCATATTCGTGGGTACGGGTGTGAGTGAGATGGGGATCCTTGGTCAGTTCATCCCTTCTCTTTTCCCAATCCTTGATCTGGTTTACGCAGCGGCGGGGATATTCATCCAGGGGAATATTGAAGCGGTCGATCAGCTCCGGATACTTATCCTTGATAAAGAAGGGCATATATTCGGCGTTGTGTTCGCTGGATTCGGTGATGTAGTAGCCAAAGCGCTTCATTACTTCCAGGCGCACCATATCCCCGTGCTTTTCGGTAATTTCAGCACAGCGGCGCTTGATTTCGGGATAGAGATCCTGGCCGTTTTTGCTGATTTCCAGCAGCCAGGCCTGGTGGTTGATGCCGGCGATCTTCCACTGGATGGAATCGTCATATTCCATCTTGGCATGCTTCAGCAGCGTGGGGGCGCACACCTGCACGCTGTGGCACAGGCCCACCGTCTTCACCCCGGTGTAGCGCAGCATGGCGCCGGTGAGCATGGCCATAGGATTGGTGTAATTGAGGAACCAGGCGTCGGGGCATACTTCTTCCATATCCCGGGCAAAATCGAACATGACGGGGATGGTACGCAGAGCGCGGAAGATGCCGCCGATGCCCAGGGTATCGGCGATGGTCTGGCGCAGGCCGTATTTCTTGGGCACTTCAAAGTCGATAATGGTACAGGGATCGTAGAGGCCTACCTGGATGGCGTTGACCACATAATTGGCGCCGCGCAGGGCTTCTTTACGGTTTTCCACGCCGCAGTAGGCTTCGATCTTTGCCTTATTGCCCAGGTTGTTGTTGATGGCGCTGAGCATCATTTCCGATTCGCTCAGGCGCTTGGGATCGATGTCATACAGGGCGATGACGCTTTCCTCCAGGGAAGGGGTGAGCATGCTGTCTCCCAGCACGTTTTTTGCAAAAACAGTGGAGCCGGCGCCCATAAAAGTGATTTTAGGCATGGGGAAGCCTCCTTTATGCATTTATTGACTGCTTCATTATATCATATTCGGATGAAATTACCAGCCGTATTCGATTCCTGAAGGATAAAAATTTTTTGCTTCGGGGATGGGCGCTGTGTGAATACCGGAAAGTCAGGGTTAAACATGGTGAAAGAACAGAAAAAAGTTAATTTCATGATGGTTTTTGTGGGAAATTGTGTTAGTCAATGGCATTTGAATGTGATATAATGACGATGATCACAACAGGGCTTAACGCCCTTTAATGAAAAAAGGGAGGATGCAGCCGGTATGAAAGTAAAGGCTGGGATCATCGGCTTTGGCTATATGGGGCATTTTCATCTGCGTAAATGCAGGGAAATGGATTGTTTTGATGTGGCGGCGGCATATGATATCAATCCGGACAAGCTGGCGGATGCAAGGGAAGAGGGATTGCAGGCCTATGAACAGCTCCGGGATTTCCTGAACCATCCGGGCATGGAGCTGGTGTTTATCTGCACGCCCAATGATGTGCATGCGTCCCTGGCCATTGCCTGTCTGGAGGCGGGGCTGCACGTCATGTGCGAAAAGCCGGTCACCATGAATGGGGAGGAGCTGGAGCGGGTGATTGCCGCTGCCGAAAGGGCGGGAAAGATTTTTACCGTTCATCAGAACCGGCGCTGGGATATCGATTATCTGATGGTGAAAAATGCCGTGGATTCCGGTGTAATCGGCCAGCCTACCACCATTCTTTCCCGGGTGTACGGTCAGCGGGGCGTATGCTTCGGCTGGCGGGCCGATCCCAAGGCCGGCGGCGGTATGCTCTATGACTGGGGCATTCATTTGATCGATCAGTTTCTGTGCATGTTCCGGGGCCATAAGGTGACCAGCGTTTATGCCCGCCTCCAGAGTATTCTCACCCCTGCCGTGGATGACAGCTTTGAATTGCAGTTGATTTTTGATAACAACGTATGCGCCAAGGTGCAGGTGGGCACCTTCTGCCTCCAGGATCTGCCCCGCTGGTTTGTGTACGGCGACCGGGGCACCCTGAAGATCGATGATTTCTCCGGAAAGACCGGCGGCATGGCCCGCATCAAGGGCCAGGTGCAGGGCTTTGACAGCGTGTTTGGCAAGAATCTTGGCCCCAGCCGCACCATGGCGCCCCTGAAGCCCGAGTATTTGGAAACCCTGCCTATGCCTCAGGCGGAAACCGATCCCTATGCCTATCATCGCAATCTGGCCGCTGCCGTCCGGGGGGAGGAAGCATCCTTCGTCTCCCATGCGGATATGCGCCGGGATATGCAGGTGGTGGATGCGGCCTTCCTTTCCTCCAGGCTCAATCAGGTGATCGGCACTGATATCTGACGGGCCGAAACGGAAAATCCTGAAAAGCATTGAAATTGATGCAAAAATTAATCTATTTGAAATATAATTGCAACATTTCCCCTTGGAAATGCGGACAAAATATGGTATGATTAATGCTGTAAAGCTGTCTTTATGCCTTCGAAAGGGGGCTTACGGCAGGGGAAAAGAGGCCCCTGCTGCATTTCCTGTTGAAAAAAGCCGCTGAATACAGCGGAAAGGGGACGGAAACATGCTGAAAATCCTTCGTTTGGCCCGGCAATCCCGGCGTACCATGGTGCTGCTGATTGCCGCTGCCGTGGCCTTTTGCGGCATTGCCGGCGGAACGGTAGCCTTTATTATGGCCCGTAGCGCTCCGGTGCAGAACGTGTTCATTATGGAAGGCATCGCCATTGATCTGACGGAAACCCCTGCCGGGGAAGGCAGCAATGGCGAAAACCGCTATGAAATGGTTCCCGGCGCACTGATCGATAAGGATCCGCAGGTGACGGTTCGGGGTGGCAGCATGGCGGCCTGGGTATTTGTCAAGCTGGAAAAATCCGAAAACTTCGATGCTTTTATGACGTATGCCCCGGCAGAGGGATGGCTGCCTCTGGAAGACGTTGAAAACGTTTACTACCGGGCGGTGGAAGCCGATGAGGAAGATCAGATCTTCCGGGTGCTGGAGGACAATCAGGTGAAGGTGAAGGATGATGTGACGGTGCTGGCGCTGCGCGCCCTGACCGAAGAAACCTTCCCCACCCTCACCATCACTGCCTATGCGGTGCAGCAAGCCGGCGTGGACGCCCCTGCCCAGGCTTGGACCATGGCCGGCGGCACGGAAGAGACGCCCTGATCTGATTTCAAACAATAAACGGATATCCCCGGAAAGGACGGCGGTTGAATATGAAACTGAATCGATCTGTTGTACTGGCGGCGGCGCTGGTTATCTGCGCCGGGCTGATCATCGGCGGCACCATTGCTTTCTTCACGGATTCTGCCTCCAACGTGAACACCTTCGTTGTGGCCCAGGGCGTTTCCATCCGCCTGGATGAAGCGCAGGTGGAAAAAGTGGGGGACGAATATGTGCCTGTTACGCCTGAAAACCGGGTGGAACAGAACACCTACGCCGGCATTTATCCTGGCGCCGTGATGCCCAAGGATCCCACCATCACCCTGGAGAATACCAGTGAAGACGCCTATGTGCGGGCCTTTGTCACCGTGGAAAACGGCAATCAGTGGATCCATGTGTACGGCGGCGCCACTCTGGAAGAGGGCTTCATGCTGCTGACCTGCAATACCCTGGGCGAGGGGTGGACCCTTGTTTCAGCCGAAGCCGTTGAAAATTCCCTGGTGTACACCCTGCTGTACAATGACCGGCTCACTGCCGGCCAGTCCACCGCCCCCATCTTCACCCAGGTTACCTTCACCGATAAGGTGGATGCCGAAACCCTGCCCCTCTTTAACGGTCAGTTTGTTATCACCGTGGAGGGCGAGGCCATCCAGGCCGCCGGCTTTGAAAGCGCGCAGGCTGCATTCGCTACCGCTGACGGCGTGTCCTCCAATATCGGGGTTGATGATCCCGACGTTGATTCCACGGATCCTTCTGTGGAAGACGGGAACGGTTAAAAAGTCAATATGGATGGGATCGCCTGCCGCATTCCTGTCAGACGGCTGATAAATCCAGCAAAGGCAAAATGACCGAAAAAAATCGGTCATTTTTTCTTTCTGTGTTGGCGCCGGCATCAAAATGCGGTCACTTACTATTACGTAAGCTTCCCTTTTTTGCCGCCTTGATTTGCAGGGCTTGTCTCAGTCTGTCAAAGCCTCACCGCAGTCCCCATTTTACTGCGGAGGGGGAAATGAAAGGGAAAAAAGCACGAATGCATATTTTTCTGCGATCATTTCCCAGGAAATCGGGTTGAATATAAGGATTGTTTCGTATATAATAGATGAGTAGAAATGGGCAGGGAGGGAATGAAATGTTTCATGGATTCGGCAAGGAACTGATTCCCTTCTTTCTGGATTTGCGCTTCCATAATCACAAAGCGTTTATGGATGAAAACCGGGAACGGTATTACCGGGAGGTTCGCGCGCCTTTCTACGCCTTCATTGAGGCCATGGCCCCCCACATGCTGGAAATTGATCCGGATATGGAGGTGCGGCCCGCCAAATGTCTGTCCCGGATTAACCGGGATACCCGCTTTTCCCATGATAAATCCCCATACCGGGATCATTTATGGGTGGCATTCCGCAGAGCGGCCATGGGGAAGGACGGCATTCCTTTCTACTGGTTTGAAATTTCCCCGGAAAACGTGACCTGGGGCCTGGGAATCTGGGGAGAAAACCGGGAAACCATGGATGCCATGCGCCGCAAAATGGCGGCTGCCCCTGATGATTTTCTGCGGGTGCTGCCCATTCTTCGGGATCGGGGATTTGCCCTCAGCGGCCGGGAATGGAAAAAGATCCGCCCGCCGGAAGGGATCCCGCCGGAATTGGCGCCATGGTATGTGAAAAGGGAAGTATATGCGGAAAAGATGAATGTGCCCCTGCATTGCATTCATGCATCCGATCTGGTGGAGCGCATCGCCCGGGATTTCCAGGCGCTGTCCCCGCTGTATCAAATTTTCCGCGGCTGCATGGAAGAAGCAATGAACCAACTGGAGGATCAGGGAGGATCGGTATGATCAATTATCGCGCGCTGAAAAGCGGCACTGATGTGAGAGGAAGAGCCATGGGCGAGGAAATCACCCTCACCAGAGAGGCTGTTTCCCGCATTGCCGGCGCCTTCGTGTGCTGGCTGATGAAAAAAGGCATCAAGGAGCCCCGCATTGCCTTGGGCCGGGATTCCCGGCTCACCGGCGCCATGATTATGGAAGCGGCGGCGGACGGATGCCATCTGGCTGGTGCCCAGGCGGAATGCTATGATATGTGCACCACCCCGGCTATGTATATGAGCCTCATTACCGAAGGCTTTGCCTGCGACGGAGCCATCATGATTACCGCCAGCCATCATCCCTCCGATCGGAACGGGATGAAATTCTTCACCAAAACGGGGGGCATTTCCAGCAAGGAGCTGGATGAAATCCTTTCCATCGCGGAAAGCGATCTGGCCCTGAATACGGGGGCGGCCCCCATTCAGCGCCGGGAATTTTTGCCCGTCTACTGTGAGCAGCTTAAGGATCGGGTGCGCAAGGGCCTGAACACCGACGTGCAAAAGCCATTGCTGGGATTGCATGTGGTGGTGGACGCCGGAAATGGCGCCGGCGGCTTCTATGCGGATTTGCTTTCCGATCTGGGCGCCTGGGTGGAAGGCAGCCAGTTCCTGGAGCCGGACGGAAATTTCCCCAATCATGTTCCCAATCCGGAAAATAAAGAGGCCATGGCCTCTATCAGCGCCGCTGTAGTGAAGGCCGGGGCCGATCTGGGCGTGATCTTCGATGCCGATTGCGACCGGGCGGCTATTGTGGATCATAACGGGCGGGAAATCAACCGCAACCGGCTCATCGCCCTGATTTCCGCTATCCTTCTGGATCAGAAGCCGGGGCTTACCATCGTGACCGACTCCGTTACTTCTTCCGGCCTTGCCCGGTTTATCATGGAATGGGGCGGGGAGCATTACCGCTACAAGCGGGGCTACCGCAACGTGATTGACGAGGCCATCCGCCTGAATGAAGCGGGTATTGATTGCCCTTTGGCCATCGAAACCAGCGGTCATGCCGCGCTTCGGGAAAATCATTTCCTGGATGACGGAATGTATCTGGTGACGGTGCTGATCTGCGAGGCCATGCGCCTCAAGCAGGAAGGGAAGGAGCTTTCCTCCCTGATCGCCGATCTTAGGGAGCCGATGGAGAGCACCGAAATCCGTCTGCCCATCCTGGCGGAGGATTTCCGCGCCGCCGGCCGGTCCGCCATTGAAAAAGTGATGGATCATGCCGCTTTCGCCCCGGGCTGGCATATCGCCCCTGATAACCGGGAAGGCGTGCGCATCAGCTTTGATCTGAACGGCGAAATGGATAACGGCTGGTTCCTGCTCCGTCTTTCTGTTCATGACCCGGTGCTGCCCCTGAACATCGAAAGCGATGTGAAGGGCGGCGTGAGGCATATGGGCGCCGCGCTGCATCAGGTGTTGGCCGGCGTGGAAGGAATCGATCTGACCAAATTATATGATTTTGTACAGCAGGAGGAATGAACACATGGACATCCAGATGAAGACCATCAATAACATCCGTACCCTGGCGGCAGACGCCGTACAGAAGGCTAACAGCGGCCATCCCGGCGCTCCTATGGGCATGGCTCCCATGGCTTATGCCGTGTGGATGAACGCCATGAAGCACAATCCCAAGAATCCCGCCTGGAAAAACCGGGATCGCTTTGTGCTCTCCTCCGGCCATGCCAGCGCCATGCTGTATTCTCTGCTTCACCTCACCGGTTATGAGCTGTCCATGGATGATCTGAAGGCCTTCCGTCAGTGGGGCAGCAAGACCCCCGGTCATCCTGAATATCGCCATACTCAGGGCGTAGAAACCACCACCGGCCCTCTGGGCCAGGGTATCGCCAACGCCGTGGGCTTTGCCATTGCCGAAACCATGCTGGCCGCCAAGTTCAATCGTCCCGGTTTCCCCGTGGTGGATCATCGGGTTTATGCTTTCTGCGGCGACGGCTGCCTGATGGAAGGTATTTCCAGTGAAGCTGCTTCCCTGGCCGGCACCCTGAAGCTGGGCAAGATCACCCTGCTGTATGATGATAACGAAATCTCCATCGAAGGCGATACCGATATCGCTTTCCAGGAAAATGTGGGCGATCGCTTCCAGGCCTACGGCTGGCATGTGATTCGTCTGCAGGACGGCAATGATGCTTCTGCCATTCTGGCCGCAATCGAAGAAGCCAAGCAGGATGAACGCCCCTCCCTGATCATCTGCCCCACCAAGATCGGTTTCGGCTGCCCTGCCAAGGAAGGCAAGGCCTCTGCCCACGGCGAACCCCTGGGCGTGGAAAACCTGGCCGCCACCAAGGAAAATCTGGGCATGCCCGCCGAATCCTTCTGCGTGCTGCCTGAAGTATACGATCATTGCAAGGCCCAGATGGCCCTCAATGAAAAGGCCGAGGAAGAATGGAACGCTCTCTTTGCCGCCTATGCCAAGGAATATCCCGAACTGGCTGAAGAATGGGATGCCTGGCACAGTGAAGAGCTGCCCGACGACGTGATGATGAACGACGATCTGTGGCAGTGGGAAAAGAAGGACGCCACCCGCAATACCTCCGGCGTGATGATCAATAAGCTGGCCAAGCTGCTTCCCAACCTGGTGGGCGGCAGTGCCGACCTGGCCCCCTCCAATAAGACCTATATCAAAGACGGCGGCGATTACAGCGCCCAGAACCGTGCCGGCCGCAACCTGCATTTCGGCGTGCGTGAACACGGCATGGCTGCTATCTGCAACGGCATGGCCCTCCACGGCGGCCTGCGCGTCTTCTGCGGCACCTTCTTCGTCTTCAGCGATTATATGAAGCATGCCATGCGCATGAGCGCTATCATGAAGCTGCCCGTCATTTATGTGCTCACCCATGACTCCATCGGCGTTGGCGAAGATGGCGCCACCCATGAGCCCATCGAACAGCTGGCCGGCCTGCGCTCCATTCCCGATATGCTGGTGCTGCGTCCCGCCGACGGTAAGGAAACCACCGCTGCCTGGCTCACCGCTCTGACCTGCGGCCTGCCCACCAGCCTGGTGCTCACCCGCCAAAATCTTCCCCAGTATGAAAACAGCGGCTGCCAGGCCATGAAGGGCGGCTATGTGCTTTCCGACAGCGCAAAGGAAACCCCCGATGTGCTGCTGATGGCCTCCGGTTCCGAAGTGGAACAGATGATGGGCGCTCAGGAAGAACTTAAGAAGGATGGCATTGACGCCCGTGTTATCTCCATGCCCTGCATGGAACTGTTCCTCAAGCAGGAGAAGGAATATCAGGAAAGCGTCATCCCCGCCGCTATCCGGAACCGCGTTTCCATGGAAGCCGGCGTCACCATGCCTTGGTACCGCTTCGTGGGCTTGGACGGCAAGGCCCTGGGCATCGATCATTACGGCGCTTCTGCCCCCGCCGCCATCCTGTTCAAGGAATTCGGTTTCACCGTGGATAACGTAGTGAAGGCCGCCAAGGAAGTTGCGGGCAAATAAAATGCCCTGAATAAGAACAAGGCATTCCATCGATGGATGGAATGCCTTGTTTGCAGTTGGGAAATGGATATCGGCGAAACGGCGGATGAAAGTCAAAGCAGATGGCGGAATCAGTCCACCGTTACCCGGATAACCACCGGCATATCGGATTGCATTCCGGGGCAGGAAACATGCAGACCTTCGCCGTTCTGCTGCCATACCGGCTTTTCATTGCAGCCCAGCACATCTACATCCAAGATGATGCCCTGGAAGGTGGGCAGATTGGCGTTGGAGGGGGCGGCCAGGGATTTGATCAGCACCTTTCCATCCTCCGGCCAGGCAAGCACGGAGGCGTAAATGCACCTGCCCTTGGCGGTGAAACGGATATCCTCTTTAGTGAATTGCTTTTCTGTCCCATCGGTGAACTGGCCTTCCTGCACCCGGGTGGGGCCTTCCATGGCGCGGCGCCAGACATGGGTATCATGGATGGCTTCTCCGTTGATATGCATCCAGGCACCGATGGATTTCAGCACTGCCTGGTCCTCCTGACCGATGGTACCGTCGGGCCTGGGACCCACATTCAGCAGCATGCAGCCGTTCTTACTGACGATATCGATCAGATCGCACAGGATGCTTCTGGCGGATTTATAATCATTACCCTCTGTATAACACCAGCTGTTCCGGGCAATGGCGGTATCCGATTGCCAGGGGTAGGGCTTGGAATCGGCAAACTGCCCCCGCTCCACATCGGGGATGGCGGTGTCGAACATGAAGGCCTCATGCTTATAGGTGATGGCTACGCTTTTTCCCCATTCTGCGGCGCGGTTGTAATAATAGGCGGCGAATTTTTTCAGATAGGGCTTGGCCTGGCTGTGCTGAATCCACCAGTCAAAATACACCAGACTGGGCTGATAGCGATCCACCAGTTCGCAGCAGCGCACCAGCCAATCCTGAAGATATTCCTGAGAGGGGGAAGCGGCATGCAGATCGGCAAAATTCCCGGGCTCCTCCATGGCGGGCCAGTAAAAATCTCCCCGCTGCATCGGCTCGTGAATATCGCTTTCGAATTCCTTTCCGTGGCTCATGAAGAACCAGTGTTCCATTCGGTGGGAGGAAGCGCCAAGCGCCATGCCCCGCTTTTCCACCGCCTCTTTCAGTTCTCCCAGCACGTCCCGTTTTGGGCCCATTTCGGCGGCGTTCCAATGGGAAATCTCGCTTTTATACATCTGGAAGCCATCGTGATGCTCCGCAACCGGCACCACATACCGGGCGCCGGCGGCCTGAAACAGCGCTGCCCAGGCGTCGGCGTCGAATTTTTCTGCCCGGAACAGGGGAATAAAGTCCTTATAGCCAAAGTGCTTGTGGGGGCCGTATGTTTTTATATGATGCTCAAATTCCCGGGTGCCCTGGATATACATATTTCGGGGATACCATTCGTTGCCGAAGGCGGGCACGCTGTATACCCCCCAGTGGATGAAAATGCCGAATTTCCCCTGCACATACCAGCGGGGAGGGGGCACGCGGGAAAGGGAATCCCAATCGGCCTTGTAGGGGCCCTTTTCGATAACCTGATCGATCAATTGAAGATAGGGCTTCAGATCGTACATAGCGGCGCTCCTTATGATTTTGTTGAACTGAGGACAGTATAGCATAAGCTGGACGCCGATGCAAGCAGGGACGCTCCGCTTGACAGGGGATGGAAAAGCTGATAGAATAAAAACGAGGCAGAATCAAATGAATCGAAAACGAGGCAGAATCAAATGAATCGGGTGAAATTGACGGCGCTGTTTTTGGCGCTGCTGCTATTGACGGGGTGCACAGAAAATGGAGGAAACGGATCCATGAAGAATCTGGCAAGAGCGAAACTGGAGGCCCTGGGGGTGGAAATTCCGGATATCGTGATGGATATGGTAGAGGAACGCCCCGATACCACCCTGGGGGAATATGCGATGGCGCTGCTGATCCTGGGCGGAATGGGAAAATGGGATGAGCATTACGATAACTGGCAGCCCCTTTCCAGGCATGTGTATGCCTT
>SVGR01000038.1 GCA_015056265.1 Clostridiales bacterium
TGCGGCTGTGCCCCCTGATGAATATGGATAACGAAGGCCATCTGATCCCCCGGGAAAAGATCCGCACCAAGAAAAAGGCCGTGAACCGCATCGTGGAAATGATGCAGGAGCACGCCCAGGACGGCCTGAATTATGCCGGAAAATGCTTTATTTCCCATTCCGATTGCTACGAAGACGCCCGGGCAGTGGCCGATCTGGTAGAGGCAGCCTTCCCCCGCCTTCAGGGCAAGGTGCTGATCAATTCCATCGGCACCACCATCGGCAGCCATACCGGCCCCGGCACTGTGGCCCTCTTCTTCTGGGGCGATCAGCGGGTGGATTAACCCACATCACAAATCCCGTTCATGCAGGCTTTCCCAAGGGGGCAATGCCGCCCGGGAAAGCCTTTTTTCTTCCGCACATCAAAAAGCACCTTTCCATAAAAAACGATGGCGCTCTGCCATCGTTTTTTTGATCAAATATTCAGCTGCTGAAGCTTTTCTCCCTGTTCCTGAATAATCAGGCCGTCGATGATTTCATCCAGTTCCCCATCCATGATGGCGTCAATTTTATACAGCGTCAGCCCAATCCGATGATCAGTAACCCGGCCCTGGGGAAAGTTATAGGTGCGGATGCGCTCATTCCGTTCCCCGGTACCCACCTGAGATTTGCGGTTCTGGGCATAAGCGGCGTTCTGCTGAGACTGCAGCAGATCATACAGCCGGGATTTAAGCACCTTCATGGCCTTTTCCTTATTCTTCAACTGGCTCTTTTCATCCTGACAGGTGACCACAAGGCCGGATGGCATATGGGTGATACGCACGGCGGAGTCTGTCCGGTTGATATACTGGCCGCCGTGACCGGAGGCGCGGTAGGTATCAATGCGGATATCCTCCTGCCGGATTTCCACTTCCACATCCTCGGCTTCCGGCAGCACCGCCACGGTGGCGGTGGAGGTATGGATGCGGCCGCCTGCCTCTGTCACCGGCACCCGCTGGATGCGGTGCACCCCGGATTCAAATTTCATCCGGGAAAAGGCACCGCTGCCGTTCAGGGTGAATACCGCTTCCTTCACACCGCCCAGCTCCGTATCGGAAATATCCACCGCCTCAAAGCGGTATCCCTGCCGCTCGGCATAGCGCTGATACATCCGCAGCAGCAGCGCAGCAAACAGCGCCGCCTCCTCGCCCCCTGCGCCGGGACGAATTTCCATCACCACGCTGCGGTCGTCATTGGGATCGTGGGGGATCAGGAACAGTTTCAGCCGCTCCCGTTCCGCTTCTTCCCGGGGCAGCAGCTCTTTTAATTCTTCATCCGCCATATCCGCAAGATCGGGATCATGCTGCATTTCCCTGGCCTGATCAATGGCGGAAAGCAATTGCTTAAACGCACGCCAGGCGGCAATGGCAGGCTCCAATTGGGCAATGTCCTTCAATATCTGCTGCCATCTGGGCACATCCGCAATGATTTCCGGCTGGGCAGAGGCAATCTGCAATTCCTCGTACCGGCCTTCCATGGCTTCAAACTGCGCTTCGATCAAAATATCA
The DNA here is from genome assembly GCA_015056265.1 of Clostridiales bacterium. GTDB lineage: Bacteria > Bacillota > Clostridia > Christensenellales > Aristaeellaceae > RUG563. Next base: position 1,527 of record SVGR01000038.1, read on the forward strand.
CATCCTGTTGATGATGGTGAGTTAGGCGGGGAAACCATTCTTTTGAAGGCAAAAGAATGGTTTCCCCCGTACCCCCTTCCAAGAAAACCTGCACTGGATGACAGGGATAGGGAAAAACACAATTGAGTGCCAGTGAAACTGAGGAGCGAAAAGATTGAGGGCGAAAGAACGGTTTCCTCCGCACCCTCTTCCAAGAAAATCTGTACCGGAACAACAGGGTAAGGGCTGCACGTTTCTGTGTGCCGGTGGAACTGAGGAACGAAAAGATTGCTTGGGTCTGTGCCAGATGAAAATGCAATTAATCGCCTGGGGGAGAGTGTACTCTCCCCCATTGCGATTTTTTGCATTTTCTCCGGATTTTCTTTGAAAATCCGGCTGGACGGCTTTGCCGTCCGGCACAGACATGACGATGCTTTTTGCGGCAGCGGGAATTCCGCTTGTTTCCTGCGTTTGTGTGTTCCGCTAATGGGGGTGCAGGGGAATCTTTCCCCTGCCGGGGCGCGGGGCAGAGCCCCGCATCATCCTCCTGTAGCATCATCCTCTATTTCAGCCTTGCGGATACGCCCCGGGGATGGCCGTTGAGATCGTAAATCCAGGCAATATCCTCAAATGTGTCCGCCAGCAGGGCAGCGATCTGCCCCGGCTGATCATCGCCGCATTCCAGGATCAGAAAGCCCTTTTCCTGCAGGTGCCGGGGTGCTTCCCGGGCGATGATCCGGTAAAAATCCAGGCCGTCCGCGCCGCCAAAGAGCGCCATTTCCGGCTCTTTATTCACTTCCATCTGCAGTTTTCCCCGCAGGTCATCGGGAATATAGGGCGGATTGGATACGATCAGATGGAATTTTTCATGGGCCACGGGCTGAAAAAGATCGCCCTGCAAAATCCGCACATCCGCTTCAAGCCTTTCCGCATTCTCCCTTGCCAGAGAAAGGGCGTCCCCGCTCAGATCGCAGAGGGTCACATGGCAGCCGGGGCGCAGCTTTTTGATGGCAATGCCGATGGCGCCGGTGCCGCAGCACAAATCCAGCACCTGCATTTTCCCCCGGACGTGCCGCAGCGCTTCTTCGCACACCGCTTCCGTATCATTCCTTGGGATCAGGGCGCGCCGATCCGTCTTGAAGGAATAGCCCATGAAGGGCTGCTCTCCCAGAATCCACTGCAGTGGCTCCCGGTCTTTTCTCCGGGCAATCAGCGCCTGATAGGCGGAAAAATCCTCATCGGCCAGGGGAAGCATTTTATCCAGCAGCATGGGCAGCCTTTCCCTTTTCAGCACATGGGAAAGCAGGTATTCCCCGTCCAGCCGGGGCTCGGGAATTTGACGCAGTTCATTTTCTGCCCAGCTGAGGGCGTCGCGGATGGTCATGGATGCACCTCCAGAGTTTCAACGCATGCCCTGCGAGTTTCAACGCATGCCCTGCGCTGCGCTTGCGCATGCTTCGCCGCTTGCATTTCCTGGCTGCCTCTTATGCGTCCTTTCAGGCCGCAACGAGAGTTTGGCACATTTCCGTATTTCTCAGTTTCACTGGGAAAATAGTTGATTTCCTAAGTATTAGAATAATCCAGTAAAAGTTTTTCTTGGGGTGGGTGCGGGGGGGTGTTCTTTTTTCAAAAAGAACACTCCTCCCGCATAAATTCTTCTTCAGAGCGCGAGAGGGGGTTTCTTTTTCAAAAGAAACCCCCTCTCGCAAAATTCCAAACGCTTATTCTTTCTCCAGTATGACCCAGCCTTCGACCGTCTTTTCGCCGTCCGGCAGGCCGTGGAGGGCGGCATTCATGGAAACGATAGCCACTTCGATCATTTCATCGGTGGGCTGCTTGGTGGTGAGCCGCTGCATCTGCAATCCGGGCCAGCGCAGGATCTTCACGATGGGGCCGTCGGAGTGGGCCAGGGCTTTCAGCACCTCATAGCTGATACCGGTGATCAAGGGCAAAAGGATCAGGCGGGACAGGATACGCAGGATATAATTGCCCCCCAGGTCAAAGCCCGTCAATTCCAATACCAGCACGTCAATGATGGAATAGAAGATGATGGAAAGGAAAAAAGTGAGCAGCAAAAATGCGGTGCCGCAGCGGGGATGCAGGGTGGAAAACTGCTGGGCATTCTTGGGATTCAGCTCCAGGCCATGCTCATTGCAGTAAACGGTTTTATGCTCTGCTCCATGATACTGGAAGGTTTTTTTCATTTCGGGGATACGGCCGCAGAAAGAAATATATGCAATCAGCAGCGCAATGCGGATGATGCCGGACACCAGATTCTTCAGCAGCAGCATGCCGCCGGTGGCTTCCTTAGGGAAGAAGAACATGGCAAGATTGGGCAGCAGCACGAACAGACCGATGCTCAGGGCCAGAGCCATTACCACGGCCAGCCCCATAAAGAATTTTTCGGCTTTATCGCCCAGCTTTTCAGTGAGCCATTTTTCAAATTTTCCGGGTTCTTCCTGGGTTTCTTCCCCCACCATACTGGCGCTTTCGGTGAGCACCCGCATGCCCAGCCCCAGCATATTCACCATGCTGACGGCGCCGCGGATAAAGGGCCACCCCATCCACTTATGCTTTTTCGCAGGAGAAACATACGCTTCCCGCTTGACCACAATATCCCCATTGGGCCGGCGCACGGCCACGGCCACAGCATCGGGGGCCTTCATCATCACGCCGTCCAATACAGCCTGGCCGCCGATATCCACCCGGGGGCAGGAATTTTTCTTTGCCATAGAAACCTCTTTCTGCACGATACCGTGCCAGCAATTCAAACAAGGACGCAAAAAACGCCATAAACATTGTTCTATTCTCTATATACCGCCCAATTCCCTGCTGAAACGGGGGAAATATTTTTTTACAATTCAAAATTCAAAAAAGCAGCCTGGCCGGAAAACCAGCCTGGCTGCTTGATAGGCATTACATACCGAAGCGCTTCTTGAAGCGATCGACGCGCCCGCCGCTGTCCACCAGCTTCTGCTTGCCGGTGAAGAAGGGATGACACTTCGAGCAGATTTCGACCTTCAGTTCCTTCTTGGTGGAGCCGGTTTCCCAGGTTTCGCCGCATACGCAGCGCACCACCGCAGTCTGATACTTGGGATGGATCTTTTCCTTCATGCCAATTTCACCTCTTTGACTGATGCAATAGCGGATTCATAGGTGGCATCCTATGAGCCGTAGAAGATTCAACAGAACATTTCCCGGCGGAATGCAGCCATGCAGCAAAACCGCTGGGAGCACAAATCCATTCTTATAAGAAATGGATCAATCCACCGTGTAGGGCAGCAGCGCGATGGCACGGGCGCGCTTGATGGCCTCGGACAGCTGGCGCTGATGCTTGGCGCAGTTGCCGGTCATGCGGCGGGGCAGGATCTTGCCGCGTTCGTTGATAGAACGACGCAGACGGTTGACATCCTTATAATCAATGTATTCGATCTTGTTCACGCAGAAGTCACACACCTTACGGCGCGGACGCTTTCCACGGGGACGGGGGCGCTTTTCGCCACGATCTTCAGACATGATCTTGTTCCTCCTTCATTAAAATTTCCTATTCGCGTTTGATTGCAATCTTGATCAGAAGGGCAGGTCTTCTTCATCCACCTGCACAAAGCCGCCGCCCTGAGGGGCGCTGCCGTAGCCGGTATTCTGCCGGGGGGCAGGAGCAGCCTGGGGAGCGTAGGCGGGCATTTCGCCGGCTTCGCCCCGGGGGGTGAGGAATTCCACATCGTCTGCCGTTACTTCCAGGCTGGCCCTGGCCTGACCGTCGCTGCCTACATAGGCGGAGGCGGATACGGTACCCACAACGGATACCTTGCGGCCCTTGGCCAGATACTTCTGGCAGATTTCACCCAGCTGCCGCCATGCGCTGATCCGGAAGAAATCCGCTTCAGGCTGGCCCGCCTCGGCGCCGCTCTGGCGGCGGCGATTGACAGCGATGGTGAAGGAGCAGACGGAAACGCCGGACTGGGTGGTCCTGAGTTCCGGATCACGGGTAAGATTGCCGATCAGAAAGACCTTGTTCATCTTCGCTCCTCCCGATTATTCAGCGGCAGGGGTTTCCACAGGGGCTTCAGCGGCGGGGGCCACAGGAGCGGCAGCGCGCACAGGCCGGGGCTTGGCGGGCTTCACGCTGGACTTGCGTTCCTCGATGCGAATCACCTGGTAGCGAATGACGCTTTCGGAAATCTGAAGGTTACGCTCCAGTTCCTTGGGAAGTTCGGATTCGGCCTGGAAGTTCACCAGCACATAGTAGCCTTCGGTCTTATAATCGATGGCATAGGCCAGGCGACGCTTGCCCCACTCTTCCACCTTGTCCACGATGCCACCGTTGCCGGTGATCAGTTCGTTGTACTTGGCGACGAGAGCCTTGCGGGCTTCTTCTTCCACAGCGGGATCGATGATGTACACCACTTCATACTTGTTCATTCTTTTCACCTCCTCATGGACGTATGGCGTCCCATCCTATGTGAGACGCAAGGATGTGCCAATTTGATATTATAATGGGTCAAATCAAAAATTGCAAGGGCTTTTTCGCTGTTTTTTCAAAAATTCCCCGATTTTTTTAATATTCCAGCCCATAGAAATGCACAAATCTCGGCAAAGAATACCAGCTGGACTGGATGCTGTTGGCGACGCCGGCCTCATGCATGACGCTGTATGTCCGCTTGTATTCATCCATCAAATCGGGGCCGTAGCCGTAGAAAATATCCACCCGATCCGCTCCTTGCGTCCGGCAGTCCTTCACGATTTTTTTCAGATCGTCAAAACTGTAGCACCGGTAAATGGGATTGGGGCGGTATTCGTTCTTTGTTCTTTCCGCCATGGCAGGAATGCCGGCAATATCCTCCCAGGTATGGGAATACTTGGCATAATCCAGCCCCACATTATACCAGACATGCGCCGGATCGCCGCTATCCCCATCGTTCCAGGTGACATCCACCATAAACCATTCGTCATTGATTTTTATCAGATTCCACATATGCCCCGCATCCCTGTCCACCCGCAGGGCTTCCCCGCTCTGGTGACGGATATCCATCCCCACCAGGCTGCCCATCAGATAAAATGCGTCCGCATAGCCGTCGCAATTGGCGCGGCCGTCGAGCAGGGCGCCGATGGCACAGTCATCCTCGTCGGAAGAGGGATTCACTTCATAGGTGATGCGATCGCACAGAAAATCGTGGATCCATTTTTCCGCCCCCAGCAGATCCCGGGGAACATCGCGGCCGTTCAGCACATCCATGGCATAGGTCAGGGTATCCCGTTCCCGCTGGGTAAGGGTGCTCAGATTGCCCAACCGGTAAGCCCGCACGATTTTATACCCCGCCAGCAGGCGAATATTCTGCAGGGTGATCCTCCCCGCCCCTTCGCTCAGGCTATAGCTGTACCCCTGTATCCCCGCCATCACGGCAAGCCGCTGAAGATTATGGGTTTTATCGGCTGTCAGTTTTTTGTAAAGCTCCCCGGTACAGAAAAACGTCAGCGTTTTTTCGCCTTCCGCCACGCCCTTTTCCAGCACTTTCATCACATCTGCAAGGCTGGAACAGACCGCGCCGCCCTCCTGATACTTCACGTTTTTATAGTGAAAGGAGCAGGAATCATCGCTGTAGGAAAGGCTGCGGCTGGCAATCCGTGCCATCCCTTCCAACGCCTGAAGCTTCTCAAAATTCCGTGCCTTCAGTTGCTGATACAACTCTTTTCCGGGATATATAGCAAAATCCTTGATCTGATATTCCGCACACCAGGCCAAATACGTCCGGATTTCCCCCTCCGACCAGCAAATGGCAAATTCATCGCTGTAGCGGATATTAAACACCCGGATGCGGCCGGGGGTGTATTCCCACTGAAAGCCATTCATGCCCATCTGCTGCATCAGGGCGGTCACTTTCTCCGTCTGATTGTGCCAGTTCAAGGCCGGATCATACGTAAAAGTGAAATCTGTATCCCTTATTTCCGCCCGATCCTTCAGATAATTCTCCAGCTTTTTCCAGTTTGATATCCTTGTAACATCATCCGCAGAAGCAGAAAAAGGCAGCATCGAAATCACTGCCATCAGCAGTACCAATCTAATCAGCGCTGTTCGCACGAATCCATCCTCCCCCCTTTTTCATCCATGCTCTCATTATATCCAAGAGCCTTTTTTCTGTCAACGAAAGGGATCAAATAGCGGCATCGCCCCATCCCTCCATTGCAAAGGACGGGAAAGGATGCTATAATGGAAATACCATTTCCAGGGGCCGCTGCCCCGCATTTCGGAGGTACTCCATGACTGCACAATCTCCCCTGTCCCAGGACACCCAGCAATCCATCCGCAGACGGCGGATCGTCAGCATTTGTTGTTTCCTGATCATGGCGGCGCTTTTTGCCGTGATCACGTTTTTCGTGGGCCTGCCCCTGATCCGTCAATTCCAGGAAAGCCCTGAAACCTTCCGGGATCAGATCGCTTCCAAGGGCATCGGCGGGAAGTTGATCATGATTGGCATCATCGTGCTGCAGGTGGTGGTAGCTGTCATCCCCGGGGAACCCTTCGAAGTGGCGGCAGGATTCATTTTCGGCTGGGCAGAGGGGGCGCTTTTATGCCTGATTGGCTCCGCCCTCTCCGGCGGGCTGATTTTCCTGGCCGCTCGCAAATGGGGGGTCAAATTGGTGGAGGCCTTCTTCCCCCCGGAAAAGATCAATCGCTTTTCCTTCATGCGCAATCATAAAAAGCTGAACCTGCTGATGTTCATCCTTTTCCTCATCCCCGGCACCCCCAAGGATCTGATCAATTATGTGGCGGGCCTCACCCCCATGAAGCCCCTCACCTTTGTGGGCATCACCACCCTGGCCCGCATCCCCTCTGTCATTTCCTCCACCATCTCCGGCCATCTGGCCCAGGAGCAGGAATGGATCGCCGCCGCCATCACCTACGGCATCACGGCGCTGATCAGCATCGTGTGCGTACTTTGGTACCGGCATGTATCCCTGGAAGAAAAGCAGCAGAAAAATGAAAGCCCCGCGGTGATCACAACCACCCAGGAAGGTTCTGTGGAATAATCACAGCAGAAAGAAGATCAATTCACCCTATGAGCAAGCGCATCCGGGCCGCAGGCCTTATGTTTCTTACCACTGTTATTTGGGGCTTTGCCATGGCCGCCCAGCGCCATGGGGATCAGTTCCTCTCCCCTTTCACCTTCAACGGCTGCCGGGCGGTTCTGGGCGGGCTGTGCCTGCTGCCCTTGATGCTCCGGGAGCATCATGCCGCCGAAAGCAAGACGCCCCTACTTACAAAACGGGATATCAAGGCCGGATGCATGGCGGGCGTCATGCTGTTTTCCGCCTCTTTCCTCCAGCAGGCAGGGGTAGGCGATGCAGGGGCGGGAAAGGCCGGCTTCCTCACCGCCATGTATGTGGTGCTGGTACCGGTGCTGGGGGTGTTTCTGGGGAAAAAAACCCGGCTTTTCACCTGGCTTGCCCTGCTGATTGCTCTGCCGGCACTGTATCTTTTGTGCGTAACTCCCGGCGCCGCCTTTACGCTTCTGCCAGCTGACGGCCTGGTGCTGATGGGCGCCTTTTTCTGGGCGGGGCATATCCTGGTCACCGATCACTACGCCAGCCGGCTTTCCCCCCTGAAATTATGCACCGTACAGTTTTTTGCCGCCGGGGCGCTGAATATGATCTGCGCCCTGATTTTTGAAAGGGATACCATCACCCTTGCCAACCTGCAGAACGCCCTGTGGGCGGTGGCGTATTGCGGTATTTTTTCCACAGGAGTGGGTTATCTGTTTCAAACCATCGGGCAGAGAGATTGCCCGCCCGCCTTTGCGGCGCTGATTCTGTGCCTGGAATCGGTGTTCTGCGTCATCGCCGGGGCGCTGATGCTGGGCGAGGAAATGACAGGAAGAGGATATTTGGGCTGCATCCTGATGCTCATCGCCGTGCTGGTGGCCCAGGCCGGGGATCTGATCGCCCTGAGGAAGGAGAAATGCCATGTTTGAACAGGATCGGGAAGCCCTGGCCTTTGGCGCTTTGGCCGTGGAAAACTGCTTCCTTATGGATTATCTGCCCGCCGCCAAGGGCGATTATGTGAAGGTATACCTGTGGGGACTGTTTATGAGCCGCCAGGCAAGGGAGGATAACTATTCCCTGGAGGAAATGGCCCAGGATTTGTTCCTCTCCCTTTCCGAAACAGAAGCCGCCCTGCGTTACTGGGAGCGGCGGGGATTGGTATCCCGTATCGCCCAGACCCCTGCCCGGTACATTTTCCATTCCCCCCTGCAGCGGAAACTTGCCCCCGGCCAGGAAATGCAGGCGGATGGGGAATACGTATCCTTCGCCGAAAGCGTATACGCCATGTTCGATGACCGCCGAAAGGTTACCCCGGCGGAAATCGCCTTGGCCTGGGAATGGGTGCAGGATGTGGGCCTGCGTCCGGAAGTGGTGCTGATGCTGCTGGCCCACTGCATCAGCCAGCGGGGGGTGCAGTTTTCCTTCAAAAAGGCAGAGCCACTGGCTATCCGCATGAAGGAGGAACAGGTAGTCACCTGCGACGATGCGGATGCCTTCCTCCATCATGAGCAATCGGTGCATGATGGCGCCCGGAAGGTGCTTTCCCGGATGGGAAAGCGCCGCAATCCCAGTGAAGATGAACTGGCTCTGTATGAAAAATGGACGGCCGAATGGGGCTTTTTGCCGGATGCCGTGCTGGACGCCTGCCGGGAAACCACCAAGGGCGATCCTTCTTTCAAATATCTGGACGGCATCCTCGCCGGCATCCGCGACCGCAGCGGCGCACGCACGGGCGCTCAGGTCAAAAGGCATTTGGATCAGGAGCAGGATGAAAAGGATAAGGCCTATGAAATCATGCACCTGATGAATCTGAATCTTCATCCCACGGTTGCCGTGAACTACTATCGCCAATGCCTTCAGATTCAGCCCCACGAAATCATTGTGCTGGCCGCCCGGGAATGCGCACGCAATCCCAAACGGCAGCCCAATGCAGAGGATCTGATGTCGCTGCTGGAAGCCTGGAAGGCCCGGGGGCTTGCAAATCCCGAACAGGTGCAGCAGTATCTGCATCAGTATCGGGAGGCCAATCTGGCCCTGAAGGAAATTTTCGAATGCTGCGGTCACAGCGGCCGTCCCACCCCCGCCGACAGGGCGCTCTATGAAAAATGGAAGGCCATGGGCATGGATAGGGAACTGATGCTCTTCGCCGCCGAGCAAGCCCGGGCTGCCGAGGGCAGCCGGATCGCCTATCTGGATAAAGTGCTGCAGATGTGGCATGAGGCGGGCATCACCGATATCTCTCAGGCCAGCGCCCGCCGCCGGCCCCAGTCCCCCGCCCGTCAGCCCCAGGGCAAAACCGTCACCGCCCAGCGATACGGCCAGCGGGAATATACGGAAGAGGAATTGCTGGCCGTATCGGAAGATTTGATGGAGGAGGCGAAAAAGCAGCGTGGATAACCGAATTCTTGCCGGCCTGATGGCCGAATATGAACATATCCGCCAGGAAAATGCCCGGGAAGAAGCCCGCCGCCAGCAGGAAATGGCCGATCATCATCCCGATCTGTTCGTGTTGATGGAACAGCGGCATCAGATGGTGATGCAGGCCGCCCGCAGCGTGTTTGCCGATCCTGCGCATGCCGATCCCGCCGTCGCCATGGCGGGCTATAACGAAAAAATCGCCGCACTGCTGGAAAAGAAGGGGTATCCCCGGGATTATCTCTTTCCCATTTACCGCTGCAGCCAATGCCAGGATCAGGGCCATTATTATGACGAGGGCTCCCGGCAGGTGATCTGCCCCTGCCTGCAGAAGGCATATCACGCCGCCCTGGCCCAAAGCGGGCTGGGCAGCAATGAAGAGCCCTCCTTTGCCCGATTCGATGCCACCCGCATTCCCGACGCTCCTCTCCCCGGCACCGACGTCACCCAGCGGGAATACATGGAGATTATCCGCAAAAAATGCCTCGCCTTTGCGGAAAATCTGCCCCACGGCCCGGTGAAAACCCTGCTGCTCCACGGCGGCAGCGGCCTGGGAAAAACCTATCTTTTGCGCTGCGTCGGCAATCATGCCCGGCAAATGGGGGTGGATACCCTGGAAACCACCGCCTATGATCTGCTCATGGCACTGAAAAACGCCTATTTTTCCCGCACCGGGGAAACTGCCCAGGAATATTTCGACGTGCCCCTGCTGCTCATCGATGATCTGGGGATGGAGCCGCTGATGGAAGGCGTCACGGTAGAGCAAATCTATCATCTTATCAACAGCCGCCTGTCCCGGGGGCTGTACACCGTCATCACCACCAATCTTTCCCGCACCGAACTGCAGCAGCGGTATACCGAGCGGGTATCCTCCCGGCTGCTGGACGCCCGCACAGGCCTGACGCTCCCCTTCCTGGGAAAGGATATCCGCTTGATCAAATAATCCCGCAACCAATCCCGCCCGAACGCAAAAATCTCCGCCTCAATCGAGACGGAGATTTTTTTCAGCTCCAGTGCCTTCAGGGGGAAGGCTGATCAGAAATCATTGGACTGGGGGCCGGGCTGATAGGGCCGATATTCGGGCTGTTCCTGCACAGGCGCCTTGGGGGCAGCGCTGCGGCGCTTGAAATTGATGTTCATGCCGAAAGTATCATCCTTGGTGTCGTCGGCAGCCTTCAGCTTCTTGTTGATCTGGATCACATTCTTCACCAGCAGCACCATCATCATCGTGAACTCATAAATGAGACGCACGACAATGGGCCCCAGCAGCATCAGCAGCAGGCCATAGCCGCCGAACCAGTAAGAAGAATAGTAGCCGCTCTCCACATAGAACAGCATGAAGAAGCCCATCAGGATCACGTAGGCAGTGGCGAAAATGTACACAGCCTGCAAAATCTTTTCCACGATGAGGTAGCGGAAATTCAGAGTATCATGAACGAACTGCCAAAACTTATTGAGAATGGCACGTTTCTTTGCGGGCACGATGAAAATGAAGGCAGCAATGGTGGCCAGCGCAGCGAACACCAGCGCCAGAATGGTAATAACTTTCACAGCAATCTCTCCTTCTTTGTTGTTCCCATCCCCAGGATGGGCCGGATTTGGCGCCGGCACCGGTCCCCCTGCACCCAGGCCGACTGATTGACTTAATTATAGCTTAATATATGGCAATTATCAACAGCATTATATTTTTTTCCTGTCAATTCATAGCTTTTCTTTGTTCTTTTTCCTTTCCATTTTTCTTTCGTTATTCTTTTCTATGCGCACCAGGGGCCCAATATACACAAAAAATCCGGCCTGGAGCCGCAGCTCTCAGGCCGAAAGAAACCCTTCATTTCACAATCCTCATCCAATTGCCCTTCGTGGAGGTCAGCATGTCCTTCCCATCCCAGACATACTGATACATGCTTTCCCTTTTCATTCCCTGATCCTGGAGCTGATACAGGAGCATCATCAGCCGCCCCTTGCCAATGGAAAGAGTCATGTGCCACAATCCCCGTTCCGGATCCATCACCAGCATCTCAGCCCCATCGCTGGAAATACCCAGGGGGATCAATGCATCCCTGTTTTCCGGCAAAACGCCCGTTTCCGGATCGGCGGCCGTTTGATCCAGGGGAACCAGCATCAAATCATCCGCCCTGATTTTCAGCACGCTGGCCTCTCCACTCTCCTTATCACACCAATAGATGTAGCTGTACATGTTGCTTTTGAAATACGCGACGGCCCCGCCCTCAGAAACCAACAGCGTATCCGGCCCGCGAAGAAACCGATGCATGCCCAGGTCGACAATGCTTTCCAGCCTGCCCTCCTGATCAAAAAAGCCCACGGCGTATTCCACCACGGTATCGGGATTGATTTTGTAGGTGATTCCCCGCAGGAGAACGGCCGTCCCCATCCCTTGGATGGAAAGAGCCGTTGCATGATACCCTTCTGGAATCTTCATCGTCACTTCCCGGATTTTTTCCCCTTGGAGGGTGTACAGGGAATAGGCGGAATCGTTCATTTCCCAGGATACGATCACGCCGTCCGCCCGCATCCCCACGGGATGAAGATCATCCACCCGGCGGCACTCCCCGGTTTGAGGATTCACCAGCATGGCAAAATTCCTGGTCATCACCAGGATGGCATCCTTCCCCATCCAGCTGCCCAATACGGTATCCCTTTGCAGCGGGATGGGCACATTTGCCTTCAGGCTCTGCTGGGCTTTTTCCTTCTGACTGCCCTTCAGATTCATATTTCTCCAATGCATTTCATAGACGGGCAGCCATTCCTCCCGAGAGCCGATGAGCATGGTTTTCCTGCCGGTAAAGAGATGATACAGATAAGCCCCTCCCATGCTGCCGTCTGCGCCCATTCCGTAAGACTGTGCATACCCCAAAGCCAGCCCATCTCCAAGATAATAGACCGCTTCATGGTTTTCCTTCCAGGATGTATCCACCGCTTTCAGTTCCATTTCCCCGGCCAAGGCAGGGCAGATCATCAGGGCGCACAAAAGCAGGCAAATCCATTTCTTCATTCTTGCATCTTCCTTTTCTGTGAACATCGATACGCATATCAACCGTCATCGTTCTTTTCAATTATACAGCATATCTCCATCTTGCGCAACGGAATACATCCGTGCTGCGGATGCATCCCGGCCCTCGTTTTCATTCAGTTATTCGTCCCGGCCGCATATTCCTTGGTGCAATGATCCCTGTGCCGGGCCATCCCTTTCGCCGTTTTCAAACAGGAATGATGGTGTTGATTTGTCTGCTCCCGGCGGCTGTGCTGTTATACGCTTTCCCCGTCAGGCAAGTCTATCCACTGATCCGGGGCGTCCTGGGCCTTGATGATTGCTTCGCGGATTTTCATCACCTCCAGGGTTTGAGAGGGGCAGAAATCAATCTCGCCTGTTTCAAAGAAGATAAGAATTTTTCTCATCAGATTCATGAAGAAAGGAGAAGTAATCGCGGCGGCATTTTCCATGCCGTCACCCCTGGCAATTTCAAAGCCGTTGGAGCTCTTATAATAAAGTTTTGCGCATCTTTCATCTGGGTAAAGAAGAGTTGTAACGATTTGCCCGTCCTCTTCCGTCAGCATCAGCTTTTCAGCGCCCGTTCCCAATACTTTTACGACCATTTCAACCTGATGAATGATATATTCAGGCAGGTTGGATCCGCCGCCTTTTACAGAAATGTTTTTCTCCCCCCGAAAGGCATCCAGCTCCTCTCCGTAACGCAAAGCAGAGGTGGAAAAGAAAGGGGTATTGTATTTTTCAGAAATTTCGAAAATCTTCTTTGCCGTGGCAAAATCCGGGGCAAAGGTTTTGTCCACATAAATGCGTTTTCCGCACTTGAAGGCCTCTTCAATATACCCTAAATGCTTTTCCGGATTGGAGGGAGCCAGAATTACAATGTTATCGCACTTTTCGCAAAGCTCCCGGATGGTATCGCATTTCTTTATGCCAAAATCCCTGCACCAGGTATCCGTATCCCTGCCGTCAACTTCAGATTCGTCCTTCTCCGCCCAGGCATAGCAAATATCATAATCCAGCTTTAATTCCCGGCCTATTTCCCGCATCCAGCCGGGGTAATTATTGGCATGCCACTCGCTGATATAATAATCAATAAAACCGATTTTTTTCATTTTATTAAACGCCTTTCAGTTTATGGAAGGGTAATCTCCTTTTGGGCCCCGGCGGATTCATATAGGGCATCAAGAAGCTTTGCGCTTTCCAGAATGTTATCAATATGGCTCTTTGTTTTCACCCCGGTATCAATGGATTCCAGGAAGGCCTTATTTTCGCAAAGATACATATTGGGAATATCATATTCCGGGTTGATTTCCTCAAGGGTTTCTCCGCTGTAATAGGTGAATTTACCGCCGTAGGCAAGCCGGGCGCCGCCCTTATCCCCCAGGAAATCGATAAACATTTCGTCTTTGTTGATATTCTGGGCCCAGGCGCCATTGAAAGAAATGCTTGCCTTGTCGGTTCTGATATGGCCCGTGATATAGTCGTCGACGTCATTGGTGCCGTTTTCAATATCTGCCGTATCCTCGGCCCACATGCCGTAATATTTATAGGATTTCATATCCTTTGCCATTTCGCTGTATGCATCGCAGGTGACCGTGTGAAGCTTTGCACCGCCTAAAACATATAGAATCAAATCCAGAAAATGAATGCCCCAGTCGATTAAAACACCGCCGCCCGACTGGGCTTTGGTGGTGAAATCCCCGCCAAGGCCCGGAATGGAGCGGAAGCTTCTGAAGGAACAGTAAATATGATAGATATTGCCAAACTTTCCTTCCCTGTTCCATTCTGCAAGCATTTCAACGGATTTCTGATAGCGGTTGCAGACGCCGATATTGAGCATCCTGCCCTGTTTGTTTGCCTCATCTGCCATTTCTTTTGAAAGGGCATAGTTTACGGTAATCGGCTTTTCGCAGAAAACGTGTTTTCCCGCTTTCAGCGCATCCATTGTAACCGTGTAATGCGTGTAATTGGGCGTCAGCACAAAAACCGCTTCCACCTCCTGATCTGCCAGGGCAACCTTATAATCCGCGATAACCTCTTCGATGATCGGGAAATCTTCTTTTGCTTTTTCTGCCTTGCTTAAAATAATATCGCAGGCATATTTGATCCGAATCCCTTCGATTTGAGACAGGGCGGGAAAGTGCTGTAGATTTGCAATTCTTCCGCAGCCGATAACAGCAATTGTTTTCATGGCCATGATTCCTTTCATCTATGAATGTTTTTTCAGTTTCCTTCCAAGTATCTGAACAATATGTTATCACAATTGAATCTCTTATTCAATAAAGCAGCGGCATTTTCTGTGATAAAGAAACGATCGCCGGATGAAAATATTGCACCAAACAAAACTCCCCGGCCCTCAATGGACCGGGGAGCGATTCTTCATCTTGAGAAATTACTTGGCGGTGATATTGATCAGCTTGGCAGCAACAGCAGCATCGGACATACCGTTCCAAGTGTTGTTGACCAGCTTGATGGAAATGGGATTGCTGGCCTTGGCCAGTTCGCCGTCCCCATCGCCCTTGGAAACAATGGTGTTGTTGGAGATGGTAATATCAGCATTAGCCACATTTACAAAGCGGAATACCCGGTCGCCGGTGCCGTTTACGGTATTGCGGTCAAACAGAATATCACCGGAAAGAATGCCGGCCTGCAAAACATTGAAGTCAATATGATTGAAGGTGCAGCCGGTAACCGTTACATTCTCTGTATTTTCCAGCATAATAGCGGTCGTATTGCCGGACATATCACCGGTAAAGGTGCAATTCTTGACCACCAGATTGGTGAGCTTTTCCGTTTTGTCATTCTGATGAATGCATGCATCGTTCAGGAAAACGCAATCCTCAACGGTCACATTGGTCATGCTCTTGGTGGAGAGAAGAAGGCCGCTTGTAAAAGTAACATTCTTGATGGTAAGACCGTCGATAACGATATTGGAATCGGCAGACCAGCCATTGATGGCCAATCCTTCCACAACGGCATTTTCTTCGCCAATGATGGTGAGGTTCTTGGCCTTGAAGCCGCTGGGATTGGTAAAGGACAGTTCATCATAGGTACCGGCCTTCAGATAGATGGTATCGCCGTCGGTTGCCTTGGCCAGGATGGTTTTCACTTCATCAGCGCCAGACACCTTGTGCGCGTAGGTGATGGTATTGTTTTCGATAACAGGAGCAGCGGTAGTATCGGTTACCTTGATGTAATCATCATCCTCGCCGAGGTAATTGGTGATGGTGTTGTTCTTGATGACAACATTGGCCGCACCCGTGCCTGCCATTCTCACGAAACGTTCATTGATGCCATCAGCGGTGTTGCCAGTGATCGTCACATTGCCGCTGTAAGTACCGCCATCAACAGGAAGAAGCATGCCATGCAGAGCAGTATTCTTGATGGTATTGTTGGTAATGGTTACATTCTCCGTCTGGCGAAGTTCGCAAAGTCTTGCGATTCCATCAACCGTGTTACCGGTGATCGTGATATTCTTGGCGGCAGTTTCAAAGGTAGAGTTGCTGGGATTGCCGCTACCATAGAAATACACAAAGTTCATCTTGTTATTGTTACCGATCAACTTACAATTCTTAACGGTAAGACCGTTAACATTGATATAGCTCAGATCGATAAACACGGGAGATGCATAACTGTGAGGAGCATTTGTGTGTGCATCGGTGAATTCAACAGAATCGATGACAAGATTCTGGATATCAACAACATAGCCTGTGCTACCGCTATCCTTAACATAGCCTGCCACCGTCACAATCGCATCAACAGTTGCGCCGGGAGCGCCAACGATGGTAAGGTTTTCTACTTTGCGGAGCATCTCGTTTCTATAAACCAGATAATCACAATCCGTAACGGTGTTCGCCTGGCCGGCAACGGGACGCAGGTACAGCGTGCCGTAATCCACCCCGGGTGCCAGCATGATGGTGGTGCCGGAAACAGCATGATCCAGGGCGGCCTGGGCTTCCGCAGCAGTGGTCACCTGAAGAGCGGCAGCAGCGTCGTACTGGTTATTGCCAAAGCCGTCTTCTTCAAAGGTGAACTGGGTAGCATACAGATTGACGCCCAGTTCAACAGAGGGCACATCTTTGCCGTTGTGGTTGGCTTCATTGCCGACGGTTTCGGGCATATACACGATCAGGGCGATGTAATCGGCGGCGCTTCCGGGCTCCATGGACCGGAATTCACCGGCATAGGGCTTCAGGGCATTTTCGGCAGCGTCAGCATTGCGGGCAGATTCACGATTCAGGGTGTTTGCCAGATCGGTATCGCTTTCCAGCACCTTGAACGCAAGATGATCGGACAGGCGGATATCAGCGCCTTCCTTGGTCTTGCCCAGGATTTCATCAGCCACATTCACATTCAGCTGATACTGCAGCGCCAGAGAGCCGGCATTGGTCACCTTCAGATAGGCAACCTCCGTATAGCCGGGTTCCCAAAGGGTATTTTCCTTGAAAAGCTTGGTGTTTTCGTTCACCTTGGCATAGGCGGACCCATTCCAGTATTCCAGTTCAATATCCAGATTACCAGATTGGATTACGTTGTTTGCGCTGGTCACTTCATCGGTGAACCAGGCGATGGTGCCGCCGGTGATGCTCAGCACGATGGAGAGCGCCAGCACGGCAACCAAAGCGGTACGCCCAAATTTCCGGGTAGACATAGAACAATCCTTCCTTTCCTTTTTCCATAAAAATAGGAATACAATTGAATTGTACCTCCGCATTTTTCCTGCGTCAACAAAGATGCAACAAAGTTTTGACTTCGTTTTTTTTTTTTTTTGAAAATCGTAACACTTTTAATATATATGTAATATTATTTATTCTGCCAGATAACGCTTTCTATAAAAAATACCCCTGCCGGTTTCCCGGCAGGGGACGAAGTGTTTTATGAACTTAAATTACTTCTTGGCCTTGATGGCAGCCTGAGCAGCGGACAGGCGGGCGATCGGTACCCGGAAGGGGCTGCAGGAGACGTAGTTCAGGCCGATCTTGTTGCAGAATTCGATGGAGGAGGGATCGCCG
>SVGR01000039.1 GCA_015056265.1 Clostridiales bacterium
TTATTGAGCGCTTCGAAGAAAAAATTAAGGAAGCCGGCCTTGAAAAGGAAGTCAAGGTTATCCGCACCGGCTGCTTCGGCCTTTGCGAAGCCGGCCCCGTGGTTATCGTTTACCCCGAAGGCACTTTCTATTCCCGCATCAAGGTAGAAGATGTGGATGAAATCGTATCCGAACATCTGCTCAAGGGCCGCAAGGTGCAGCATCTGGTTTATTCCGATCATGCCACCCATGAACAGAATGCCAATAAGGGCCTGAACGATATCAATTTCTACAAGCATCAGCATCGTCTCGCCCTGCGCAACTGCGGCGTTATCGATCCTGAAAACATTGATGAATATCTGGCCTTTGACGGCTATAAAGCCCTGGAAAAAGCGCTGACCAGCATGACCCGGGAAGAAGTCATTGATGAAATCCTCAAGTCCGGCCTGCGCGGCCGCGGCGGCGGCGGCTTCCCCACCGGCCTTAAGTGGAAGTTCACCTACAATTCCCAGGCCGATCAGAAGTATGTTGCCTGCAACGCTGACGAAGGCGACCCCGGTGCTTTCATGGATCGCTCCATCCTGGAAGGCGACCCCCATGCCGTCATCGAAGCCATGGCCATCGCCGGCTATGCCATCGGTGCTTCCGAAGGCTACGTATACGTCCGTGCCGAATATCCCATCGCCGTAAAGCGTCTGCAGATCGCTATCGATCAGGCCAAGGAATACGGCCTGCTGGGCAATAATATCTTCGGCACCGATTTCTCCTTCAATATGTTCATCCGTCTGGGCGCCGGCGCTTTCGTCTGCGGCGAAGAAACCGCTCTGATGCGCTCTATCGAAGGCAAGCGCGGCGAGCCCACTCCCCGTCCTCCCTTCCCCGCTGTAAAGGGCCTTTTTGCCAAGCCCACCATGCTCAACAACGTGGAAACCTACGCCAACGTGCCCCAGATCATCCTCAACGGCGCCGATTGGTTCGCTTCCATGGGTACCGAAAAGAGCAAGGGCACCAAGGTGTTCGCTTTGGGCGGCAAGATCAACAATACCGGTCTGGTAGAAGTTGAAATGGGCACTCCCCTCCGCTCCATCATCTATGATATCGGCGGCGGCATCCCGGGCGGCAAGAAGTTCAAGGCTGTGCAGACCGGCGGTCCTTCCGGCGGCTGTCTCCCCGCTGAACTGCTGGATACCCCCGTGGACTATGATAACCTGATCGCTGCCGGCTCCATGATGGGCTCCGGCGGTATGATCGTCATGGACGAAGACAACTGCATGGTTGACATCGCCCGCTTCTTCCTGGATTTCACCGTGGATGAAAGCTGCGGTAAGTGCGCTCCCTGCCGCATCGGCACCCGGCGTATGCTGGAAATCCTGGAACGTATTGTGGAAGGCAAGGGCGAAGAAGGGGATATCGAAAAGCTTGAAAACCTGGCCAACACCATCAAGGCTACCGCGCTGTGCGGCCTGGGCCAGACCGCTCCCAACCCCGTTCTGTCCACCCTCAAGTTCTTCCGTCATGAATATGAAGCCCATATCCGTGACAAGAAGTGCCCCGCCCATCACTGCCAGAAGCTGCTGCAGTACGTGATCACCGATAAGTGCCGCGGCTGCACCGCCTGCGCCCGCATCTGCCCCGCCGGCGCTATCTCCGGTAATGTGAAGGAAATGCATCATATCGATACCGCCAAGTGCCTCAAGTGCGGCGCCTGCATCGAAAAGTGCCGCTTTGGCGCGATCATCAAAGTCTGATTCGTGCAAGGAGGAAAATGTCTTATGGAAAACTTCATCACCCTTACGATTGACGGCGTAAAGGTTGAGGTGCCCGCCGGCACGACCGTTCTGGAAGCTGCGAAGAAGGCCGGTATCAACATCCCCACGCTGTGCTATCTGAAAGACGTCAATGCCATCGGCGCCTGCCGTATGTGTGTGGTTGAGGCCGGCGGCCGTGCCCTGCAGGCTGCCTGCGTGCTGCCCGCTACCGAAGGCATGGTAGTCAAGACCAATACCCCCGCCATCCGCGAGCATCGCAAAACCCTGCTGGAGCTGGTTCTTTCCAATCATGATAAAAAGTGTCTCACCTGCACCCGCAGCCAGAACTGCGAACTGCAGAAGCTGTGCCGTGATCTGGGCGTTGAAAACGGCGATCGTTTCGCCGGCGCTCAGAACGAATATGCCATCGACGACGCATCTCCCTCCATCGTCCGCGATAACAACAAGTGCATCCTGTGCCGTCGCTGCGTTGCCACCTGCGCTCATGTGCAGAATGTCGGCGTAATCGGCGCCACCGGCCGCGGCTTCACCACCGCCATCGAATCTCCCTGGGGCCTTAAGCTCAATGACATGGCCTGCATCAACTGCGGCCAGTGCATCACTGCTTGCCCCGTGGGCGCTCTGTATGAAAAGGATGAAACCAAGAAGGTTTGGGATCTGATCGCCAACCCCGCCAAGCATGTGGTTGTGCAGCCTGCTCCCGCCGTCCGCGCCGCCCTGGGCGAAGAATTTGGCATGCCCATCGGCACCTGCGTTACCGGCAAGATGGCTGCTGCCCTGCGCCGTCTGGGCTTTGATAAGGTGTTTGACACCGATTTCGCTGCCGACCTGACCATCATGGAAGAAGGCACCGAGCTGATCGGCCGCATCCAGAATGGCGGCGTGCTGCCCATGATCACCAGCTGCTCCCCCGGCTGGATCAAGTTCTGCGAAAGCTACTATCCCGAATTCATCCCCAACCTCTCCAGTTGCAAGTCTCCTCATGAGATGATGGGCGCCGTGGTGAAGAGCTACTATGCCCAGAAGGCCGGCATTGATCCCAAGGATATCGCCGTTGTGTCTGTGATGCCCTGCACCGCCAAGAAGTTCGAAGCGGATCGCGAAGAACTCTCCGGCACCGGTTACCCGGATGTGGATGCCGTTATCACCACCCGTGAATTGGCCCACATGATCAAGGAGGCCGGTATCGATTTCGTGAACCTGCCTGACGAAGATTTCGACGACATGCTGGGCGAATCCACCGGCGCCGGCGTCATCTTCGGCGCTACCGGCGGCGTTATGGAAGCTGCTCTGCGTACCGCTTATGAAGTGATCACCGGCGAAGAACTGGCTGATGTGAACTTCACCGCTGTCCGCGGCATCGAAGGCGTGAAGGAAGCCACCATCAAGGTTGGCGATCTGGATGTGGCCGTGGCCGTGGCTCACGGCACCGGCAATGCCTCCAAGCTGCTGGATATGGTAAAGAGCGGCGAAAAGAATTACACCTTCATTGAAGTGATGGGCTGCCCCGGCGGCTGCGTCACGGGCGGCGGTCAGCCCATCGTGTCCGCTCAGGACAAGCTGACCTGCGATCCCAAGGTGCTCCGCGCCAAGGCCCTCTATAGCGAAGATGCCGGCAAAGCCAAGCGCAAGAGCCACGAAAATGAAGAAGTGAAAAAGCTGTATGATGAATTCCTGGGCAAGCCCAACAGCCATAAAGCTCACGAGCTGCTCCACACCCACTATGTAAAGCGGGAAAAGTACAGCAAGTAATCCCATAAAATAAAGGCGGGGGCTGTCCCCCGCTTTTTTTCATGCAGTAAAACCACCAAAAAGCCCGATTCCGCTTTGCTGCAGAACCGGGCATATTTTTATCAAATTTTCAGTTCAGCCAGCTTTTTATCCAGAATAGCGATTTCTTCCGCCGTCAGCTTCCAATCGAAAGCGGCGCAGTTTTCCTTGGCTTCCTGCACATTGCGAATGCCGCACAGCGCGGTGCCCACGTAATCCTTCTGGGTGCTCCAGTTCAGGGCGATCTGGGCCAGAGGCTTGCCGTTTTGGGCCGCAATTTCATCCATGGTCTTCAGCAGCTCCTGGCACTTGGAGAACTTGGGCTCACGATAGAAATCGTAGAACGTGAAGCGGAAATCCAGGGGATCCCAATTGGGCATTTCCCGGATGGCGCCGGTCAGGATGCCGGAGCCCAGACTGCCGTAAGAGAAGGTGGAAATGCCCTTGCCAGCGGCCCACTGCATCAGGGCCTTTTCGGATTCATTCACCATGGAATAAGAGAGCTGCACCACGTCCACCTGGGCAGTCTTCATGCATTCTTCGATGGCCGCCTGATCATGATTGGACAGGCCGATGAAGCGGATCTTGCCCTGCTTTTTCAGTTCCAGCATGGCGTCCATGGTTTCAGCCAGAGGGGTATTCACATCCGGCCAATGGAGATAATAGAAATCAATATAATCCACATCCAGCCGGCGCAGGGAATCCTCACATTCGGCAAAGCAGGCCTTGCGGGAGGCATCCCGGGGGATGACGCCGCTCTTATCCATGCCGTCGCCGATGCCAAACTTGGTGGAAATGAACACCTTGTCCCGGTAACCGCCCTTCAGGGCGCGGCCCACAATCTGTTCGGAAACACCACAGTTATAGGCAGGAGCAGTATCCACCAGGTTCACGCCGCTGTCGATCATTTCATGAATGGCAGCGATGGAGTCCTTTTCGTTGACTTCACCGTAGCGGGCACCGCCGATGGCCCAGGTCCCAATAGACAGTTCAGACACATCCACATTGGCATTTTCAAAATGTTTGTAACGCATAGAATAACCTCCTTTTTTCGCATTTTATCTCATTGATTGTCTGTGTACAAGCTAAAATCGGTCAAAACCTGCAAAACTGTCCAGCTTTTTCCCGGGATAATTTCCCTCATTATCCCGATATTCTCTTTGCGCAATCCAAAAGATAAAGAAAAGCCCCTGCCTTCCTTCATTGGTCCGCAGAGGCTGTCGCATCCATTTCAATGATTATTTCATCAATTCTTCCATCACTTCATAACAAAATTCTTCCGCCATGTTTTCATCATAGAACATATCCCGGCCGGATTGATAAGCGTTGAGAGCGGCCTGAATAACGCTCTGATGTGCATGGGGCAAATTCTTCAGCGCCCATTCGCCGCCGGTTTTTTTGGAAAGCACAAGGCCTTCTCGATAATAAGCCAGGGCACGGCACATCGTCAGTACATAATAAACCGGTCGATCATGCAGCTTATCCCCCACCTCGGACAGATCCTCACGGATAGCGGCCAGGGCGTCCTCCCGCTTGACGTTTCCAAATACCCGGGCAGCGCTGGGCCCATGAATAACGGCGCCGTAAGCGTGGACGGTAAGGATATGGGTGATCAGATCTGGATCATCGCCGTGCATCCCTTCGCAGAAGCCACGGGCGTCCTTTTCATATTCCGAACGGTGCATAGAAGAATAATGCAAATCAAAAGGCATGGGATAGGCCATTGCCCGGCAATCGCTCTCCAATACCACGCTCATCTCAAACCCGGCAGGGGGCGCATCACTTTCCAGGGCGTAAAGGGCTTCCACAACGGCGATTTTCTTTTCGACGGTCAGGGGTTCCCTCACCACCACCAGAAAATCAATATCACTATATTCCCACTGGAAGCAGCCTGCCGCCAAAGACCCATGCAAATAAATACCCACCAGATTTTCTCCCAGCAGATTGGCATACACATGCTTGAGTTGGTGCACCATGATATCCGCATTGGCGGCATCCTTGGGGGGAGTCACCCCGGCATCCAACAGTTTTTTCATCTCCTGGGCGGCAATTTCTTCATCTTCGCCGTCCACAATCAAGACGACCGGTTCCTTTCCCGTCATACCCATGGAAAGCAAGCCCAGCATAGATTTGCCGTTGATGGTGCGGTTTTTATGCTCCAGCAAAATACGGGATGTAAATTTCCCGGCCAGATGCACCAGATGCTCGATCTGCACCCGATTGAGGGGCGTTACGCCCGATAAATCCATTTCGTGTTTAATCATTTTCCTCTTCCTTATCCTTTGGCTTTTCCTGAATTACTGCCATGAGCTTTCGCATACGGTGATTCACGCCGGATTTTCCGATAGGCTCAGGCAGCATCTGCCCAAGATCCTCCAGGGAGGCTTCCGGGTGTAGCATCCGAAGCCGCCCAATATCCTGCAATTCCTTGGGAAGCGCCCCCAGGCTGTGCTGCAGAGAATAGGCAACGATAGCCTGGGCCTGCGCAGCGCCTGCGCTCAATTGTTTCTTCAAATTCGCTTCGTCGCAATTGCGGGCACGATTGGCCTGATTGCGGCCTTCCCGGCGGATGCGGATGTTTTCCATCTCCATCAGAGAGGCATGGGCCCCCATCAGGGCCAGCGCAGCCGCCACATCATCCCCCCGCTTGATATAAACGATGGCATCTCCCCGCCGGGCGGTAATCCCCGCCTGAATACCGCTCTTTTCCAAAATCTTCACCAGTGTATCCGCCCGGCCCTCAGAAGAGGTGAATTCCAAATGGTATCCCTTTTCCGGGGTAGTGATGGCCCCGGCACCCA
Organism: Clostridiales bacterium; assembly: GCA_015056265.1. Lineage (GTDB taxonomy): Bacteria > Bacillota > Clostridia > Christensenellales > Aristaeellaceae > RUG563. The sequence continues at coordinate 6,320 of SVGR01000039.1, forward strand.
GGAATGCCCCCCGAATGAAGGACGCCCGGCAGCACCGCCGCGTCATGGCCGCCCGGGGCACCCCCCGGTACACCGCCCCTGCTTCCGATTCCTGCAGCATATGCAGGGCGACCAGCAGCCGACGGCTATCAGCTTCCGGCACCGTCAAAATGGATACCCGGCGTCCGCCCAGCCGCTTGTATCGGGCAAATTCCAATACGGGGCTGATCTCCATCCGCTTTTTCAACAATAGAAAGATACGCTTGGCCAGAGGAGCATTCTCCGTTTCATAAACCACCTTCACCCGTCCCCCGCCGGCCAGACGCAAAGAGGCGCAGGCCTGCGTGAGAGCGCTGAGCTCCGACAGCATGCAGCAAGATTTTTCCGGATGAACCCGCAGCAATTCCTCTTTCACCAGGGATGAAAAACTCATGTATCGCTCCCCACGATCCGAACTTCGTTTTCCAAACGCACCTGAAACTTTTCCCACACTGCAGCCTGCACCTTTTTCATCAGTTGCAGAAAATCAGATGCTGTAGCATCGCCGGTATTAATGAGAAAGCCTGCATGCTTTTCACTCACTTGGGCGCCACCGACGCTGACGCCCTTCAGCCCTGCCTGTTCAATCAAGCCACCGGCATAATGTCCTACGGGACGCTTGAAAAAGGAGCCGGCACTGGGATATTCCAGCGGCTGCTTGGTCTTGCGGCGAATAGCAAAATCTTGCATTTTTTCTTCGATTTCTTTGGGATCACCCTTTTCCAGGCGGAAATAAACCCCCAGCACAATCCACTGACGGTCCATGGCCTGGGTATGGCGATAAGCAAAGGCCATTTCCTCCGCAGGGATCATACGGATTACCCCATGATCCAATATCCTCAGGGAAGAAACCACCTGGCACATCTCGCCGCCGTAAGCGCCGGCATTCATGTATGCGCCGCCGCCCACCGTGCCGGGAATGCCCTGGGCAAATTCCAAGCCGGTCAGGCTGTATTTCAGCGCTTCCTTGGAAAGCGCGCTCATCAGTGCCCCGGATTGGGCATAAAGTCCCTCGTCAGTTCTCTCAATGGAGGAAAAATGCTTGCCAAGCCGAATCACCAGCCCCCGGAATCCCCCATCCTTTACCAGCAGATTGGAACCATTGCCCATCAGCAGCACCGGCACATTCAGCCGGGCAGCCTCCTCAAGCAGCAGGCACAAAGCCTCTTCATTTTCAGGTTCGGCAAAATAATCCGCCGGGCCGCCCACCCGTAGCGTGGTATACTTATCCAGGCGCACATCCCGACGAATGCACCCATTCATATCATTTTCAAACATATCATTCATCTGCATTTAACATTCCCCCATGCATTATATCAAAATCCCCGCAGCAGTTCAAGTGCTACGGGAGAAAGGATTGCATTTTTTACAGTTTTTCATACCATTTCAAACAATTTATATGCAAGTTGGATAAGAAATCAGGGCGTATGGCGCGTCAAATACCAGATCGTACCCATCCGCAGGCAGCAAGGCAGTGCGCCCGGGGGCCAGGATCATCTGCCCGGTCTGCCAGGAAAGGCGGCATTCCTCCACTGCAGTCAGAATGGAAAACCGCCGGCAATCCGCCATGATTCTTCCGGTATAACCTATCAGCTTTTCCGTAGAAAAATACTTTTCGTTGAAAAGCAGATATCGTCCCTGCTCCAATTTCTTTTCCACAACAGCCGCAGGTTGATGATCCACATCCGCCACGTCCACCGCTTTTTGAATATGCAATTGCCGTTTGCAGCCTGATTCATCCCTACGCTCCCAATCATAAAAGCGATAGGTAACATCGCTGGACTGCTGAATTTCATAGAGCAGGATACCGGCACCAATGGCATGCACCATACCGGCAGGAATAAAATATGTTTCACCAGCCTTAACAGGGATGCGGCGAAGCAGCTTTTCCACCGCCTCCCCCTCTTGAGAAGCCATCCGCAGCATTTCTCTGGTGACGCCTTTTTCCACACCGAACACCAATTCCGCCCCCGGTTCCGCATAAAGGATATGCCACGCCTCCGTCTTGCCCAGTTTATGCTCCGTCTTACCGGCATAGTCGTCATCCGGATGCACCTGAACGCTGAGGGTATCCCGGGCATTGAGCAGTTTGAGAAGCAGCGGGAAAGGGCCCATCACTGCCGTGCCCACCAGGGCGCGACCATACTTCTCTATCAGCTGCGGCAGGGTATTGCCAAATTCATCCCGGCTCTCCAGGCCAGGAATAGCGCTGATTTCCAGGCTTTCTCCCGTCTGATCATCGGGAATATCCTTCTGGTACAGCGTGCGCAGCAGATTGCCGCCCCAGGGAGTCATTTTTCCGTACCGGTAGGCGGGATACATCAGGATGGGGGCCAGCGGCATGGACACACACTCCTTACTTTGCAATAAACCGCCAAGGGATGGATTTCCAGGGTTCATCAGCATAATCAATGCCCACGCGAGGCGCCGTTATGATTTCCTTCTTTTCCCCGTCCTCCATCCAAACTTCCCGGCTGTCCGGAAGATACAGACCATTTTGGCTACCGGTAACCAAAAAGGCCTTCGTCCATTTGGCGGGGCCATCCAGGGGACGCTCCAGCGCCCGAATCAACACAGCCTGCGGCTCGTTTTCCTTCCCCGTTACAATATTGAACAGCCAATGCAGCCCATAAATCAGATAGATATAAGCATATCCCGGCGGGCCGAACATCACTTCATTGCGTTTTGTCCGGCCCATCCGGGCATGGCAGGCCTGATCCTCCTGCCCGCGATATGCCTCCGTCTCCGTAATCATCCCCCGAAGTACCTGCCCATCCGGCAACCGGCGGCAGATCATCTTCCCTATCAGATCGGGGGCAACGGCAAGCACATCCCGGGCAAAGAAATCTTGATTCATTCTCATTCCTTAGCGCCGGCCAGCCGCACAATTGCCTGGGCAAAAATCCGGGCATTCTGGAACAAGCTTTCTTCGGAAATAAACTCATCCGCCTGATGGGCCATTTCCACTTCTTCAGGGAACTTGGCGCCAAAGGCCACGCCTTCTTCCATGGACTGGGCATAGGTACCGCCGCCGATGGCTATGGTCTTCTTTTCGCCGCCGGTCACTTCATGATAGGCTTCCAGCAATTCCTTTACCAGTTCTGCATGCTCGCTTACATGATGGGGCTTACGCCAGGAGGGCACGGTGATTTCCATCCGGGGCAGGCGCATCTTGATCAGATCAATGCCCGCCTCCAGATTAAACAGCACGGGATAGCGGATATCCATAACAGCCTCTACACAGCCGTTTTCCACCCTAATGATATCCAGGCTTCCGGTCAATTCTCCGGAAATCTTGTCTTCCATAGCGATGCCCAGGTTTTCACCGTTGCAGGTCATGCCCACGGCGTCAGCCAGATCCAGAATGGCACCCTGTACGCCCAGTTCCTTCATCACCAGCAGCATTTCGCCGATGGCGTTCCTGGCATGAGAGGGGAAAGCCGCATGGCCGTTGATACCAATGGTTTCGATCTTCACCTGGCCGTTTTCAGCCTGGGCCTTCACAGGGAAGCCCATTTTTTCCCCAGCAGCAACGGCAGCAGCAGCGATGGCTTCATCTCCGGCGACAACGGCAGAGGCATAGCCCGGCACCACGTTGGCCCGTTCACCCACCTGGAAGGAAATCACCTGCAGGCCTTCCTTGGAAAGATCGCCCTTGAAATGCACATGGGCGCCGCCCTTTTCAATATTGATCACGGGATAATCAGCGTCCGGGCTGAAGCCGGAGCGGGGCATCTGCACCTTGGTCTTATAATAGCGCAGATCTTCAGAGCCGCATTCTTCATCGCAGCCCAGGATCAGGCGGACCTTCCGCTTCAGGGGCACGCCGGCCTCCTTCACCGCCCGCATGGCATACAGCGCAGCCACCGCCGGGCCCTTATCATCGCTGGTGCCGCGGCCGTAAATCCTGCCGTCCTTCCGCTCGCCGCCGAAGGGGTCCACCGTCCAGCCGTCGCCCACCGGCACCACGTCCAGATGGGCCAGAATGGCCAGGGCCTCGTAGGTATCCCCTTCGCCAAGATCGGCATGGCCCGCATAACCATCGATAATTTCAGCGGGCAAACCCATCCGTTCACAATCAGCCATTGCGGTATCCAGCGCCTGACGGGCAGGCAGCCCGAAGGGGGCTCCGGGGGCAGCTTCTGCCTTCACGCTGGGAATGCGGATCCACTTTTGCACCGTTTCCATCATTTCTTCCCGATAGGAAGCCAGTAATTTTTCAATCTTATCCAGCACAGCTTATTCCTCCAATGCATCTTTCATCCGCTTGATTCCTTCTTCCAGCATACTGCTGGGGCAGCCGAAATTCAGCCGCATATAGCCTTCCCCTTCATCTCCGAAGTACACACCGCTGGTCAGGGCAACACCGTGGCGTCCGAAAGCCTCGCCCATTTCTGCGCTGGTTTTCCCATATCCCCGCAGATCCAGCCAGGAAAGATAGGTGGCTTCCACAGGCGTCAGTCTTGCTTTAGGCAGATACTTTTCCACCAGCTCTGCCAGCAGTTTCCGGTTGCTGTCCAAGTAATCCATCAATCCATCCAGCCATGCATCCCCATGCTCATAAGCGGCCTGGGTGGCGCAAAGGGCGAAGGTATTGCCGCAGGTTACGCCGGTTGCATACACATCGGTGTCCATAAGGACGCGCATTTCTTTATTGAAGCAGACAGCCGTTGCCTGCTGAAGCCCTGCCACGTTAAAGGTTTTGCTGGCGGCGCAGAGCATTACGCAGCGCTCACCGGCGCCGGGAATAGAAAGAATGGGCACAAATTTCCGGGGTGCATAAACAAAATCCGCATGGATTTCATCGCAGGCGATGGGCACCTGATAGCGGGCGGCCAATTCCACCAATGCGGTCAATTCTTCCTGACTCCAGGCCCTGGAAATGGGGTTATGGGGATTGCACAAAAGAATCAGCTTCGCCCCCTGCTGCAATGCCTTTTCCACGCCATCAAAATCCATCTGATAGCGGCCTTCCTGATCCGAAAGCAGGGGCACCTTCACCAGCTTCCGCTTATTATCCGTAACGGCGGTATAAAAGGGCCCGTACACGGGGGTGAATACGATCACGCCGTCCCCTTCTTTGGTGAAAGAACGGATGCACAGCCGCAGCCCCGTTACCACACAGGGCAGCATTTTGGTCTGTTCCGGCAGAATGGTCAGTCCATGCCTGCGTTGCCAATAATCACACAAAGATTTTTCCGTATCGGGATTATGCATATTATATCCATAACAGGCGTGCTTCGCCCGCTCTACCAACGCCTCCACAATAGGCGGTGCGCAGGGGAAATCCATGTCTGCCACCCAAAGAGGAATTGCCCCCTCAGCCAGCACTTCCCGATCATCCCATTTTTCACAGAAAGTATTCCTTCTGTCGATCCCCTGCTCATAAAACGCCCGATCATACTTCATTTTCCATTCCTCCTTTGCATTGGATCACCCAAAATCCTCCGCTTTTTTCAATCGTTTCAACATCCTGATAAATGGTTTTTAAGAATTTCAAGGCCGATTCCGCCCCCTGCTGTTTCCGAATGACGATATATAGCGCGCCTCCTTTCCGCAGCTTTCCTGCGCAATCCCGGAACATACCGTAGATCACCTGCTTACCCGCCCGAATGGGGGGATTGGTAATCACCGCATTAAAATCCCCGGGGATATTGGCAAGGCCATCGGATAGCACGGTCTGGGCGGTTACTCCGTTGGCGCGGGCGTTTTTCCCGGCCAGCTCCAGGGCGCGCTCATTCACGTCGCTCATCACCACGGCGCATCCCGGCCAGCACTTTCCCACGCTGACCCCTACCGCGCCCCAGCCGCACCCAAGATCCAGAATCCGGCCGGCCAAAGCATCGGGCAGGGCATTCAAAAGCACATCCGTCCCATAGTCCACTTCCCCCCGGGAAAATACCCCGGCATCAGTAGTGAAATGCAGCTGATGGCCCCGATACACATAATCACAGGGCGCATATTTATGCTCACTGGTAGGATTCTGAGTGTAATAATGATCATTCATTCGGTTCCATTCCCGCCGCTCGGTACAGGGCAGCGGCCTCCTCTCCGGTCAATTCCCGGAACATTCCGGGAGACAATTCTTTATCCAGCAGAATTGGACCAAAGGATAAACGATGCAGGGCAATCACCGGCTTCCCCCGTGCGCCGAACATCCTCTTTACCTGATGGTATTTACCTTCCTGCACGGTCAGCCGTCCAGTATCCGGTGCAATGATCTCCAGCTTAGCCGGCAGTGCGGTAAAATCCTTCAGAGGAAGTCCCTCCGCAAAAGCCAGGATGTCCGCTTCCTCCAGCAAGCCTTCAACCCTTGCTTCATATACCTTGTCCACATGGAACTTAGGGCCGATCAACCGATGGGCCAATTCCCCGTCGGTGGTCAGGATCAGTATACCCGTTGTATCCTTATCTAGCCGCCCTACCGGCATGCAGCCGAGGGCTGTATAGCAGGAGGGCAAAAGATCCATTACCGTCTTCTGCTTATGATCCTCGGCAGCGGTGAGCACGCCTTGGGGCTTATAGAGCATCAGATGGCGGGAAAGTCTGGTATCCAGCCGCTTTCCATCCAGGGAAAGGTATGCCCCCTCCGGCACGTTTTTGCTGCCGTCCTTCCATACGGTGCCGTTTACCTGCACCCTGCCAGCCTTCAGGATATCCCGGCAGGCGCTGCGGCTGGCTACTCCAAGATTGCACAGCAGTTTATCCAGCCGCATATTCTTCCTCCCACAGGGCTGCCGAAAGACAGGCGTTTCGCATCTTCCGCAAGGCGCACAGGGGCAGATACAAAACCAGGAAAATCGCAGCCAGGGAAAGGGGCAGCCACAAGGGCAGGGGCTGCTCCGCCAGCATGGTTACCCCCCGCACCGTTTTGAGAACGCTGCCGAAAAAGTCCACATTCTGCAGAATGTAGGGGATCACCGTCAGGCAAATCCCCGCCAGCGCCGGCAGGAAAAGCAGCACATTTACCCCAAAATGGACAAGCAAACGGCCGATTTTCCCTTTCCGCATCCCACCATGCCAGGGCTGTTTCCCGGAAAGCGGCAGATATTCCGCCGGCATATTCATCAGCCAACCAACGCAGAACAGCAGGATCATCAGTACCAGCAATACCAGCCCTACCATGCCCCCATTGATCAGTTTGGGCTCCATCCCAACGATCAGGGCCAGATTCTGGATGGGCTGCCACATATCATTCATGGGCAGAACGGATGGGCCGATGGCAAGATATCCCATGGCCGCCAGAAAGGGAATACCAAAGGGCAGGCCCATGCCCAGCCGAATCAAGCCTTTTTTCAGACAACGGAGATAGGAAAAGCCGAAATCAGCCGGCAAACCCGGATGAAGCATCCGTCCCATTTTCTGCCCAGCATAAAACCGCATAGGCATCACAAGGAAGGCATATATAAGCAGCGTCAACCCCAGGCAGATCCATCCCGAAACACCCTGGGCAACGCCCCGCAGCGAAAGCAAAACCGGGAAAATTGCGAGCAACCGCAGCAGTAATTGCTCCAGCATCAGCGACGTCAGTCTGCCCGGATTGGCCCGCATCGCCCGAAGCGCCATGCTTGTTACATTGCCGCTTGCCATCTTCCTTCCGCTCCTTCTGTATATCCATAAAATTTCGTTCCCTATTATATCGCAATTTTGCCGGCATTGCAACTGCCGCTTCCTTGCATCCCTTGTTTTTTCCGGGAAAAAGGCGTCTATATCTGAGGAAAAAACGGCCCAGATTTGACAAAACGAAAAAAAAGGGGTATGATGCAGATGGAGGCACTTTCTGCCTCTCCACTGTAATATTTGGAGGAAAGAATCATGAGCGAAATCAATCATCCCACCTTCACCATCACGCTGGAAAACGGCGGCGTTATGACGGGGGAACTGTATCCTGAATTTGCCCCCCAGTCGGTGGGCAATTTCGCCGCCCTGGCCAACAGCGGCTTCTACGACGGGCTGATCTTTCACCGGGTGATCCCCGGCTTTATGATCCAGGGCGGTTGTCCCAAAGGAATGGGCATTGGCGGCCCCGGCTATAACATCAAGGGTGAATTTGCCCAAAACGGCGTAAATAACCCCCTCAAGCACACCTACGGCGTGCTCAGCATGGCCCGGGCCATGCATCCCGATTCCGCCGGTTCCCAGTTCTTTATTATGACCAGCAATTCCCCCCACCTGGACGGCTCCTACGCCGCCTTCGGCAAGGTGCTCACCGGCATGGAAGAGGCTGATAAGATCGTTTCCGTCCCCCGGGACGGCCGCGATAAGCCCCTGGAGCCCCAGAAAATCGCTTCTATCCGTGTGGATACCAAAGGGGCGTTCTATCCCTTTGATCAATTATGATTATCAGGAAAGGCGAAGCTACCTACACCCTGCGCATCGCGGGGCGTGATTACACCCTCACCTCCACCGATTCTCCCGACCATGTGCACCGCATGGCGGTATATGTGGATCGCAAGATCGCCGAAACCGGCTCCAGCAGCTTTGTGAACCGGGAAACAGCGGCGGTGATTGCCGCCCTCTCCATGGCGGATGAATTGCTGGGCGCCCAGGATGACAACACCCGCTTGCGGCGGGAATTATTGCAGGCGCGGCAGGAGCTGCAGGCACTCAAATATGCCAAATAAATTGGAGCTGCTCGCCCCGGCGGGCAGCATGGAAGCGCTGAAGGCAGCGCTGGCAAATGGGGCGGACGCGGTCTATTTAGGCGCGGCCGCCTTTGGTGCGCGCGCAAGTGCGGGCTTTGATGAGAGTATGCTCCGGGAAGCCCTTTTCCTTGCCCATCTTCACCGAAAAAAGATTTATGTGACGGTGAATATCCTGGTAAAGGAAAACGAGCTTTCCGAGGTAAAGAAAACGCTGGCGCTGCTGGATCAATTGGGGGCAGACGCCGTTTTGGTGCAGGATCTGGGAATCCTGAAAATCTGCCGGGAGGAGTTTCCCTGCCTTCCCGTTCATGCCAGCACCCAGATGGCCCTGCATAATGCCCAGGGTGTGCAGCTGCTAAAGGATCTGGGGGCCACCCGCGCCGTGCTGGCCCGGGAATGCACCATCCCCGAAATGAAAAAGGCGGCTGAAACCGGCATGGAGATCGAGGCTTTCTGTCATGGCGCCATGTGCGTATCCGTCAGCGGTCAATGCCTCTTTTCCTCCATGATCGGGGGCCGAAGCGGCAATCGGGGCCGCTGTGCCCAGCCCTGCCGGCTGAATTATTCCTATCAGGGCAAGCAGGGCGCTTTCCTCTCCCCCCGGGATCTGTGCGCCCGGGATCAGCTGCAGAAAATGGCGGAGGCCGGCGTATATTCCTTCAAAATTGAAGGCCGGCTGAAGCGTCCGGAATATGTGGCGGAGGTTACCCGCGCTTATCGCAATGCTCTTGACGCCATTCTGGAGGGGCATTTTTCACCGGCTGATGATAGCGAAAAGGAAGCGCTTACCCAGATCTTTTCCCGGGGCGGTTTCACGAAGGGCTATACCGGCCCCCTCCGGGACGCGGGCATCATCGATCCCAGCCGGGTTACGCCCATCGGCCTTTCCATGGGTCAATCCGAAAAAACCTATCAAAAAGGCGGCGCACTGCTGTGCGATGTCAAGCTGATCCGTCCCCTGCATAATGGCGATGGTCTGGAAATCGGTAGCCAGGAAATCCGCTATTCCGGCCCGGAGGTGCCCGCCGGGCAAAAGGCGGCGCTTCGGCTGAGAGATCCGGTTAAGCCCGGCGAATGGGTACGCCGCACCGAAGATGAAAGCCAGCTGCAAAGGGCCCGGGACAGCTTTGAAGGAGAAGCCCTTCACCGCGCCCTTCCCATTCCCTTTGACGCCGTGCTCACCGCGCTGCCCGGGCAGCCCCTTTCCCTCTATATCACCGACGGGGAAAGCCATGTTTCCGTCAGCGGTGAAGATTGCCAGCAGGCCTCAAACCGGCCTTTGGATCTGGAGGCGGCCAGAAAATCTCTTGCCAAAACCGGCGGCACCCCTTTCATTCTTCGGGATTTGGAGCTTTATTCCCAACAGGCCTTTGTTCCTGCCGCTGCGCTGAATGCCCTGCGCAGGGACGCCCTGGAGCAGCTGGCCCGCCTGCGGATCGCCTACCACCCCCGGGAACAGCGGGGAGCAGCAAGCTTTCCTGCCCGGCAGTATGCTCTTCCGGCCCCGCGCCTGATCGCAAAAACACGTTCTTTCCATTCGATTCCCGATCTGTTATCTGCAGGGGCAGAGCAGGTTATTTTTCTTCCTCAGGATTTCAGAGAAGAATCCCTGCTGCCGCTGCTGAAAGCCTTTCCGGAGCGCACTTCTCTTTGTCTGCCGGGGCAGCTTACCTCGGCTACCCAGACACAGCTAAAGTCCTGGGCACGGGCACATCATATTCCCCTCTGCCTTTCCAGCCCCGGGCAATTGGATGATATCCGCCCCGGAGACATTGCCGGCGACGGCATCCCGGTCATGAATGGAGAAACCCTGCGTATGCTCGCTCATCTCGGGCTTTCTTCTATCACGCTTTCCCGGGAACTGAGCAAAAAAGAGATCATCGATCTGCCTGGCGGTATCTGCGAAATGATCCTGCCCGTTTATGGGCGCACCCGGCTGATGCTGCTCAATCATTGCCCCATGCGCACCGCCATGGGCCTGGAAAAAGGAAGGGATCAATGCCGGCTTTGCCAACAGGGCAAGGGCGCCCTGGGCACCTGCCTTACCGACCGGATGCAGGCAGATTACCCTCTGTATCCCCTGCATCTGCCGGAGGGCTGCCTGATTGAAATGCTTTCGGATGCACCGCTGCATCTGTCCCAGCAGCTTTCCGCGCTTCCGCCCCTTTCCTTCCTGCTGGATTTTACCGATGAAGAGATCGCGCTGCAAAAGCAGCTGATAGCCCATTATCGGGATATTCTGCAGGGCAAAACGCCGATTTCCCTGGACATCCATGGAACGGTGGGTAGATTCCTGAACGGGGTGATCTGATGCTGGAAGAAATGTCTGCGTTTTTTGCTGCCCGCATTCAGGGATATGAAGCGCATATGCAGCAGAATATCGCCTTTGCACCGGAATTCTACCCTGAAACGGCTGCGCTTCTTCCCCTGAAAAATGGATTTCGGCTGTTAGATCTGGGGTGCGGCACCGGATTGGAGCTGGACGAAATCTATCGGCTATGCCCCGGGGTACAGGCTACAGGTATTGATCTGTGTCCAGCCATGCTGGATAAGCTGCGGCAAAAGCCCTACGCAGGGCAGCTGCATCTGATCCTGGGCAGTTATTTCGATATACCCTTTGGAGAAAACTGCTACGACGGTGCCGTATCAGTGGAATCGCTGCATCATTTTTCCCCGGAAAGGAAGCTGTCCCTCTATCGGAAGCTATACACCGCTCTCAAGCCAGGCAGCCTCTACGTGGAAACGGATTACAGCGCCGCTAACCCAGAGGAAGAGGCCTTTTACTTTTCTGAGTATGATCGTTTATCCTGCGGCGCCGCTCCCGGCGCCTTCCATTACGATACACCCCTGACAGCGGAGCATACCATGCAGCTGCTGCGGCAGGCTGGTTTTTCAAAGGTTCTCCTTCATAAAAAATACGAGAACACCGCCCTGATTGTGGCAAAAAAATGAACGCTGTAAACGTTTTTTGAACATTCCTCCCGGCCCGTTGAAAACCGCCGGAAAAGACCGTATACTTTCCATGGGGAGGGAAAATTTATGAATGAACGCGCCCTTCGCGTGCTGGAATTCACCAAAATCCGGGATATGCTGGCCTCCTATGCCCTGTCCGATCCGGGCAAGGATAAATGCCGCAGCCTGGCGCCCTATCAGAATTATTCCGATGTGAATCAGGCGCTGGATGAGACGGAAGAGGCCGTCGTTACTCTGACCTATCTTGGGGGCAATCCCCTGATCTCCTTTTTCGATATCCGGGAATATTTAACCCTTGCCGAAAAAGGATCCACCCTATCTCAGAAAGCCTTGCTGATGGTAGCAGAAAATCTGCGGGCTGCCCGGGCTGCCCGCAGTGCACTGGTGACCGAGCGGGAGAATACCCCCCTCATCACCGCCAAGGCGTCCCTGCTGCATACGTTGCGTCAATTGGAAACGGATATTTCCGAAGCCATTCTCAGCGAGGAAGAAATATCCGATCACGCCTCCCCCGCCCTTTTTGATATCCGTCGTCACATCCGCCAAGTAAACGACCGGATCCGGGAACGGCTCAACTCCATGGCCCACGGCGCCGGCTATTCCAAATATCTGATGGAATCCATCGTCACCGTCCGGAACGGCCGCTATGTGCTGCCCGTCAAGGCGGAACACAGAGGAAATGTGCCCGGCCTGGTCCATGATCAATCCGCTACCGGCGCCACCTTGTTTGTGGAGCCGCTGGCTGTGGTGGAGATGGGCAACGAGCTGAAGGAATGGCATATGAAGGAACGGGATGAGATCGAGCGCATCCTGTCAGCCCTGTCCGCTCAGGTAGGGGAAAACGCCGGTCTGATCGCCCGCAATCTGGCCGTTCTGGCCGATCTGGATTTCATCTTTGCCAAGGGTATGCTGTCCCGGGAAATGGACTGCGTACGCCCGAAAATGAATCAGGAAGG
>SVGR01000176.1 GCA_015056265.1 Clostridiales bacterium
ACCGCACCCAGGGATGCACCGCTGCTGACGCCCAGGGTGGAGCCATCCGCCAATGGATTGCGCAGCAATCCCTGCATGGCAGCGCCGCACAGGGATAGGGCCGCCCCCACCAGCGCCACATTCAGCACCCGGGGCAGGCGCACGTTGATAATTATGTTTTTGGAAATACCTGCGGGCACTTCCAGCCCGAAGAGGCTGTTCCATAGGGCGGCGACGGTGTCGGCAAGGGGGATGGATACGCTGCCCACACAGATGCACAACAGCATTGCGCCTATCAGCGCCGCCAAATAGAAGACGTATGTCCGCCAGGAATAATGTTCGGCTAATTTATTCATCGTGTTTTGAAGGGGGGGAGCCGGCGCCGGCTCCCCCGGATGGTCGGTAGGGTTTATTCGGCGGTGCTGTTGATGAAATCAAACAGATCCTGGGCGGCATCCATCAGCCGGGGGGCCGGGCGGGTCATGGAATAGGAATCGGCGTTGTAGACGGCCCCGTTCCGGATGGCGGTGATATCCCCCCAGCCGGCCCGGCCCAGCACCTCATCCACGGCGGCTTCGCCCATGCCGGTGACCAGTACGATGTAATCGGGATTGCGCTCAATCACTTGCTCCTGACTGATCTGCTGCCAGTCCTTAACGTCGGAAAAGGCATTTTCGAGGCCGCAGATTTCCGCCAGCTCCTGCATGAAGGAGCCGCTGCCGGCGGTCCACAGGCCCCATTCCAGGGGCATCACTTCGAAGTAGACGGTTTTTCCGGTCTTTTCGGATTGGGCAGAGATATTGGCAAAGGTCGTTTGCATCTTTTCCACCAGCGCCTCTGCCTCAGCATATTTGCCCATGACGGCGCCCAGCAGACGAATATTCACGTATACATCCTGGATGCTGTCCGCATCGGTGCCGATGACGGCGATACCGCTCTGCTCCAGCAGCTGCACCTTTTCCATGGCGTAGTTGATGCCGCTCATCACCACCACCTGAGGATTGAGGGCCAGGATTTCTTCCAGATTCGTTTCCGCCCCCGTGTGGACGGTGGGCAGGGAAAGCACACCTTCCGGATAATCGCAATACATGCCCCGGCCTACCAGGGCATCGCCGCAGCCCAGGGCCCAGAGCATTTCGCAGTCGCTGGGTTCCATGGCGATGATGCGGGTAACGGGGCCTTCGATGGTTACCCCGCGGCCGTACATATCGGTGACGGTGAAAGCGCCGTTTTCTGCCACGGCAGGGATGATGCTGATGATCATCAGCAGGGCCAGAACCAGGGATACCAGTTTTTTGGACATAGCATGTCCCTCCTCATTTTTTGATCAAATGAATCAGCGAGAGGGATTTTTTAAAAAAATAAAAAGCGTCCCTCCCTGAGGAACACTAACCGGGCCGGATTTTTCCGCGCGCAAAAGACCCTTTGGCCCAATAGCATATCCCACCCCCAGGGGAATGATTTTTTTCACGGTGTAAACAAGTCTCCCGGCTTGGCTTCATCTTACTTGCGTACCTTCCCGCTTTCGCAGTGGCTTCTATCACGCTTTCATCAGCTTCACGGTTACTGGGATAGCTCGGAACTTTCATCCGATTCCTGTGACCGGGCGGAATGATGCGCCCGGCCGCGCATCGCTGCGCAGATACACCGGCTATTCATTTGTCGGGAATATTATAGCCTTTTCTGTGATTTGCGTCAATCTTTTCTTTGGTGCGGGGCGCTCCCCGGGGTTTTTTTCCCGTTCCCATTGCCGGATGGGGGGGAAATCGTGTATACTGAAAAATAGAATTTTATCGGCAATGAGAAGGGGCGGGAAGCCCGCTCTTGCCGGGGAAAGAAGGATCATTTTATGCGGGAAATGATTGGCCAGGCCTTTGGCATTATCGCCATATTTTTGGGATTTGTATCCTATCAGGTAAAGACCAAGCAGCAGATTCTGCTGGCCCAGGCGGCTACCTGCGTGTGTTTTTGCATCCATTATTTTCTGCTGGGGGCGTATACCGGCCTGGCCATGAACGGGGCGGCGCTGCTGAGGAATGCGGCCTATGCCTGCTGGCAGAAGGAGGGCAAGGCGGATAAGCGGCTGCCCATTTTCTTTGCGGTGCTGATGGGCGGTCTGGGCATCTGGGCCTGGGACGGCTGGTTTTCCATCTTTTCGGTGCTGGGCCTGATTCTCAATTCCATCGGCATGGCCTTTACCGATCCCCGGATGATGCGCAAGAGCATCCTGGTCACCTCCCCCATGGTGATTGTGTATGACGTATTTGTTCATTCCATTGGTGGGGTGATCTACGAATCGGTGGCCATTTTCTCCTCGGTGCTGGGCCTGTGGCGCACCCGGCAGGAAAAGTTGACAAATGAAGCCAAGGCTGATACAATGTAAAACCTCACGACAATTTTTCTTTTCAGCCAGCACGACCGACCCTTATGCCGGAGGACAGCATGAGCTATATTGACGTGCGGAATTTGAGCAAAACCTTCACCGTCCGAAAGAAACGGGAAAAGGGCAAATTGCTGCGGGAAAAAACAGAGGTAAAGGC
>SVGR01000040.1 GCA_015056265.1 Clostridiales bacterium
GCCTTTTCGGGGGTCATGATGCGCACCTGATCGCCTGCGTCGCCATCGGCAAAGCGGATGCCGGGGGTAACGGTAAGGAAATCCTGGCCGCAGGCTTCCTTCACCAGCTTAGCTTCCAGAGGGCTGCATACCACGCCGGGGAGCCCCGCAGCCTTGGCATTCTGGGCGTACTTTTTCACGGTATTTTCCATGGTTTCATTGATGAGCAATTCCTGCTGCATCCGCTCTTCAGAGGTGGAAGTGAGCTGGGTCACGGCCAGCAGCACGCCGCAGGTGCCGTCTTCTTTGGTGAGGCCTTCCTTGGCCGCTTCCATCATGGCGATGGTGCCGGCAGCGTGGAGGTTGGTCATATCCACATCCAGGCGGGAGAGCACCTTCATGGCCTTTTTCACAGTATTGGGAATATCGTGCAGCTTTAGATCCAGGAAGATCTTGTGGCCCCGGGCCTTGATTTCCCGGACGATTTCAGGGCCTTCGGAATAATACAGCTCCATCCCGATCTTCACATAGGGCTTGCGGCCGGTGAACTGATCCAGGAAAGCCAGGGTTTTTTCCTTATTTTCAAAGTCCAGAGCAATGATAACGTCCTTAGCCATAATCATGTTCCTCCTTATATGCTTTGTTGATCTATGCAAGCGTCATACGCGCTTGATATCAGAAAGATTTTCAATACCCAGCTTTGCCATTTCCACGGGCAGCTGCTCAATAATATCCTTACAGGCGAAGGGATTCACCAGATTCATGGCGCCCACCTGCACAGCGGTGGCCCCGGCCATCATCATTTCGATGACGTCTTTGGCGCTGCTTACGCCACCCATGCCGATGACGGGAATCTTGACGGCGCCGGACACCTGATACACCATCCGCACCGCCACCGGGAAGATGGCCGGGCCGGAAAAGCCGCCCATCACATTGGCGATCACGGGCTTTTTGCGCTTTAAATCGATGCGCATACCAAGGAGCGTATTGATGAGGGAAATGCCGTCCGCCCCCGCATCCTCGCAGGCCTTGGCGATGGATACGATATCGGTGACGTTGGGGGAAAGCTTGATGATTACAGGCTTCCGGGTCACCTTTTTCACCGCCGCCGTCACTTCCGCGGCTGCCTGGGGATTAGTGCCGAAGCTCATGCCGCCGCCGTGCACATTGGGACAGCTGACGTTCACTTCCAGCCAGCCCACTTGGCTCTCTGCATCCAGCAGGCGGCAGGTTTCCACGTACTGCTCCACCGAAAAGCCGCTGATGTTGGCCATCACGGGCTTATGGAAACATTTTTTCAGCTTGGGCAGTTCTTCCGAAATCACCTTTTCCACCCCGGGATTCTGCAACCCCACGGCGTTGATCATGCCGGCAGTGCATTCGGCGATACGGGGGGTGGGGTTTCCGAAGCGGGGCTCCAGGGTGGTGCCCTTAAAGGAGAAGGTGCCCAGCACATTGATATCATAAATTTCGGCAAATTCGTAGCCGAAGCCGAAGGTGCCGCTGGCAGGGATCACAGGATTATCCAATTCAATACCGCACAGGTTTACTTTTGTATTCACCAGATGATCTCCTCGCTTTCCATAACAGGCCCTTCCTTGCAGATGCGCTTGTTGCCCGTGAGGGTTTTGCAGGAGCAGCCCATGCAGGCGCCAAAGCCGCAGCCCATGCGCTCTTCAAAGCTGTATTGGCCCTTAGTTTTCGCCGCCTTGCCGATGGCCCGAAGCATGGGCTCGGGGCCACAGGTGTAGAAGAAGGAATAATGCACGTCTTTGAGCGCATCGGTCACGAAGCCCTTGATGCCGTAGCTTCCGTCCACGGTCGTCACGATGGTTTCAGCGCCCAGAGCCTTGAATTCTTCTTCGTAGAAGATTTCATCTTTGGTATTGAAGCCCAGGATCACGGTGGGCTTTGCGCCCTGTTTGATCAGCTTCTTGCACAGGTTATACAGAGGCGGAACGCCTACGCCGCCGCCCAGAAGCACGGGCTTGTCCCCGCTTTTTTCCAGGTTATAGCCGTTTCCCAGGCCAGTGAGAATATCCAGCTTTTCTCCGGGCTCCATGCCGCTCATTTTTTCCGTGCCCTGGCCCACCACCTTGTACACCAGGGTGAGGGTTTCTTCATCGTAATCGCATACGGAAATGGGCCGGCGCAGGAAAAAGCCGTCCAGCAGGATATTCACAAACTGGCCGCAGTTGGTGACAGAGGAGGTATCCCCGGACAGAATCATCCGGAATACATCCTTAGTCAAAGCCTTGTTTTCCAGGATGGTGAAAAGGGATTGTTTCATGGATTCATTTTCCCTTCGTATGTGTAGTTAAGGTAATTCGGAATTCGGAATGCGGAATTCGGAATTATATAATGATTTTACGCTATCGTTTCCCTTGCTGCTCATTTTAGAAAGCAAGGAAGGGAGCCGACTCATTAACCGACAAGCTTTAATTCCGAATTCCGAATTCTGAATTCCGAATTAACCTCGGTTCCGCCCTTACGCATCAATGGTAGAGATGGTAATGGTGGTTTCCTCCAGCACATCCAGCAGCACCCGCACTGTATCCAGGGATGTGAACATGGTCACATTATTTTCGGTGGCCAGGCGGCGGATTTCAAAGCCGTCGCTGTTCTGATTGACGGCACTGATATCCTTGGTGTTGAGCACATAGGCGATGTGGCCCTGACGCAGCGCTTCCGCAATTTCATCGCTGCCTTCGTTCAGTTTTTTCAGCACATGGGTGCGGATGCCGTTCTCCTTGAGGAATTTAGCGGTGCCGCTGGTGGCCTCAATATTGAAGCCCAGGTTATAAAACCGCCGAATCAGAGGCAAGGCCTCTTCCTTATCCTTATCGGCGATGGTAGCAAAGACGGTACCATAATTCTGCATGTGCATACCGGAAGCCTGCAGCGCCTTAAAGAGGGCGCGGTTCAGTTTATCGTCATAACCGATGGCTTCACCGGTGGACTTCATTTCGGGGCTGAGATAAGCATCCAGGCCGCGGATCTTATTGAAGGAAAATACTGGCACCTTCACATACCAGCGCTGCTTTTCATCCGGATAGATGCCGAAGATACCCTGTTCCTTCAGGCTCTTGCCCAGGATTACTTCGGTGGCGATATCCGCCAGGCTGTAGCCCGTGGCCTTGGAAAGGAAGGGCACGGTGCGGGAGGAGCGGGGGTTCACTTCGATGATATACACGTCGTCATGCTGATCCACGATGAACTGAATATTATACAGGCCAACAATGCCGATACCCAGGCCCAGCTTCTTGGCATACTGGAGAATCACACCCTTCACCTTATCGGAAATGGAGAAGGAGGGATAGACGGAGATGGAGTCGCCGGAATGCACGCCGGTGCGCTCCACCAGTTCCATGATGCCAGGCACAAATACGTCATGACCGTCGCAGATGGCATCCACTTCCACTTCCCGGCCTTCGATGTATTTATCCACCAGTACAGGCTTGTCCTCATCGATTTCCACGGCGGTCTTCAGATAATGCCGCAGCTGCTCTTCATTGGCCACGATCTGCATGGCCCGTCCGCCCAGCACGAAGGAGGGGCGCACCAGCACGGGATAGCCGATTTCGGCGGCAGCAGCAATGCCGTCTTCGATCCTGGTGACAGCCTGGCCCTTGGCCCGGGGAATGTTCAGCTCATTGAGCAGATTCTCAAAGGCATTGCGGTCTTCCGCCCTGTCAATGGCGGCGCAGTCGGTGCCGATGATCTTCACGCCCCGGTCGGTGAGGGGCTGGGCCAGGTTGATGGCGGTCTGGCCGCCCAGGGAAGCCACCACGCCCACAGGCTTTTCAAATTCAATGATGTTCATCACATCTTCGGGGGTGAGGGGCTCAAAGTAAAGCTTATCGGCGGTGGTATAGTCGGTGGATACGGTTTCGGGGTTATTGTTGATGATGATGGCTTCATAGCCGGCGTTTTTGATGGTCATCACCGCGTGCACGGTGGAATAGTCAAATTCCACGCCCTGGCCGATGCGGATGGGGCCGGCGCCCAGCACCACGATCTTTTTCTTATCGGTGAGCACGGAAGCATTTTCCCCAGTATAGGAGGAGTAGAAGTAGGGGATGTAGGCGCCGGTATGGCAGGTATCCACCATGCGGAACACGGGGAAAAGATTGTTTTCCTTGCGGAAGGCATACACATCCATTTCGGTACACTTCCACATCCGGGCCACATATTTATCGGAAAAGCCCATTTTTTTGGCGGCGGTAAGGGTTTCCAGATCCCGCACATTCTTTTTCAGGGTTTCTTCCATATCCACAATGCGCTTAACGGCTTCCAGGAAGAAGGGGGTGATCTTGGTTACTTCATAGATCTTTTCGACGGACACACCGTGATAGAGCAATTCAGCAATGGCAAAGATGTTATCCGCCCGGAAGGAAGTGATGTAATCCAGCAGTTCATCCTCGCTCATGGCGTCGAATTTGGAAAGATACAGGTGATTGGCGCCGATTTCCAGAGAGCGAATACCCTTGAGCAGGCATTCTTCCAGGGTGGAGCCGATGCCCATCACTTCGCCGGTGGCCTTCATCTGGGTGCCCAGCGTGTTGGGGGCGGAAGTGAATTTATCAAAGGGGAAGCGGGGCAATTTCGCAATCATGTAATCCAGCCGGGGCTCGAAGGCGGCGTTGGTATTGGCGATGGCGATCTCTTCCAACGTCATGCCCACAGCGATCTTGGCGGTGACCCGGGCGATGGGATAGCCGCTGGCCTTGGAAGCCAGGGCGGAGGAGCGGGACACCCGGGGGTTTACTTCAATCAGGTAATATTCGCTGGTGTGGGGGTTCAGGGCAAACTGCACATTGCAGCCGCCGGCAATCTTCAACTCCTTGATCAGCTTGATGGCGCTGCTTTGCAGCATGTGCAGATCATGATCGTTCAGGGTCATGATGGGGGCCACCACGATAGAGTCGCCGGTATGCACGCCCACGGGGTCGATATTTTCCATGCCGCAGATGGTGATGGCATGGCCCTGGGAATCCCGCATGACTTCAAATTCGATTTCCTTATAGCCCTTCACGCTCTTTTCAATCAGCACCTGATGCACAGGGGAGAGTTTGAAGGCATTGAGGCCAATTTCGATCAGCTCTGCTTCATTATCTGCAAAGCCGCCACCGGTGCCGCCCAGGGTGAAGGCAGGGCGCAGCACCACGGGATAGCCGATGCGAGCAGCCGCTTCCTTGGCTTCTTCCAGGGAATAGGTGATTTCGGAGGGAATGGTGGGCTCACCGATCGACTGGCACAGTTCTTTGAACATTTCCCGGTCTTCCGCCCGTTCGATGGATTCGGAGGAAGTGCCCAGCAATTCTACCCGGCATTCCTTCAATACGCCCTTTTTTTCCAGCTGCATGGCCAGGTTCAGCCCTGTCTGGCCGCCGATGCCGGGCAGAATGGCGTCCGGGCGCTCATAGCGCAGGATCTTGGCCATATATTCCAGGGTGAGGGGCTCCATATATACTTTATCGGCGATGGTGGTATCGGTCATGATGGTGGCAGGATTGGAATTGCACAGCACCACTTCATAGCCTTCTTCCTTCAGGGCCAAACATGCCTGGGTGCCGGCATAGTCAAATTCCGCAGCCTGACCAATCACAATGGGACCGGAGCCGATGATCAGAATTTTCTTAAGATCAGTGCGCTTTGCCATAAGGGGAGCCCTCCTTCACATTCTTTCACTGCTGTATGCTTATTTCTGATAGACAATTTTTCCGCCAGCCATGGTCATCACCACATCGCCCCGTGTTTTCCATCCCTCAAAGGGGGTGGCCCTGCCCATGGAAAGGAAGGCGGCGGGATCGATAACGCCCTCTTCCCCGGGATCGATGACGGCGATATCCGCCCGCTGGCCTTTGCTCAGGCCGCCTTCAATGCCAAAGCGGGTACGGGGCTGAATGCACATCAATTCCACAAGCCGCTCCATGGAGAGAATCTTTTTCCCCTCCACCAGGCGGGTATGCAGCACCCGGAAGGCGCTTTCCAGCCCCACCACGCCCATCAGGCTGGCCCGCAGGCCCCGTGTCTTCTCCGGATCGCTGTGGGGGGCGTGATCGGTGGCGATCATATCCACGGTGCCGTCCAGGATCCCTTCGATCAAGGCATCCCGATCCGCTGCCTCTCGAAGGGGCGGGTTCATCTTGAAGCGGCCGTCATCAATCATATCCATATCTGTGAGCAACAGATAATGGGGGGCGGTTTCACAGGTCACATCCACCCCGGCCTTTTTCGCTTCCCGGATGGCGGCCACCGTTTCCTTAGCGGATACATGGCAAACATGATATTTGCAGCCGATACGGGCAGCCAGGGCCAAATCTCGCTTCACCTGGGCTGTTTCGCTTTCGGAGCAGATGCCCGCATGACCGTATTTCCGGGCGTATGGCCCATCGTGAATGTAGCCGCCCCGGAGCAGGCTTTCATCCTCGCAATGGGCTGCCAGCACTTTCCCGGTCTTTTTAATCGCCCGCATGGCCAGTTCCATCAGTTCTGCTTCCTGTACACCCTTGCCGTCATCAGAAAAGCCGCAAACGTAAGGGGCCAGGCCGGTGAAATCCACCATCTGCCCCCGGCCCTTCTGGCCCATGGTGATGCAGCCGTAGGGCAGCACCTGCACCCGGGCGGATTTTTTGATGGCGTCCAATTGCAGCTGCAGATGCTCCCGCGTATCGGGGGCAGGCATCAGATTGGGCATGGAGCAAACCGTCGTATAGCCCCCCCGGGCGGCGGCCATGGTGCCCGTTTCGATGGTCTCTTTATAAATAAAACCCGGTTCTCGCAGATGAACATGAACATCAACGAAACCGGGAATAATGAAACAATGGGAAAAATCCAAAACACGATCCCCAAGCCGGGGAGAAATGGAGGAAGCAATGCGGGCAACCTTGCCCTTTTCGATCATCACATCAGCGGCAATGAAAGCACCGTTCTGGTACACCCGCCCACTCTTGAGCAAGCAACGCACAGGCAGTCCCCTCCCTTACGCACAATTCGATCTATTATACCTGATTTGCGGAAATAAGTCAATCGTAAATCCGGCAAAATTCGTACCACTCCCCCGAACAAAAGCCAAATTTCTCAAATGAAAGGCAGAAAAATACCCGGCAAGAGAATACTGCCGGGAAAATGCGGCTCATTTTTTCTGCTTCAGGTAAAAATGCTTTCTGCCATCGGGACTGTTATCCTTTTCGCAGCCCTTGATACCCTTGGCGCCCGGATTTCTCTTCAGCATAGCGCCAAGCATATACAGCGTGAATGCCAGACCCTCCTCCTTGCTAACCTCCTCCTCATCATCATACAGGAATTGAAGGCGGTATTGCCCATCTTCTTCCAAAGCGGGAATCTGATTGATAAAATCACTGACATGCTGCCAATCATGGCATTCCCAAACGATTTCCCATTCAGCGTCGGCATCGGGGCTGTCATCCTCTCCGGCATAGTTGAGGACGAATTCACGCTCCGCCTGGATGCCCGCCAGGGTATCCAGCCGATCCAGCACCCGATCCGCGCCTTGAATCAATTCATCGTCGATCTGCAGAGTAACGGCTTGGGGATCGGGCTGGGGCACACTGAGAAAACTGCTTTCCATGTATTCCAGAAGCAGCCGGCGCACTTCCTCGCCTTCCTCTGCTGCCAATCCCAATTCCTCCAATCCCTGATAATCGTTCAATACACCCAGTAAAAAATCGGTGAAACTGTGCAGTATTTCTTCCATGGCGCTCTTTTCACGGAGATAGGACTGTTGTATTTTTTTGATTTGTACCAGCTTTTCCTGCTGCTGAGCAATCTTCCGGTCGAAGGCGTGATAGATTGCCTGATCATCCTGTTTCAGCAGCGCTTTTATTTCCTCGATGGTAAAATCTGCCAATTGAAGATTTTTGATTTTCACAAAATCGATGGCCTGCTCCGCTTCATAGTACCGATAGCGGGACCACTGATCCACCTGTCGGGGCCGCAGCAGCCCGATCCGGTCATAATACCGCAATGTCTGGGCATTGCAGGCGCAAAGCTGGGCAAATTCCTTGATGGTCATCCTGTCTCCATCCTCCTTTCGGTAAGAGGATATCATTGCAGTGCGGTGCAAGGTCAAGGGGGGTTTGAAAAAATATTTCGGAAAATCCGGCTGGATGAAGGCAGCGGGATCAGGTATATCCCGGGATAGACGGTGCATAATCATTCCTCCTTGCTTGATGGCGACAGCATATCATTGCACCGTTGTGCAAAGTCAAGCAGGAAAAATGAAAAACTGCCACAGGATTGATCCGGCGGCAGCGGCAGCAGAAGGATCCGCTTACATGAAGGGCAGGGAAACGGGAGGTAAACCGCCGGCGCCGGTCAGCTGCAGCACAATCACAACGGCCCCCAGAATGAACACATACAGAGCGAACCAGGAAAGGGAAATGCGGTTGATCAGCTTCAGCATATACCGGATGGCCAGATAGCCGCACAGCGCAGATACGATCATCCCCACCGCAATCGGCAGAAAATTGGCGGAAAGATACTGGAAGGCCCCCTGTTCCAGAGCACTCTTTCCTTCCACCAGCAGGCTGCCCAGGATGGCCGGGGCACTCATCATGAAGGAAAATTTAGCGGCGCTTTTCCGGGAAAGGCCGCTGGCTACGCCGCCAAGCAACGTAGAGCCGCTGCGGCTGACCCCGGGCATCAGGGCCACGGCCTGCATCACGCCCATGGAAACGGCATGCCGGTTCTTTACCTCATCCGTCCCTTTTTCCGATCCTTTTTTGCACAGCTTTTCGGAAAGCAGCAGGAAACATCCCGTAATGATAAAGGCGATACCCAGGAAGCCGCTGCCAAAGAAGCTATCCACATCCGCCGCCAGCGCCAGCACCAGCGCGGGCACGGAAGCGATGATCAGCAGCCCCAGCGTCTTGGATTTGAAGGGGTTTTTCAGAATATTCCACCAGTCCTGCCAGAAAATCACGATCACCGCAACCAGCGTGCCCACATGGAGCAGCACGGACAGCAGCAGCATCTCGCTGCTTTCCCCGCTCAGCCCCATCAGATGCTGGCCCAGTTCCAGATGGCCGCTGGAGGAGATGGGCAGAAATTCCGCCAGGCCTTGCAAAATACCCAAAATAATGGCTTGAAAAATATTCATCGTTCTATTCCCTTTCTGAGTTGTTTTTCAGCAGCAGGGCACCAAAGAATGTGACGGTATCCGGCCCGTGATGATAGGCCATGCCCGCCGTTTTCGCCAATTCCGATACCAGCAGGCCATAGCCCTCAAGGGCGGGATGCAGCCGCTGAGGAAAGCGGCAGGGGGCATGGGGATAGGTGCACTGGGCGCATCGGCTGCAGCCTTCGTTGCCAAGCAGCCGATAATTCGTAAGCTGCCCCTCCAGGCGATCCTCCAGGGCGTCTATCACCTGCTTGAAATGCTGCATTCCGGCCTGCATTCCTTCAAAATCGAAGGAATCCTCCAGCGGATAGACCTTGGAAAGCAGCAGCATTTGATCAAATTGCATCAATTGCCGGCGGCATTCCTCCAAAGAACCCACACCCGGCGGACAGGCCCAGGTTGCACCATATCCTCTGCAGGAATTGCCCTGGCAGATTTTCCGCACCTCCGGATATACCCGGATATCGCGGATGGGCAGATATTCCGCCTCGTCAAATCCGCATTGACGGGCGGCCTGCCGAATCGTGGCGGCATTCATCCTGCTTATTCTCCTTGCAGATTGGAAAAGCCTTCGCCCAAGGTTTCATGGGTATCGGTAATGAAGACGAATGCCTTTTGATCCTCTTCCCTGACAATCCGCTTCACCGGAAGCACCTCCGCCCGGGAAACCACGCTGATAAGCACCCCACGCTTTTCGCCGGTATAGGCCCCCACGCCGGACAGCAGCGTCACCCCCCGCTCCAATTCATCCATGATGCGGCGGGAAATGGCATCCTGATGATTGGTAACCACAAAGCAAGCCTTGGCGGAACCCATGCCTGCCAGCACCAGATCCACCGCTTTGGCGGATACAAAAATGCAGATCAGGGCATAGAGCGCGGCATCCGAACTCATGGTAAAAGCCGCCGCCAGAATCACCAGGCAGTCCACAATAAACAGGAATGTGCCCACCGTAATAAAGGGCACCCGTTTATTCACCATCCGGGCAATCATATCCGATCCGCCGGTGGTGGCGCCGCCCCGCATGATCAGGCCCAGCCCTACCCCCAGCAGCAGCGCGCCGTATACCGTTCCCAGCAGCACATCATCGGTCAGCGGCGGGAATTTCAAAAGATCAATCGCCGCGGAAAACAGCACCGTTGCAATAAACGACCGTATGACGAACACCCTGCCCATGGCCTTGAACCCGATCAGGAACAGAGGCAGATTCAGCGCCATGCTGGTCACGCCCACCGGCATGCCGAAAAGATAATTGAGGATGGTGGCAATGCCTGTCAGTCCCCCGGGCGCAATATTATTCGGCACCAGAAACAGAGGATAGGCTGCGCCCCCAATGATGCAGCCAATCAGGATTTGGGCATAGGCCCGCAGCGGCTCGTGCTTTTTGAACTGTGCAGTCAGGCTGGATAACAAATGTATTCCTCCCCCTCAGAATTGCCATCGCCGTACCATTCGCTTTCGGCGAATTGTTTTCCTGCCGGCGCCCAGGATTTCTTTTCCTTTTCTTCCCCTGCCATGGACTTTTTGCCCCCAATCGTGGTATAATGCTTTTCCGGGCTATCGCCCCACATAACGAAACGAGGATTATTCATATGAATAAAAAGGACATTGGCAAGATTAAGCGCCGCCTGAACCTGGAAAAGCACAATATCACCTGTATCCGTGGCTGCTATGTGAATGGTCAGGGAGATGTGATCACCGCTTTCACCCGCTCCCTTCAGGCCATGGGGCAGGAGGAAGGGGAAATGTATCTTTCCCTGTTTCGCAAAGTGCTCTCCGGCAATCAGGGGCAGAACCTGCTGGATATGGATTTCACCCCCGAACAGGTGATGGAAAGCCAGCAGCATCATCTGCTCACCGCCCTGAAGGATTGCGCCCTTCGGGATGAAGATATCGTGGATCACTGCTTCCAGCTGATCCGGGATTCCTTCCAGGCGGAGGAGCATTATCTGATACTTATGCTCCATGACGGATACGATCTTCCCCAGTATACCCAGGATGGGGAAATGGATCGGGATAATGCCACCCAGGTATTTCACTACGTCCTATGCGCCGTATGCCCTGTGAAGCTGACCAAAGATGCCCTGTGCTACAACGCCGCCGAAAACGATTTCCGCAGTAAGATGGCCGATTGGGCTGTTTCCGCACCGGAGGTGGGCTTCCTCTTCCCCGCCTTTGAGGAAGGAGCGGCCAATATCTATCGTGCCCTTTATTATACAAGGGATACCGCCGTCCATCAGGACGCCCTGATCGACGCCCTCTTTGGGGCCGCCCCGCCCATGCCTGCCAAGGCCCAGCAGGAAGCCTTTCAGGCCCTCTTGCAGGATACCCTGCAGGAGGATTGCAGCTATGAGGTGCTGCAGGCTGTACACGATCAGGTGATGGAAAAGATGGAAGTACAAAAAGCGGAAAAAATCCAGGAGCCCCTGATGATCGGCAAATGGGATGTGACTCAGGTGCTGGAGGAATGCGGCGTGCCCCAGGAAAAGGCCCAGGCCTTCGAAGCAAAATACGATGAGCAATTCGGCAGCCAAACCCAGCTGTCCGCCGCCAATGTGGTAAGTCCCCGACAGTTCCGCCTGCGCACCCCCAATGTAGTGATCAGCGTCTCCCCCGACCGCAGCGATCTGGTGGAAACCCGTATCATCGATGGGCACCCCTACATCCTCATCCGGGCGGAAGAGGGCGTGGAGGTCAACGGCGTCAACGTGAATATTCAGCCCTGATCCCCTTTTCGTTGTTGATATTCCAAGCAGCATCCGTTACATCAATTAAAGAAGATATGCCAAGAGCGGCGCTGGCGTTTGTATGTGTCTTCATGTCATAGTCATCTTCTCTTTTCGGGCGCAATGGGCACTCACGCCCTCTCTTATCCGTTTTCAGCCACAAAAAAACGCTTCAGCATGAACACCGTGCTGAAGCGTCTTTTATTTCAGGCAACAAAAAACCAAAAGATTGGTTTTGCGGTTTTACTGGTTATCCAGTACCTCCACCATAGCCAGGATATTCTCAGGCGGTACATCCCCCGGGACGGCATGCGTTGGGCCGGCCACCAGCCCTCCCTTATGGAAAGCGGCCATCACCTGCCGGGTAATCTGCTTGATTTCCTCGGGGGACTTATAGGGCAAATCCCGCTGGGTGCTGATGCCGCCCCAAATAGCGATCTTGCCATACACCTTTTCCGCATACTCCAGGCCGTAGATCTCCGGCTGGAAGGTCTGATAAAGGTTCAGACCGATTTCATACAGATCATCCATGATTTCCCGGATGTCGCCGCAGGAATGCTGCACCACATATTTCCCCGCATCCCGCACTTTCTTATACATTTTTTCCATTCTGGGCTTGATGAAGGTGCGCCAGCACTGAGGCCCCATAATCAGGCCCTTCTGCTGGCCCCAGTCATCCCCGAAATAGAAGCCGTCAATATCGTATTCCAGAGCGATATCGATGATTTTCAGATTACGCTCCACAATGGTATCCAGCAGGGCATGCACCCCTTCCGGGTCCAGCAGCATATCGCACAGCAAATTTTCCATGCCCCGCAGCGTCCAAGCCCTTTCAAACATGGAAAAACCGATGCAGGGCAGGCGGAACCGATCCCCGGCATGATCCATCAGCAATTGCATCCGCTCCCGGATGAACGCCTCATCCACCTCCGGCGCCACATACTCAGAAAGATCATCTGCATCCTCCAGGGGGGGATGATCCACCACGCCGATATCCTTATCTGCGCCGTTCTTATTCCATACCACCCCGTATTCATCCATGAAATAGCCGGGTTTGGTTTCTACCTGATCCTTGATCAGATCCACAGAAACCAGATGGTTATTCAGGGTGCTAAAATAATTCGGTCCGCAATGGGCGTTCATTTTATCCAGCATCTGCATGGTAAAATTGACGTGATAGGGCACAAAATCCGTCTTTTCAAAATTCAAAGTTGCAATAATTCTTTCTCTCCGGTTCATCCCGCGTTCCCTCCGTTAAGAATCCATTCTAAAACCTTTATTTTTCGTATCGCTTCAGGTATTCCCTGCTGGCGGCGCTATCCGGCCAATCCGCATCCCAGGACAGGGTGCTGATCACCAGCTCTGTAGTGGGACAGCGGCACTGCCAGCTTTCACAGGCGATATAGTACTTCTCCCCATCCTGAAATACCGCGCTGTGGCCCGGCTTGTACAGGCCGGGTTTATATTCCACGATGGTTTCTCCGCCTTCATCCATCAGGCTGACGCCCTGTTTATCCACATAGGGCCCGCGGATATCCCGGGATCGGCCCACCACACAGCGGTAATTCTGATCGGTACGCTCCACCGCGCAGATCAGATAATACCAGCCGTTGCGCTTGAACACATAGCCGCCCTCGGCGGGATGGGGGAATTCCTCGCGATAGGCCACGGAATACACCTGATCATCATAAACCTTGCCCGTTTCTTCATTGATGCGGCGCACCTTGATTCCCGACCAGGCAGAGCCGTATACCATCCAGATTTCATCATCATACGTATGGATGATATGGGGATCGATGGCGTTCCAATCATCGCTTTCAAAGGTCTCCATCACGATGCCCTCATCCTTCCAGGCATAGCGGGGATCATCCTTGTCCAGCGTCACATTGGAAACCACGCCCATGGCAGTGGTATTCCTGCAGGTACGGGTGCATGCATAATAAATCCAGTATTTTCCCCCGAATTTGGCAATACCGGGGCACCAGATTTCGCAATCCGGCACATGCTCCTCCATCCAGGGGAAGGGCCGCGGCTTGCCCTGAGGCAGTAGATCATCGTACTTACGCCAGTTAATCAGATCAGGAGAGCGCAGAATGCCCACCCGGCCCACATCATTTCTACGCAGGAAATTATCCACCACGCAGTAATACCAGTCCCCATCCTTGAATAGCTCCGGCACCCCTGCAGCATCCACTTCCCCGTGCACAATAAGCATCCGGGGCAGTTCACCGGGATTGGCAGTAATCAGTTCAAAACGGAAAGGCGTGCCCTCCCCCAGCACCATGGGCTGATAGGGGCTGCCTTCGATGGTCATGGCCGCGCCTTTTTCGCCGATCAGCCATCCATCTTCCGTTTCCGTCAGCACAAAGGGCCCAGCCCATCCGGGAAACAGCCGGTAAGGGTTTAGCTTATTATGCTTATGCCCCAGCCATGCCAGCCCCATATTGGCTGCCAGATTGAAAAGCTTCCATTTACCTTCCCCATTCTGCTCCAGCCGCCATGCCTGATTCAAATCATAGCTATATTCCTGGCGCACCACATTTTCGCAGTCATGGTACCCAAATTCATTGGCGGCCAGTACCAATCCGTCGGGACATACGATTTTATAGATTCCCCCATTAATCAATGTGTCCATCATGCACCTCCATTATTTCAGTGAATTATAGCAGATTCTCCTCAAAAGTTTTTTCAATTATAGCAGATTCTTCACACATACACAATATAGAAATGATGCTTTTTTTCTATAAAATGATGCCTATCCGTTGAATACCCGTTTGATACTCCACACACATTTCCATCAAATTTATTGACATTTTTATTGGATTGTCTCTCTCCGGTTCTTGCTATATTTTCGATTTTTTGGTATACTAAGGATGGACTATATTTGAAAGGTGTCTTTTCCATGAAGAAATCCTTGTTTTTTGCCCTATGCCTGGCTCTGGCCGCTGCAGTTGCCATCACTGGGGTCATCGCCTTTTACCAGGATCAGGATCATGACCTGAACGTCATGACCCTGGGTAATGTGCGCATCGCCCAGACCGAAACGGATCGCAACGGCAATGAATTTGCCCAGGATCAGCGGCTCTTCCCCGTGGTCAATTCCGCCGATCCCGCATCCGATCCTTCCTATGTTGATAAAGTTGTCACAGTATCCAATACCGGCAAAAACATCGCTTATGTTCGCACTCTGATCGCTGTGCCGCTGCTCACTTGGGAAGAGGGCGGAGAAAATATGCTGCATTGGGATCACTCGGACAGCAATGCCTGGGATTGGTCCACTGCCCCTGTGGATATCACGCTGGACGGCATTGTCTACCGGGTGTTTTTCGCCTATCACATTGCACCTTTGGCCCCCGGTTCTGCTGCCGCCCCCTCCCTCACCGGTATTTATCTGGACAGCCGGGTGGATTTTGATGCCGAGCTGGGCTATTTCTGCCGGGTGGAGGGAGAAAAGAAGCCCCTCGCCAATATCTCTGTGGATCAGCCCTTGAAGGTGCTGGTGGTATCCCAGGCAGTGCAGGAAACAGGCTTTGCCGATGCCCGCAGTGCGTTCGCCTCCTCCTTCGATAACGGCGCCGCCCCTGAAAGCAGTTTGGTGGCCTCTTGGTTCACCGCCAATCCCTGATCCCTCGCCAAATAAAATCTACGCCGGAAAGCATATTGCTTTCCGGCTTTTTTCAATAAAAAAACCTTCCTTAAAGGAAGGTTTTTGGTGGTCGCAACAGGACTCGAACCTGTGACCCCATCGATGTGAACGATGTGCTCTACCAACTGAGCCATGCGACCATGCCGCCTCTTGACGACGAAAGTTAGTATAGCACAACTTTCCCCTATTGTCAATGGTTTTTAGAAAGAAATTTACGTTTTCAGTTCAAATTTCTTTCATTTCCAGCCAATCGATGGCGGCGCGGATTTCATTCCTTTGTTCAGGCATCCGGATCAACAACTGCCTCCAGCAAAATCCGTCGTTCAAATCCACCCCGGGTTTCCGTTTTATTCCGGCGGATCCTCTCCAATTCCTCCGGCGAACTGCCCCGGGCCCGGGCGGCAGCATAAATCACCTCCATCAGATCCGCCAATTCCTCCAGGCTCTTGCTCTCCTGATATTCCGCCAATTCCTCCTGCAGCTTTTGATCCAGCATGGCAAGATACTCTTCATGGGAAAGCTGCCGCCAGCGGCATTCCTTTCCCGATTGCCGGATGATACCCGGAATCTCATCCCGCACCAGTTTATCATAATGCTTTTCCGTCATGCCGCGTTCCTCATTCCGCCGCAGGATACGTCACCCACAGTGCGGGACGGACAGCCCCTTTATTGCTGATAACGCCATAACCCTTGGCGGAAGCCTCTCCCAGCCAATTCACATAGGCGGTGTGCATCCGGTTATGTCCCGGCGTACGCAGCCACCACCAGCAGCCGCCCGTCTCCATGTCATAATAAGCATTGCGGGTAATGGCATAAGCCGTGGGCATACAAAGAGCGTCCTCCCGAGTCAGATATTGCTCCACCTCGTCCATGCTCAGCAAAAATACCTGATCTCTGGTATCTTTTCCGGCTGTCACATTGGCAATTGTATTCTTATGGGCCGCCACCTCCGAAACCAGGATGGCTTTCCGTTCTTCTTCAGTAAAAGCTTTTTGCAAAAATTCCCCATTTAGCCACTTGCGCAGGCCGCTTTGCTCCCAGGTGGCATTGCTGTTGCTGGTATGGTAATGCTGCCGATCCAGGGCAAAACGGCTCAGTAACAGCAGCCGCCCCGCCTCCTCATCCCTGGCCAGCACAATCCACTGAATGGGCTCATAGCCGTTGGTTCGGTCATTATCCTGTTCGTATGCGCCAAAGGTTACAAGATCACCCGGCTGCAGCGCCGTGTCGCCGCCCAGCAGGGGCAGCGCATCCTTTTCAACTGCCGGCACAGTACTATAAAAGGTGCAGCGTTTGGCAGAAACATAACCCATATCCCCGCCGGGGAGCTTGATCCGATACCAGCCCTCCGCCGCCTCAAAGCAGCCATAATAAACACCGGCTTCGGCTTTTCCGATCACTGCGGCATCAGCAGACGCTTCAGCCCGCACATTACTGCCTTGCAGCATTGCCACCAGCCCGATTTGCTTCTCCTGAGCAGCCGCGCCAAATCCGCCTGTAATCAAAATACATAATACCGCCAGAAAGCATATTCCCTGCTTCATAAATAATCATTCCTTTCTTTCTGTTTCAGTATGATTATATCACTCCAGCTTCCCGGATTCAAGGTCAGACCTCTGGAGCCGAACAAAACAGTACCTTGCACTCCTAAAAAGCATCGCATCTAGTCCGCTTCTCTTTTGTTCTCCTCATTCCCGAATACTTTGCCAACCGTTTATTCATTGGTACCGCTTGTTCCACTCCGTTTTTTCCAAACTCGACAGCCTTTCCCTGTTTCGTTTTCGAATTCGATATTTTTTCATTTTACCCCTTGCATTTCTTTTCACACTATGCTATAATCTCATCGTTGCGACCCGTGGGATTATAGCTCAGTTGGTTAGAGCACCACGTTGACATCGTGGGGGTCATAGGTTCGAGTCCTACTAATCCCACCAATGAAGAAAGCCTTGTAAATCAAGGCTTTTTTCGTTTTTGGTTGTTTTTCAACGAAGCAAGTTTACGGAGCTTATCTCAAAGTGCCACGGCCTTTTTAGAAAAGCCTTATGCTATCAAAGTTTGCTGGTATTATCCGGTGCCACAGAATGGGTAAAATCATACTTTTCGTTCATTTTTTCTATCCATTTCTGTTGCTTCATTACCCCCTCATGACGGCTTCTGGCATACACGATTTCCACCATCCGAGTATCAGCGTGGCCCATTAAATCTGCTACCATGGCGCTGCTCATGCCGCTTTCTTTGAGTTGGGTGCCAAAGGTGGAACGAAAATCATGATTGGTGTATCGTCCTGTCAGCCCCAGGAAATCAAAGGCCTTGCGATACGTCCGCTGATAGGTGGAATAACTCAGGGGCACTTCCTCCTTTTCTCCATATACGACAAAGCCCGTTTCTCTGCGATGAGGTTCCAATAACTGTTTCAGCGGCGACGGAATGATGAAGGTGCGTTCAGAATACACCGTCTTGGCCGTATCACGGACGATACCACAGCTTTTGTTAGGGTATACCACCACATTCCGCACTTCACCGTAACCTTCCTCCAGATTCACATATTCCCAACGAAGGCCCAGCACCTCTTCCTTCCGCATGCCGGTGTACACAAGAAGGCCCATATATAGCCTTTGCCGCTGATCCTGAATCAAGGGCAGCATCCGCTTTACCCTATCCACTTCACTGTCAGGAAGGGCCGCGTGGTGCTTTCCCGGCTTTCCGTTGTTGCGAAGCAGCGTCATCTTGAAAGGCGTTTCCCGAATCAGGTTCATTTCATACGCCACCTTGAAAATGCGGCTTGTCAGTCCGCCAATCCGGGCAATGGTATTACGGTTCAAATCATTCTTGCGGCCCTGTGCTCCGGCTTTTGCCATCCAGTTGTAGAATTCTTGTACCGTGCTGACCGTCACTTCATCCATCTTTTTC
>SVGR01000041.1 GCA_015056265.1 Clostridiales bacterium
CGTCAGAGGAGAATCGATAATGAATGGCATTGCCGCAATCGGGATTATTCTCTTCGCACATTTCATAAACCAGCACGAAGCGGCCGTCATTCATCTGAGTGATGATGGACATACCGGGCCGCATCACCCGATCCTCCAGGGCCACCACATCGATGGTTTCCCCCCAGTTGACCCCGTCTTCGGAAATCTTCATTACCAGCTTCTGGCTGTGCTCCGCGCTTTCCGTAATATCGGAGTAATGCACCGCCAGGCGGCCGTCGGGCAGCACCATCAGGAAAGGTTCCCAATAGCCGACGCCGCCCCGGATAGAAATGATGTTGGAATACTGTTCCCAGGTTTCCCCCTGGTCATAGCTCCGATAGATCCGCAGGGCATTCTGTTCCTTCTGCGTATGGTCAATGGAACAGGCAGCCAGCAGCACCGTGCCCGCAGGCATACTGCCAATTTGGCAGGGCAGTTCAAACAGGAAAGGCATCCATTCGGACTGAAGAATGGGCCCTCTTTCCCGAACCACAGAGATCATTTCCCAGGTGGAGCCGCCGTCGGTGCTGCGGTGGATGTTGTACCCGGGCTTTTCATGGCGCAATCCGGAAGTGGCATATTCATAAGTGGCAAGCAATGTACCGTTATGCTCTCCGCTGTGCTGCAGTTCAATGATGCGGGTATAGCTGATTCCCACGCCCCATACCCTCTGGCCTTCATCCACCTGAGCCACCGTTACCAGCTTACCTTCCTCTGGCGCTGCAAAAGCAGGAATCGCCATGGAAAGGATCACCGCCAGGCACAGCATGATTCTCAAAGTATTATTCATCGTCATTCCTCTAACTTTATTTAGCGTCCAGCTTACCTTCAAACAGGTAACGCAGGAAAATCATCTTGTAGTAGCCGTCTTCGGAATTCTCATCGGGAATGTTATTGACGAAATAGGCAGTCTTGCCATCCTGAGCGGCAAAGATAGCCCGGCTGTATCCACCGTTGGGATTCTTATAGTTGATGGGCTGGTACCAGGTTTTCCAGGAATTGGCGTCGCCCAGATTATCATTCACATAGACGATATTGCCGCGGCTGACACTGGGGGTCTGGAAACCGGAGGTCATCAGGATCAGGCCCTTTTCGCCGTAGTTGGGCAGGTAGCAAAGATAGGGGCAGGATCCGGGAACGGCCTTATTGCTCAGCACCACCTTGGTGCCGGGATCGGCGGGATCACCCCAATCGATACCGTCATCGGAGAAGATATAGTAGACAGGATTGCCGCAGCCGGAATTATCTTCATCGCACATTTCATAGGTCATCATGAAGCGGCCGTCATTGAGCTGAATCACGGTGCTCATACCGGGACGAAGGGTGCGGTCTTCCATGGCCTTAACTTCGATGGTATCGCCCCAGGTGACGCCGTCTTCCGAAATGCGCATGGACAGCTTCTGGCTGTGATTTTCCACTTCGCTGGAGTCGGAATAATAACAGGCCAGACGACCGTCGGGCAGCATCATCAGGAAGGGTTCCCAAACGCCGGAGGAGGGCTTGCCATTGGCGCCCATGCCGCCGGCAGTCACCACGTTGGAATACTGTTCCCAGGTGTAGCCATGGTCAAAGCTGCGGTATACCCGCAGAGCGGAAATGCGCCAGTGGGCAGCATCCACAGTGCAGGCTGCCAGCAGCAGGGTACCGGCGGGCATATCGCCCAGCTGGCAGGGCAGCTCGTAAATGTGGGGCTGATATTCAGACTGAACAGTATTATTTTTTTCACGCACGGTGGCAATGTGCTCCCAGGTGCTGCCGCCGTCCCGGCTCATATGGATGTTATAGCCGGGCTTTTCCGGATGCAAACCGGATGTATACATTTCATGGGTAGCAATCAGGGTGCCGTTCATATCGCCGCTATGCTGCAGTTCCATAATGCGGGTATAGGAAATGCCCTGACCCCAATATTTTTCGCCGTATTCCACGGTGGCCACCGTGGAATGCTCGCCGTATTCCGGCGCCGCAAAGGCGGGAAGAGCCAGAGACAGAACCATCGCCAGAACAAGAGCCAAAGTGACCAGTTTCTTCATTCATTTTTCCTCCATGATTTATTGAATGGGTGTTTCACCAAAGGTAACATATAGGAAAACCATTTTGTAAAATCCCTTTGTGGATTTGGCATCGGGGTTGTTGCTGACAAAATAGGCAGTAATTCCATCCGATGCCGGAAAGATGGCCCTGCTGTAGGCCTTGGGAGCGATACGGTAATTCTTGGGCTGATACCAGGCGCGCCAGGCATCCTCCGCCCCCAGATTGTCGTTTATGTATACGATGTTGCCCTTGGTCTGATAAGGGGTCTGGAATGCAGAGGTCATCAGCAGCAATCCCTTCTCCCCCGCCCCGGGCAGATAAGCAATATATGGACAGGAGCCGGGCACAGCACCCTCATCGGTAACCACCTTGATCCCCGCATCGGCGGGATTGCCCCAATCGATTCCGTCTTCAGAAAAACGATAGTATACAGGATTGCCGTATCCAGGATTCTCCTGATGGCAAATTTCATAGGTCATGATATAGCGGCCGTCATTCATCCGGGCCACCGTGCTCATGCCCGGGCGCAGGGGCTGATCCCTCAGCGCCACGATTTCCATGGTCCGGCTCCAATTCACGCCGTCCTCGGAATAACGCATCACAATCTTCTGGCTGTGGCTTTCTCTTTCCGTACAATCGGAATAGTAACAGGCCAGCCGCCCGTCAGGCAGCATCATCAGGAACGGTTCCCACACGCCGGTCAGGCTTCCGCCGCCCGCGGCGATGGTGGAATACTGTTCCCAGTTTTTTCCCTGATCAAAGCTGCGGTAAATCTGCAGCTCGGATCTTCTGGTGCACCCGGGATCGATAGAGCAGGCTGCCAACAGCAGCGTACCCGCCTTCATTTCTCCCAATTCCAGAGGAAGTTCATAGAGGTAAGGCTGCCAGGCAGAGTGGAGAGCAGCATCCTTTTCTTTGACGATGGCGGTTTTTTCCCAGGTTTCTCCCCCATCCCGGCTCACATGAATGTTGTAACCCGGTGTTCCCTGGGCGGAATAAAGTTCGTATGTGGCGATAAGCATGCCGTTATGCTCACCGCTATGCTGCAATTCAATCACCCGGGGATAAGAAATGGCTTGTTCCCAGTAGGGAAC
This sequence comes from Clostridiales bacterium, assembly GCA_015056265.1. Lineage (GTDB taxonomy): Bacteria > Bacillota > Clostridia > Christensenellales > Aristaeellaceae > RUG563. The sequence continues at coordinate 3,147 of SVGR01000041.1, forward strand.
GCTGTAATCCACCGTGGCCACCGTCACATGCTTGCCTTCTTCTGGCGCCGCCAAAGCGGCAACAGCGCCGGAAAGCAGTATACACATCATCAAAAGGCACAGGAGTCTTTTCATTTTCTTATCCCTCCGGCCAAACCGAAAATCCGGGCATAGGCTGCTCCGGCGAAAAAGCATTCCTCCGGAGCAGCCATGGAACCGTTTGTTACAAACAGCTGCTGTTATTCAACAAATACACCGTTGGCCCGATCCACAGATTCCTGAAGCAGAGGATAATGCTTTTCCATCACCGTAGACCAGGGAATTTCAAACTGGGCGATGCAGGAATACAGATCATAGGCGCCCCAAGAATCGTCGCCCCAGGTACCAACGCCCAGAGACTGGATCATGATCATGTTGAACTTTTCCGGATCATCCATTTCATCAAAGAGGGCTTCATATTCTTCGGGCCATTCCTTGATGTTGGCGCCGGTGCGTTCCGCCAGGGCCTTGGCCAGATCTTCATTCAGGGAAATGGCACGCTGGCAGGCCAGATAAGCCAGAGCGCCGTTGGGGTTGGGAGAATCAGCGCCCACCCACATTTCGTTGATGCGGCCACGGACGTTGGTCTTTTCATCATCCTCGTACATCTTGGGAGCGGGGGCAACGCCGATTTCACCGTCCACAATCTGATCATAGTAGGTATCCAGCAGCCAGCGCTCATTCATCATCATGACCGCGCTCTTATTCTCGAAGCAGGACTGAGCTTCCAGGCTCATCAGACGGCTGTCTTCGCCGGCAGTGCTGGTTTCATAGATGAAATTGAAGTAATCCGCCAGCTTGGGAGAGCGCAGGTTATTCACCCACATGTTGGTGTCGGCATCCCAGGAGACAAAGTCTTCACCGCACTGCAGGAAGCCGTACACCACATGCAGCACCAGACCATAGACGTCCATGATACCGTCACGGTCTTCATCCAGGGTCAGTTCCTTCATGATTTCCCGCATGGTGTCATAGGTCCATTCCCCGTTTTCGTACAGCTCCAGGGGCGTTTCCAGGCCCAGATCTTCAAAATAGCTGGTCCAATAGTACACCAGGGTATTATTGAACATCTTTCCGCTGGGGAACAGATAATACTTGCCGTCATAGGCGTAGGCATTGGCGGCATCCTCCAGGCCGGCCCACAGGGGATCGGAGAAATCCAGCCAATCGGTCACATCGCGAACAATGCCGTTCTTGATGAAGGTGGGGAATTCCTGTTCACGGAATTTGATCAGGTCAGGCGCATTGCCGGACAGCTTCAGGTTGGCTGCCTTGCTGGGCAGTTCGGAATAGGTGGTGCGAACAACCTTCAGCTTGCAGCCGTAGATTTCCTGCATCAGGATATTGGCCGCATTCTTTTCCATGGATTTGGCATTGTCCCAGGTAAGATAGGTTACCACATTGTTGGTGATTTCCAGATCCGGCAGGCCCAAAGCCTCCCGGTCAAAAACGATTTCAGAATCAGCCATGGAAGATACGGGCACCATGCCCAGCAGCATCAACAGAACCATCAGAAGGGCAATCTTTTTCATGTTCTTTCTCCTTTTAATGCTTTATCTGCGTATACATCATTCGATGTAGATACCGTTAGCCATATCGACAGATTCCTGAAGCAGAGGATAATGCTTTTCCACCACCGTGGACCAGGGAATTTCAAACTGGGCAATGCAGGAATACAGATCATACACGCCCCAGGAATCGTCGCCCCAGGTGCCCACGCCGCAGGACTGAACCATCACCTTTTCGAACTTTTCGGGATCATCCATTTCCTTCAGCAGATCTTCGTATTCTTCAGGCCAGTCATAGATCTTGTTGCCGGTCTTTTCAGCCATGTACTCGGACAGGCCTTCATTCAGGGCCAGGGCACGCTGGCAAGCCAGATAGGCCAGGGCACCATTGCGATTGGGAGAATCCTTGCCCAGCCAGAATTCGCTGACGCGGCCGCGAACCACGGTCTTTTCATCATCTTCATGCATCCGGGGAGCGGGAGCGATGTCAATTTCACCGTCCATAATCTGATCGTAGTAGGAATTGAGCATCCAGCGTTCGTTGAACATCATGACCGCTTCCTTGTTATCGAAGCAGGGCTGGGCTTCCAGGCTCATGCGGCGGCTGTCTTCGCCGGCAGAACTGGTTTCGTAAATGAAATCGAAGTATTCGGCCAGAGCGGGGGAACGCAGATTGTTTTCATACATACCGGTTTCCGCATTCCACTTGGTGAAATCTTCACCGCACTGCAGATAACCGTAGGCCACATGCAGCACCAGGCCGTAGATATCCATGATGCCGTCCCGGTCATTGTCCTGGGTCAGTTCCTTCATCAGATCCCGCATGGTGTCATAGGTCCATTCCCCGTTTTCGTACAGTTCCCGGGGCGTTTCCAGACCCAGATCGTCAAAGTAGCTGGTCCAGTAGTAGATCAGGGTGTTGTTGTACATCTTTCCGGTGGGGAACAGATAATACTTGCCCTTGTAGCTGTAGGCCTCGGCGGCCTCTTCCAGACCGGCCCACAGGGGATCGGAGAAATCCAGGTACTGGGTCACTTCATCCACCACGTCATTGGTGATGAAGGCGGGGAATTCCTGTTCACGGAACTGGATCAGATCGGGAGAATTGCCGGAGAGGCGCAGGGAAGCGGCCTTGCTGGCAATTTCCTGATAGGTGGTGCGGATGACCTTGATCTTGCAGCCGTAGATTTCCTGCATCAGCAGATTGGCGGCGTCGCTTTCCATGGATTTGGCGTTGCCCCAGGTGAGATAGGTTACCACATTGTTGGTGATTTCCAGATCCGGCAGCCCCAGCGCTTCCCGGGTCAGAACGATTTCATCTTCCCCCAGGGAAGCGACGGGCAGCACACCCACCAGCAGGATGGCAGCGAGCAGCATGGACAGAATCTTTTTCATTGTATTACCTCCTTCATTTATATGATCATCGCATATTCCGGCGATGACAGTTACTGATTCATATAGGCGCCGTTGGCCATATCAATAGATTCCTGAAGCAGAGGATAATGATGCTCCACCACTGTGGACCAGGGGTCTTCAAACTGAGCGATTATCGAATAGAGGTAGTAAGCGCCCCAGGCATCATCACCCCAGGTGCCTACATCCCAGGAACGGACAACAAACTTTTTGAACTTCGTCGGATCATCAATTTCATCAAAGAAGGCTTCGTATTCTTCCGGCCATTCCCGCACGTTGGCACCGGCACGTTCTGCCAATTCCTTGGCCAGGTCTTCATTCTCAGCGATGGCGCGGCAGCAGGCGATGTAAGCCAGGGCGCCATTGCGGTTGGCAGAGCCCTTGCCCAGATAGAAAGCGTTCATGCGGCCACGCACGCTGGATACTTCCTCATCCTCATAGAAGCGGGGGAAGGGTGCAATGCCGATATCTCCTTCCAGAATTTGATCGTAATAGGTGTTCACCAGATGGCGCTGGTTCATCATGATAACCGCTTCTTTGGCATCAAAGCAGGTCTGTGCTTCCAGGCTCATGCGGCGGGTATTTTCCCCGGCAGAACCGGTTTCATGAATGAAATTGAAGAATTCCGCCAGGGCAGGGGAACGCAGGTTGTTTTCAAACATCCCTGTTTCTTCGTTCCAGATAACAAAATCCTCGCCCGTAGACAGATATCCGTTGACCACATGAAGCACCAGGCCGTAAATATCCATGATGCCGTCCCGGTCGAAATCCTGGGTCAGTTCTTTCATCATATCCCGCAGGGCGGCATAGGTCCATTCCCCGTTTTCGTACAGTTCCATAGGGGTTTCCAAGCCCAGATCGTCAAAATAACTGGTCCAGTAGTACACCACGGCGTCGCTGTACATTTCTTCTGTGGGGAACAGATAATACTTGCCCTTATAGCCATAGGCTTCCACTGTATCCTTCAGGTCAGCATACAGCGGATCGGAATAATCCAGATAGGGGGTGATATCATCCACGATGCCGCCGGTGATGTAGGGCAGCGTATCCTGCTCCCGGAACTGAATCAGATCTGGGGCATTGCCGGATAGCTGCAGACTGGCAGCCTTGGTGGGAATTTCCTGGAAGGTGGTGCGGATGCCTTTCAGCTTGCATCCATATACCTCCTGCATCAGAATATTAGCAGCGTCATTTTCCAGGGCGCGGGGATTGCCCCAGGTCAAATAGGTCACCGTGTTATTGGTAATCTCCAGTTTCGGCAGACCGTAGGGGAGTTCATTCTCGCCCAGGGCAGCTGCCGGCAGCATCACGATGATCGTCATCAGAATCAAAAGAATCGCCAGAAGTCTTCGCAAGCAGTATCCCTCCTTTTCTGTTATTCACTATTTCTTTCATCAGGACACACGCCCGATTCCATCATATTTCTGCCGGCAATGCCGGGATAATCATTCAATCTTAGAAACAAAACAAGAGCTGCCCAGACCTGCCAGGAAACTCACTCATTCCGTACCTTTGGTATGATCCGCCGGGTATACCATACATTTTTCTCCCACAAATACACCTCCTCTATACAATCTACTTAGTAAAGGACATAAAAATAGCATTGTTTTATCAAAGACATGAATATTTGAATAGAAATGACGTATTGAATTATATCACTTATTAACAGCATCCGCAATAGGAAAATTTGCAGCATAAATGATAAAAACTATCGCCTGCCGCTCCCACGGGATTGCAGCTCATCTTGTGAAAGTGAACTGTAGAAGTATTTTAGCATAAGAAAATCATGTTTTCAACAAATATATATTATTATAAATATTAATTTTGTTTGAATTTATGTTTTCCGGCCTCCTTTTTGCCGTTTGCGAAACAATGACAGCCGATTCGTTCCTTGCCTGTAACAATTGCAAATTCTTCCCATCCGTCTTGACAGACAAGGGTATTTTTATATATTATGAATATGATATTTCGCCAATGACTACACAAGAATGGGAGAAACGCGATGAAGAAGCTGACCGCCACCCTGTGCATTTTGTTCCTGATGCTGCTATCCCTGCCTGCTCTGGGCCAGGTGTATGTGGATACGGATGTGCCCGAAGACTGGGAAAGCCGGGACATTATCCGCCTTACGATCTTCCGTACCGGAGAGAGCGACTGCATGCTGCTGGAGGCCGGCGGCGAAGCCATGATGATCGACGGGGGCGCCAACAAATGGCGGGAAAGCCTGCGGGACGCCTTGGCTGCACGAGGCATTACCCACCTGAAATATATCTACAATACCCATCCCCACGATGATCACATCGACGGGCTGTACCGCCTCATGCAATACGGGATCACGGCAGACGAATTCGTCTCTATTTTCGCAAAGAATTTCCGCAATGATCTGCATTCCCGCACGGTAAAGCAGGCGGATAAATCCGGCATTCCTTACCGACAGCTGCAGATCGGGGACGTTCTCACCCTGGGGGATGTGACCCTTACCCTTTACCGCTGGGAAAAGGGCAAAACGATCAACGATCTCTCCCCTCTCACCCGGCTGGAATACGGCAATTGCTCCGCCCTGCTCACCGCCGATATTACCGGCGAAGCCCAGCGGTATTTCCTCAAAAATCTGGATCCGGAAATTCTCAAGGCCGATGTGGCCAAATTTCCTCACCATGGCCTAACCCCCTTCGTCACCGAATTTCTGGATGTGGTGGATCCCGATTTCCTGTGGATCACCAACTATGATGATGACGACGTCCGCAAGGCAAAAAATCAGGCCAATTACCGGGATATCCCCTTCAAGGCCTCCGGCGCCGGAACCGTTATCCTGGAATGCGACGGGGAAGATTGGTATATCCGCCAAACTCTCAAGCAATTCTGACATCAATCTTCCATGGCATTACCGCAAAAAACACCGGTCCTTCCGCTGTCACGGCGAAATGGACCGGTTTTCTATATCATAATTGTATCCCCTGGCGCATCTGCTGAGGTGACAAACCATAGATTTTTTTAAACACCCGGCTGAAATAAAAGGGGGGTGGTATAATCCAGGCTAGCCGCCACATCGGATATGGACATACGGGTAGTGCGCAGCAATTCCATGGCGGCTTCCATCTCGCCCTGGATCATATATGCCTTAGGGGATAGACCCGTGGCCGCTAGGACGGCGCTGCGAAAGCTGCGTTCACACATGCCTGCCATCCTGGAAAGCTCAGGGATGCTGAGGCGCTCCCGTCTCCCCCGCTCCAGCAGTATCAGAATCTCCTGCCAGTGCGCTGTTCCCAGACTTTCCGTATCAATCCGCAATTGCCATTCTGCTATTCAGGCGGTAAACATCCCCTGGGCAAGAATACATTCGGTTTGATTGCCCCGGCTCAGGCTCAAAAAGCACTGCTCCATTTCTACCCACTCCTGGGCACTGGAAGGCACCAGCCAGCACCCGTTGATTTCCTGGAGCGGCCATCCTCCAGCCAGAAATTCAAACCAATAAAAATGCCAGCGCTCCCCCTCCGTACCATAATGGCGGAATCATACCCTGCCGAAAAAGAGCAACGCTATCGGCAGTCAGAAGGAATTCACGCCCATCTCTCATGATAACCTTGCCGCATCCTGTCAGCGTGCGAATAGCAACGATATGATCCCCTGCGTGATTTGCTCGATCCACTTCATAGCTTTTATCCGCATCCACATACCAGACAGTATCCAAACGAATGACAGGAATCCCCTTTTTCCAGGCCCGCTGGGACAATGAATTCCGCATCACTCGATCTCCCTTTTTCTTTTTCTATCATTAACTTGCCGAAAAGTATATGCCTTTCACCGATATCGGCATGTACTTTTGTTATTGTTCCTGCATGATATAAACAGATAGAAAATGGAGGTATCCGAAAAATGAATGATGGCATTTGGGACATGCTGCCCCGGGGAAAAATGTGCGAGGGCGCAAAAAAATACTGGGATTTCTATAACATGGTCCCGGGTGCAGGCATCTACCAAAGAGAATTCGGGTTCTTCTCTCTGGATAAGTGGATTCAAGATGAAGGCTCCCTGTCCCCTTTGACCCGGATAAGATTTTTCAATTTGATCCTCAGGGGCGTGTGGATATCGGAGGACTGGGCTGGTGTGCGTGGGGATTCCAGCCGATATTTGACCCCATTTTTCTGGAGGATCGCGGCAATTATGAATTGGTACAGGATTTCGCCGGTCGAAAAGTGCTGTATTTCAAAGGCCGCCGGGACGGATTCATACCCGAATATGTGGATCATCCGGTAAAGGATCAGAAGACCTGGGAGGAAAACTGCCTCTGGCGAATGGATCACTACTCCCGCCCGGCAGGCTGCCATGGATGAATACCTGCCCCCGGCGGTGGAAAAAGCAAAACAGGGCATGTTTATTGCCCAGCAGGTGGTGGACGGATATATGTATTTGCGCTCTCTCATCGGGCCGGAGGATCTGCTCTACATGTTCTATGATGATCCTGCGCTGATCCACCGGTGCATGGAGCAATGGCTGATTCTGGCAGACGCCGTTGTTGCTCGTCATCAACAGCATTTCACCCTTGATGAGCTGTTCATTGCGGAGGATATCTGCTACAATCATGGTTCACTCATATCGCCGGATATGATCAAAGAATTTTTGCTTCCTTATTATCAACAGCTGCTGACCAATATGCGCCGCCGGCAACTGGACAAAAACAGGCACTTGGGGCTCCAGGTGGATACGGATGGCTTTTGTGAACCGGTGATTGATCTGTATCGTTCCTTGGGTATGACCCATATGAGCCCCTTTGAGACCGCAGCCGGATGCGATGTGATCCGCACCGCCGAAAAATATCCCGATCTGAGAATCTCCGGCGCCATTGATAAACGCATACTGGCCCAGGGCCCTCAGGCCATCGACGCCATGATCGACCGCTTCCTGCCTGCCATGCAGAAACGGGGCTGCTTCATCCCCACCTGCGATCACTGCGTGCCGGAGGAAGTATCCCTAAAGAATTATCTGCATTACCGCAAACGCTGCCTGGAATTCAAATAATACATAAATACCGCTGCAGTCAATCGCACTGCAGCGGTATTTGGGGATCCCGATGATCAGCTGGCACTGGTTTCATCCGGCATCTCTTTTTCCTTTTTAGCGTTTGTCCGTTTTGTGCGTGGCAGGGCCTCCGGCACGTCAGAGAGCAATTCCAGCCGCGGGGGCTTTCCTTCCTCAATCACATCCTTGGTGATGGTACACCGGCGCACATCCGTACGCCCCGGCAGATCAAACATGGTATCCAGCAACGCCCCTTCGATAATGGCACGCAGGCCCCGAGCTCCGCTTTTGCGGGAAATGGCTTGACTGGCGATGGCCCTGAGGGCGTCATCTTCAAATGCCAGTTCCACTTCATCCAGCTCCATCAGTTTCTGGTACTGCTTGACCAAGGCATTCCTGGGCTCTGTAAGGATCTGAACCAAAGCATCCTCATCCAAGGCGTCCAGGGTGACGGTAACGGGCAAACGGCCCACAAATTCGGGGATCAGGCCGAATTTCATCAGATCCTCCGGCCGCATCTGGCGCAGGATCTCGCCCATGTTCTGATCCTTTTTTCCTTGAGGATCGGCACCAAAGCCCAGGGCCTTTTTACCCACCCGCTGCTCGATCAGCTTGGAAAGGCCGTCAAATGCGCCGCCGCAGATGAACAGGATATTGGTAGTATCAATCTGCAGACATTCCTGCATAGGATGCTTACGGCCACCCTTGGGGGGCACATCCGCCACCGTTCCCTCCAGGATTTTCAGCAGCGCCTGCTGCACGCCTTCGCCGCTGACGTCCCGGGTGATGGATACATTCTCACTCTTCCTGGCGATCTTATCGATTTCATCGATATAGATGATGCCCCGCTGAGCCGCCTGAATATCCCCATCCGCAGCCTGAATCAGGCGCAGCAGGATGTTTTCCACATCCTCGCCCACATAGCCCGCCTCGGTCAGCGCCGTAGCATCGGCAATGGCGAAGGGGACGTTCAGAATCCGGGCCAGGGACTGGGCCAGATAGGTTTTGCCGCACCCAGTGGGCCCCACCATCAGAATGTTGGATTTTTGCAATTCCACGTCATCCTTCTTCTGGGGGGCGGCAATGCGCTTATAGTGGTTGTATACCGCAACGCACAATGTGCGCTTGGCCTTTTCCTGGCCAATCACGTATTCATCCAGCACCGCTTTCATCTGAGAGGGAAGGGGAATTTCACCCATTTCCGGCGCGGCGGACACCACATCCAAATCGTCGGATACGATTTCCTGACACAGAGCGATGCACTCATTGCAGATATAGGCCCCCGGCCCTGCAATGAGCCGGCGCACCTGATCCTGGGTTTTGCCGCAGAAAGAACAGCGATGCATCCGGGGGGTCATATCATCCTTTGCCATGTATTACCTCATTGTATCCCCATCTCATTTACGGGGCTGATAGATCTCGTCGATGATGCCGTAATCCAGGGCTTCCTTGGCGGTCATAAAATAATCCCGCTCTACATCCTGGCTGAGCCGCTTCAAGGGCTGACCGGTCATCTGGGACATCAGTTCATTCATCTTTTTCTTGGTACGCAGCAGCCATTCGGCATGGATGGTCACATCCGTTGCCTGGCCGGAAGCGCCACCGGAAGGCTGATGGATCATCACTTCGCTGTTGGGAAGGGCCAGGCGCTTGCCCTTTTCACCGGCCATCAGCAAAAAGGCACCCATGGACGCCGCCATGCCAATGCACACCGTGCGCACCGGGCACTTGATATAGTTCATGGTATCGTAGATCGCCATGCCCGCAGTGACAGAGCCGCCGGGGCTGTTGATATACAGGGAAATTTCTGCATCAGGATTTTCCGTTTCCAGAAACAGCAGCTGTGCCACTACAGCGTTGGCCACCTGATCATCGATGGCACTGCCCAGGAAAACCACCCGGTCCTTCAGCAGCCGGGAATAGATATCATAGGTGCGCTCGCCATGGGCGGTCTGTTCCACTACATAAGGGATTAAGGACATTCGCCTTTCCTCCTTCCATTCCATCCTCTATCATATGAAGAGATGGGGTAAAGTATACCCATATTTCCCCCTTTTGTGCAGGATGCGCCGAAGGCCGAAGCGCTCCGACGCATCCAAAGAGGTGAACTGTTTTGATTATTCTTCGTCCTGGGCTTCAGCGGCCTGGGCGGCTTCTTCAACGGCAGCCATGGTTTCAGCCACGTTGATTTTTTCCGTTTCTTCTTTTTCTTCCACTTCGGCGCTTTCCACCAGCAGATCCACCACCTTGCGGATAGCAGCATTTTCCTTCAGGTAATCCTTCTGGCGGTCGGACAGGGAGGCCTTGAATTCTTCCACTTCGCGACCCATGCGTTCGGCTTCTTCCACAGTGACCTTTTCCACGTCTTCATCGGAAACTTCCACGTTTTCAGCCTTCACCATGGCTTCCAGCACCAGCTGCATCTTCACGCGGTTCTTGGCTTCGGGGCGATACATTTCCTTTACCTGTTCTTCAGTCTGGCCGGTGTACTTGAGGTAATCTTCATACTTGAAGCCCTGGTACATCATCCGCATCTTCATTTCCCGGATCATGATTTCGATTTCATCTTCGATCATGGAATCAGGAATATCGCAATCGGCAGCGTCCACAGCCTGCTGAACCAGTTCATTTTCCAGCTGAACAGCAGCGTTCTTCTGGGCCTTTTCGTTCAGTTCGTCGACAATGTGCTGCTTATAGGCATCGAAAGTATCGAATTCGCTGACGTCAGCGGCGAAATCATCATCCAGTTCGGGCTTCACCTTCATCTGAATGCCATTGACCTTCACATGGAAGACGGCGTCCTTGCCCTTGAGTTCTTCAGCATGATATTCCTCGGGGAATTTCACCTGCAGATCCTTTTCTTCTTCCAGGTTCATGCCGATCATCTGCTCTTCAAAGCCAGGGATGAAGCGACCGGAGCCGATTTCCAGGGTCTGATTTTCGGCAGTACCGCCGGCGAAAGCAACGCCGTCCACAGTGCCGGCATAGTTGAGATTGACGATATCGCCATTTTCAACAGCGCGGTCGGTGACGTCAACCATGGTGGTGGCCTTTTCCACGTCCTGGTTGATGCGGGCGTCGATTTCTTCATCGGTCACCTTGTGTACATACTTAATAGCCTTCAAGCCCTTATAATTACCCAGTTCCACATCGGGCTTTACAAATACCTTTACGGTGAACTTCAGATCCTTGCCAACGCCGATCTGTTCTACTTCGTCCACTTCAGGACGATCCACAACCTTGATATCATGTTCCTTCACGCAGGCTTCATATTCGCCGGGGAAGAGAATATCAAAAGCGTCGTCATAGAATACGGCTTCGCCGTACATGCTCTCGATCATCTTGCGGGGGGCCTTGCCCTTGCGGAAGCCGGGCACATTCACCTTGCCGCGAACCTTCAAATAGGCCTTCTGAACAGCTTCGTCAAACTTTTCGGAAGCGATTTCAAAGGCGATCTTCACTTGATTGCCAGAGATTTTTTCTACCGTGTAACCCATAAGGAACACCCTCCATACTCGCCTTTGCGGCGTCCTTGTGTTCATGTTGCCATAGAACACTATCGTATATGATAGCACAGTTATTTTCAAATTGCAAGGGTTTCGCGCCGCCTCATCGGCCGGATGCTCATATTTTTTTCTGCATTTTTCTTGCAATCAGCTGCTGTTGACTTTCCGACATTTAACTGGGTATAATGTATGCAGTTATTGAAAGGGGGTGCAATCGTGTGCGGAGCATTTCATTTGGCGGATGTTGGTGAAGCCTCCATACCTCTGGAACGCCTTTATTCCAATTTATCTCTTCAGAATTACTACCGCCCTGCGGGAGATGTTCATCCCAACGAGATTGTACCCGTCATTTCCAGAAGAAAATCGGGAAATATCGGCTGCAATCTGATGCAATGGGGGTTCACCCTCGAAGGAAGAGGCGGCCTGATCATCAATGCACGTAGTGAGACGGCATTCAGTAAGCCGCTTTTCTCAGTTTCGATGGCTTCACGGCGCTGCCTTGTGCCCATCACATGCTACTACGAATGGAAAAAAGATGATGCCTATGGCAAACAAAAGTTCTCATTTACACCGGACAGCGCCGCTCCGTGTTATCTTGCTGGTATCTACCGTTATGAAAGCAATCCGTCACTCCCACGCTTTATAGTCCTTACCCGTCCTGCTACGCCAGATATTGCGTTTATCCATTCCCGTATGCCGGTAATCCTTACCGGCGCACAAGCAACGGCGTGGCTCTCCCCGGAAAGCAATCCTGCACTACTGCTGGCCCAAGCGAATACAACACTATCGATTCATCATTGTCCATAGCATTGAAGCCAGTCAATACATTGGTAAATACTGCAAGACAAAATGCTTTCTTCTCCTTAAAAAGATTGCCAATTCGTCCATTCAGTGCCGTATCTTTCTCCTCCGCGTTCACTGCATTTCCAATTTCCTGCATGGATGCCTAATATTTCTCGGCAAAATCTATCGCATAAAACAGCATGATCCCAAAGAATCATTTTCCTTGGGATCATGTTGCAAGCGCATTTATTCATTTACTTTGAACGGTATCCCATTTTGCACTGCCCAATGATAAGCCTGGGAACCTTCCTCCACACGAAGAATCATCCCTTCCGGCCACTTTGGGGCATCCAACTGCTGGCAGAGAACGGTGTAGGGATATTCATCCCGCCATACATTTCCTCTCGCAGAAAGAATTTCGTCATTTTTTACGTCCACTGCCGTTATATTGGCGGAAGCAAAATATTCAGCCACGCTTTTCTTGGTCTTCTCGGGGATATCGTCTCCTTTGGTGGCGTTTCTTTCGATCCAAAGAGGAACACCATCTTTCAGTACGGGAAACATTTCTTCCAGGTACTCTACATCCTGTGTCTTTGAATATTTCTTGGAATCCACCAATGTATAAGCAGATTGAAGCTTTCTTCTCGTCTTTACGTCTACCATTGAAGAAATGCTGTTCATTGCATCTTCCGTTAAAGCCAGCGCGAAAAAATAGGCTTCCTTTTCCGGGCCGTTGGAAAATTCAAAGCTGCCGGGAAGGGAAAGGCAGCGAATCGAACTGTATCTGGAGAATGCGCTGTCGCCAATACTTGTTACCCCTTCAGGGATTGCATATTCCTCGCCCCCTCTTCCGGCAGGAACATATAATAAGTTTTTTCCTTCTTTATCCAATAACACACCGTCTACACTGCTGTATGCCGTATTGTCAGCAGAAACCGATATTTCCTCAAGCGTCGGCTTAAAACTTACATAATCCAATGAAGTGATAGACGCGGGAACAACAATTCTTTTTGCTTTCAGATTCGCAAATGCGCCTGGCGCAATTTCTTTCGTCCCTTCGGGAATTTCATATACTTCTTCCGTTTTCCCGGCAGGATAGGAAACCAGGGTTCTCGTCATTTTATTAAATAATACGCCGTCGATCGCTTCATAAACCGGATTTCCAGGGGATACAATAAATTCCTTCAGTTCATAACAGCCTCCAAAGGGCCGCGCAGGATCATCCAGCCATATGATCGTTTCGGGAATGGTAATGGTTTGGATGGAATAACTGTAGATGCGTTCGCCATTAATCCCATGAAAGGCAATGGAAACAACTTCATGTCCATCCATCTCACTGGGAATCACCAAATCAATAGGTTCCATCACCCTCGGGATCGAATCTCGTGTTGACTTGCTTAGAAACAATATTTCTGCATTTCCATTATCTGTTATGTCGTACTCAAAAATACAATTCGTCATTATAATCGAATCTATACAATTCTGCAGAACCGAGTGGAATCGCGCCAAACAAAAGCACAAGAATCAAAAGAAATATTGCCAACTTACTCATTTATCAGAATCCTCCTCGAAGAATCTATTTGTATATTTTTTCGCTATTTATATATTTTGTCAATCTCCACTTAGAGCACCCGTATGCTCACCCAAAAGATATTTGATATAATATGCGATATTTCTTTTCTACACGCATGTTAAATGCAAAATTATACATTTCAGCCTGATGGAGCAATTGAAACAGGATTTCTACTTTAATTCTCAAAATTGTTCATACAGTATCGTGCTGCTCTTTCCTTTCAGATACCCAATAAAACTTGATACACTTATTTCGGTGGTATCTCTTCCAGCTTGTGCACATGATCCGGGCATATTTCTGCTTTCGGAATGTTTACCTTCTTCCATTCGCACAACTTCCTAAATATTGCACGATTTCCCTTCGTTTCTCTCCAAAGAATACTTTGCGTCGATACTTCGGTGCAAATACTATATGGTATTTGCAATTACACTTCGTGTGTGTTAAACTATGCTCGTTATTTATCATCCAAATGACCTCCTTTTACTTTTGTTGCAGTTGCCTAACCGCTTCTTTATCTTAGCAAAAGTTATCTTAGCATAAGGAGTTGTGCGTCTACTCAGCGTTGACTTTTCCTGAACCACTGGCTTTGCCAGTGGTTTTAAGCATAAAAAAGAGCATCTCAATTGAGATGCTCTAAGTGGAATCCGGCGGCGACCTATCCTCCCGGGCCGTGTCCAGCCAAGTACTTTCGGCGCTGAAGGGCTTAACTTCTGTGTTCGGTATGGGAACAGGTGGGACCCCTTCGCCATTGCCACCGGAAATTATATCATTATCATGGGGCTGAGGTCGTCAAGCTTGCGCTTCCTAGTTACTTGCCCAAGGTACTTCTCCCTCTTCTTGAAGCTGCTCGCTGCCTGCCGGCTTTCCCTCAGCTTCTGCCTTCCAGGCTGCTCACCCTTCCGGCTACGCTCCTCGCGCATCAAGTCTGTTGCGTGCTACGTTTTCACCCTCTGCTACTCACGCCCGCTGACACACCTTGACAACTGCACATTGATTAGACTCTATCTCTCTGACCTTTAGTCTCATTCGCGCTCTTGAAATCAAGCCCTCGACCTATTAGTATCAACAACCTACACATGTTACCACGCTTCCAGCGTTGACCTATCACCTGGTAGTCCTCCAGGGGTCTTACTTCCTTAAAGGAATGGGAGCCTTATTCTTGAGGGGGGTTTCACGCTTAGATGCTTTCAGCGTTTATCCCTTCCGCACTTCGCTTCCCTGCTATGCCGTTGGCACGACAACAGTTGCACCAGTGGTGCGTCCATTCCGGT